>SVIB01000053.1 GCA_015055505.1 Clostridiales bacterium
TATATTGCTCTGCTCAAAAAGTCCGTACCCAAAAGCAAGATAAATAAGTAAGGTCGTACCCGTTCCTACAAGCGTATTTAAACACCCTACGAATATAAACCTTATCCGCCTATCGTTATAAAGTTTTAAAATTAATTCTTTTAACTTTTCTTTCATACAAAAGATTATATCTTTTTGTCGCGAAAAGGTCAAGACTTTTATGCAATTAACGAATTGTTCGCCAAAAATTCACCTACCGCGCTATAAATTTGAGTGTGACCGCACTCGTTTGGGTGAATTCCGTCTAAACACATTAGATGTTCAAACTCGTTGCTAATTAAAAACTTTTGCCTTAAATCTATTACGTCAACGTCATATTTATATGAATTTTTGAGTATTTCGTTATTAAAGGTTTCCTGATGGCGGTGAATAGTATTAAAATCGCCTTTGAAAAACTCCAAAACCCGCTCTTTATCGGTAAGAGTTCCTATTACGTTATTAAAAAACCGCTCCGAATCAATAGGTGCGATAGTACAAGCAATAACCCTAACGCCGTTATCTTTTAACTTTTTAATAATTTCGCCGTAATATGCCGTAAACTCTTTTAAGGACGTCTTAGAATCGTGGTCGTATTTAGGATTAGACGCAACTTCGCGCCAATTAAAATCGGCGTCGTTTCCGCCAAGTTCTATAACTACGACGTTTCTTGCGCTCGTATCTACGTTGTTCAAATATGTGTCTATAAGACCTCTTTCATATATCCTTTTAAGCGACTGACCGTAAATTGAACGGTTGTCAACCTTAACTCCCAACTCTCTTTCAAAGAGCGATACCGCATTTTTAGATAAAACCTCTAATTTTCCGCTATCCGTTACAATACCCTTTCCTATAGAATCTCCGAAAACGGTAATTTTTAAGTTATCGCAATTCATTGTCCGCGCCTCCGCAAAATCTTTATACGTTTATTGTACCTAAAACCGATTAAAACTACAACCTACTCCACCTATTAGATGTTATAAACCCCAATAACTGAAAGTAGAATTGCCGTTTTTTAAACTCTACTCACAGTAGAATTGACAAAATTTCACCTAAAATCCGTTGATTTTTTGTTAAAGTTATGGTAAAATGATTAAGAATTGTTGATAAAAGTAATTTTTAAATCAAAAAGCAGTAAGGTGTAAAATGGAAGAGATAAAATCTATATTTGCACAAAACTTAATACGGCTCAGAAAGCAAATGAAAATTACGCAGGTTGAATTTGCCGAAAAAATAAACTATTCCGACAAAGCTGTTTCCAAATGGGAACGCGGAGAATCTATTCCCGACGTTGCCGTACTTAAAAGCATAAGCGACTTTTTCGGAGTTACAATTGATTTTCTAATTTCAGCGCACAATGAGGAAGAGGTTATAAAGCAACCCACAAATTACGCAAAAACAGTAAAAAATAGAAATCGTTTTTTAATTTCGGCTATAACAATCGTTGCAATTTTCGTTTGCGCGTTGACTGTTTTCGTATCACTCCAATCGGCAAATCACGAATATTTATGGGTAAACTTCCTTGGATGTTTCGTTTTTCCATTGCCTATTTATTTTTTACTTTTACTTATTTTCAGTTCGTTGTGGGCTAAACGGATTTGGAAAATCGTTTTTGTATCCGCGTTTATTTGGTCGCTTATACTCGTTTCGTTTTGTATCGTATGGCTTGCAACCTCTAAACCTTACCCACTCGTTTTTGTAGTAGGTATCCCCGCGCAAGTTATTACTCTTATGAGTTTTGGCATAATCAACCTTAAGACTAATAGAGCAAAAAACGAAAATAGTAGCAACTCAACTGACGCTGAAAACCCCGAATAATCAACTTATAGAGGCATATATGTACCCATATCAAATCTACATAGTATATTTACTTATACTTAGTGTAATAACTTTACTTGCCTACTTTTTTGACAAAGCAAAAGCCAAAGCAGGAACGTGGCGAACGAAAGAAAAGACTTTGCTTTCACTTTCACTACTTGGCGGAGCGTACGGCGGACTTATTGGAGTTTTTGGACTTAGGCACAAAAGCAAGCATTGGTATTTTAAATTTACCAACGTAATAGGGGCAATACTCCATACGGGAATACTAATTATAATAATACTATTGACGTAAACGATTGACAAACAAGCATAATTAATATATTATATTTAAAGCGGAAATCTAAAGGAAGACCGCGTTTTAAATGCGGATATGGCGGAACTGGCAGACGCGCAGGTTTCAGGTTCCTGTGGGCAACCGTGTGGGTTCGAATCCCTTTATCCGCACCAAATAAAGCGAACGATTCTGCTGTAATCGTGCGAAACCCCTGGAAATTCCAGGGGTTTTTGCATGTCGAAAGTCGTGATATTTTTTTACAAAAACACTGCTGTAAAATGGCTATTTTGGGGTTCTGAAAGGACTTGAACTCAACGGTGGCTAAAAATTAATAAAAAGATGCGTAAAGAATGGAAAATTCTTTGCGCTTTTTTATGACAAAAATTCAACAACTAAATTAGGAAATCAAGCCGATTGTTTCATAAGAAGCAGTCGGCTTTTTTTATTGCAAAAATGTCAAAAGGAGGCGAGAAAAAATGCGATTTAGAAATGATATCCACAAAAGACGGTTTGAAAAAGAAATCAAAAAAATGAACAAGAAAGACAACACGCAGATGGCGATAGTTTTTCTCTTGACTGCGAACTTGAAGTTATGGAATCGATGCAAGATTTATATGATCGACAACAAAATTCCTATCCATCGAGTTCGGCTGAATCGTAGTACGGAGGAAGGCTATCTTTTATTCTGTGCAGCAAAAGATATCGCACTTGGTTCGAGGCATATTTCTATGAATGACCTTGTGGACAAGGACGTGGTATCGGGAGCAATGCGGCAACTAATCTTCACGGCACTGGAGATTAAGCGTTTCGGTGTGGGAATGGTCATTCCTTATCCGAAGCAAGTAAAAAAAAAGAAAGGAGGGATGTAGCTATGAATCAATTTGAGAAAGAGAGAAGAATGGCGGAAAGGTACAAAGCGGAATATCCGCCTGGGACGCGCGTAGTGCTTCATCATATGGAAGATCCGTATGCGCCCGTCGAAAGCGGAACGCGGGGAACGGTGAAGCACGTGGATGACGCAGGTCAATTGCATATGCAATGGGACAACGGCAGAACGCTGGCGTTAGTTCCTGGCGAGGACTCGTTCCGTAAGCTTACCGCTGAAGAATTAGCGGAAGAGCAGGGGCAGGTATTAGACGAGGAGGTGGTAGACACGCCCGTGCAGAGTATGTAGGGCTGAAAGCAGAATAGAAATGTTGAAATAGACAAGGTTTTCTTAATTATAAAATTATAAAAAAGAAATAATTTAAAGGATAAAATGAGCTTTTGTGGCGTATGTAACGCTGAAAAGTTCATTTTTTTGTTTGCATTTAAACGAAGTATATACGGCGCACTAAGTTTTGACAATATTTTCTCTGGGAACTCTTGACAAAAGAAAAAGAATTGCGTATAATGAGTATGCGACAATTATCTTTGAATTAAAAAGGAGATATACTACAATTTTATAATGCTATTGATAGGGATATAATCTTTTGGTGGATTATATCTATCTCGCTTTATACGAATCCCTTTCATGGCGTGTAGTGTATCGAAGATAAGTGTCGCAGCTTTCGAGATGATATTTTCTGCGGTGTCGTCTCGTAAGAGGCGGCATCTTTTTTATTAATTAAATATGGGATTGGCAAGGAGCCGCTGAAATGTTTTTGTTTTGGTGGGCTCTTTTTTGCTTTTAGGGGGATTTATGAAAACGTGTAGTTTTTTCGGGCATAGAGATACTGAGCAAACGGAAGAATTGAAACAAAAGGTAAGAGAAACAGTAGAACGTTTGATTGT
>SVIB01000054.1 GCA_015055505.1 Clostridiales bacterium
TTACGGAAAGAGTTATAATTGCGACCGTATCGGCATGGTTGCTTTGTATCACGAAACGAGCGAAGTTATAACGGGCGACTTGCCAACGCCAATCAAGTACTTTAATCCGGAAATTAAAAACGCGTTTAAGGACTTGGAAAAAGGCGCGGAGGACAAACTTTTGAATACGTTGCCAGAAAGTTTGCGCGACGTATATCAGGAACTTGTAAGACCTTCGCAAGAAGAATATACCATTATGAAGTACGCAGATAAAATTTCAGCATATATTAAATGCGTAGAGGAGTTAAAGGCAGGCAACAAGGAATTTGCAAAAGCGGAAAAGACTATCAAAAAAGAGATAGAGAATTTCAATAGCGAAGAAGTCAATTATTTTATGAAAAACTTTTTCCCTTCTTTCAAAAAAACTCTTGACGAACTTGAACTGTAATATAATTTGAGTTAACTTGCATTAAAACATTTTAATAATTATTTAGTAAACAAATACGCCTTAAAAATTAAGAAAAACACACCCGTTTGGGTGTGTTTTATTTTTAATGATTAAACAATTATAAGTCCGATAGACGATTATTCTTCTTCAAACTGCAATTTTAGCTTTTTAATAATTTTGCTTTCAATACGTGAAATTTGCACTTGCGATAGTCCAAAATACTTGGCAATTTCACTTTGAGTTTTATCTCTAAAATATCGTAATATAAGAATTTTACGCTCCCTTTCGTCCAAGGATTTAAGGGCGTTTTTAAGTATTATTTTATCGTCGATTTTTAAATAATCGTCTTTTCCTTTAATTTTGTCTATAATGGGACAATCGTCCTCGTCTTTTTTGGAATAAGCGTAAATGGGCGCGTTTTTAATTTCAAGCGCGTATACGACGTCAGTTTCAGGGACGTTAAAATAGTTCGAAATTTGGGCGATTTTGGGGTCCTCACCATAAGTATTTCTGTATTCTTCTACGTATTTTGATATTTTATAGGAAAGGACTTTTACTGCTCTTGAAATTTTAATTATTCCGTCATCCCTTAAAAATCTTTTAACTTCCCCAATGCACATGGGTACAACGTAGGTAGAGAACTTTAATGAAAGGGAAAAATCAAAATTGTTTATCGCTTTCATGAATCCCACGCACGCGATAGAGTAAAGGTCGTCGTAATCTACTCCGTGTCCAACAAATCTTTTAATTATACTTTTTATAAGGGGAGAGTTTTCCTTTATAAGTATTTCTTTTGCGTTTTCATCTCCTTGTTTTGCTTTTCTTAGGTATTCCATCGTCATTTCATGGTCAAGCATACCCGCACCTTAAAAATTATTATGTACTAATTTATGTGCTTTGTAAGCTTAACTATAAGACCGCCGCCTTCCCTGTTTTTAACTTCCACTTCGTCCATTAACGCTTGCATAACTGCAAAACCCATGCCAGCGCGCTCTTCGTCCGGCTTTGTCGTGTAAAATGGCTTGATTGCGGTTTTAATGTCTTCAATACCTACGCCTTGATCTTGAATAATAATTTCAACCGTATTTCCGGTAATGGTTTCAAATATTTCAATAGTACCTAATTCGTCCTTGTATGCGTGCACTACTGCGTTTGTCGCCGCTTCCGATACTGCCGTTTTTATATCGTTAATTTCTTCTAAACTTGGGTTTAACGGAATAACAAAGGAGGCAACTGCGCTCCTTGCAAATGCTTCGTTTTGACTTTTTGCGTCGAATTTCATGTATAAGCTATTATCCATATATTATCTCCTTAATACAATTTGCTTAAAATATTATTAAATTTTTGGCATAATGGAATATATTCCAGACGTCGTTAGCACTTTTTCTACGTTGGGTTTTGCGTTTTTAATGTAGACGCTTTTACCCATTTTAGATATTTTTTTATATCTCCCTAAAAGTAGCCCTATACCTGTGGAGTCGGTAAAGGATAGAGAAGTTAGGTCAAATACCGCAACGGAGAATAAAGTGGAGTCCAAAAGATTGTCAAGCGCGTCTTTACAAAGTGATGCGCTGTGTTGGTCTAATTCTCCAAAGAAAAAAATTTCAAGCACACCGTTTGCAATTTTGTATTTTACTTCCATAAAATACCTCCAAAAAATAACAGTCATTGTAATTTATATTAGTATTAAATTAAGGTAATAGGTTGAGATTTTTGTCGAAAGGCTTATAATTTGAATTATTTGCAAAAGTAAAAATTTTTTTGAAAAAAAGTTAAAGAAAATTGTAAATATTTTGATTTTTCTCTTGACTTAATCGCAAAATTAGTATATTATTTACTAGCGTGTGGAAAGCAAAAAGCCTTTCGGGGTGTAGCGCAGTCCGGTAGCGCACGTGCTTTGGGAGCATGGGGCCGGAGGTTCGAATCCTCTCACCCCGACCAAAATTTTTTAAGGGCCTTTAGCTCAGTTGGTTAGAGCAGTCGGCTCATAACCGATCGGTCTGGGGTTCAAGTCCCTAAAGGCCCACCAATTCAATACTTTTCACACATGACAAAAAAATGGTCGTGGCCCGGTAGTTCAGTTGGTTAGAACGCTAGCCTGTCACGCTAGAGGTCGAGAGTTCGAGTCTCTTCCGGGTCGCCATTTTTGGTTCGGTAGCTCAGTCGGTAGAGCAGAAGACTGAAAATCTTCGTGTCGGCGGTTCAATTCCACCCCGAACCACCAAATATGCTGGTGTAGCTCAATAGGCAGAGCAATTGATTTGTAATCAATAGGTTGTTGGTTCGATTCCGATCACCAGCTCCATATGGGTAGATTCCCGAGTGGCTAAAGGGGGCAGACTGTAAATCTGCTGACTAGCGTCTACGGTGGTTCGAATCCACCTCTGCCCACCAAAAAATCGACTTGTGAAAACAAGTCGATTTTTTTATCCATTGCGAAAGCAATGGTATATCATCAGCCGTCAGGCTGTATATTATCAAGGGCGGCAAAACCGCCCTTGTATCTCATCACACCTTGTTGCAATTTCATAGATGCCAACGACCTACAAGGTGGATTTGAACCACCGAAGTAAAAATAATGGGCAGATTTAGTGATTTAATATTGCTAAGTCTGCTCTTTTAATTTTTTTTCAATCATTTTTCAATCTTTTATGGTATAATGGTGTATGTGGAGGTGTCCCTATGAGGATTTTACTCGTTGAAGATGAAAAAAGAATGGCAGAAGCACTGTGTGAAATTCTGCGTCTTGAAAAATATGAAGTTGACCATTATGCTAACGGCCTTGAAGGTTTAGCCGCAATCGAGAGCTATATATATGATATTATTATCCTTGATGTTATGCTCCCCAGTATAAATGGATATGAGATTGCAAAGAATGTTCGCAGTCAAGGAATTGCAACACCAATATTGATGCTTACCGCAAAGGCGGAGATTGACGATAAAGTTACTGGTCTTGATAGCGGTGCGGATGATTACCTTACAAAACCGTTTATGACCAAAGAACTCCTTGCCCGACTTCGTGCGCTGGGGAGAAGAACACTCGGTATGACAGATGGTATTCTTTCCTTTGGAGATATCACCTTGGATAGGAGCACGCTTATCTTATCCTGTACCACCAATGGTCAGAGTGTTCGGCTCAGCGAAAAGGAATACCGAATCCTTGAATATTTAATTGCAAATAGCGGTCAGATACTTACACGTGAACAGTTTGCAGTAAAAATTTGGGGATTTGAAAGTGATGCAGAGTACAATAATGTAGAAGTATATATGTCCTTCACACGCAAAAAGCTCAGCTTTGTAGAGGCAAAAACCGAAATAAAGGCGGTGCGTGGAATCGGATACGAATTGAGGTGTGACGATGTTTAAGAAATCCCGCAGAAAAATCGTTGCCGCCATTATGTCCATACTTGTTCTTTTGTGGGTG
>SVIB01000021.1 GCA_015055505.1 Clostridiales bacterium
AGGCCCGTACGAGCCGTACGAGGTTATCGCTTGGAATTATAATAGTTATAAGGCAAACGATTTTTATCAATATCCGTGGATTTTCGGTACTGCCGAGAGTTTTGACGACAGAAAAGGCGGAAACACCGCCGAAAGCGATTGGCAAATGACCTCTAACGTATGCGGTCTTAAAGAGTATCCTTTAGAAAATATTACCTTAAAGAACGTAACTTTAAAACTTGACGGCGGTGTAAAGACGTATAATGTTGAAGTTCCCGAAGAGGCGCAAGACTATCCAGAGGTTTACGTTTACGGAAGAATACTGCCGGCAAAGGGGATATTTTTTAGACATATCGACGGTTTAACTTTAGAAAACGTCAAGGTTGAAACTTATAGGCCTGACGCAAGAGAAGATTTCGTTTTTATTGACGTAAAAAGGTGAAAATCGACTTATTGGGTAGGTAAAACGGTTTTTATGTTAAAAAAGTATTGCAAAAAAACCGAATATGATATATAATGTAAGGGTAATAAAAACAAACGGAGATATCTATGAGAGCAAAGAACGCTTTAAAAATAGCCGTTAGCAATTACGCGTTGGTATTTAAAAATCTACTGTATAAGGTGATAATGTTTGTAATTTTTTCCTTTACGCTAAGTCTTATTTTAAGGATAAGATTACAGCCGTTTTTTGATGTAATTCGTCCTGTCTTTAAAGATTTCGGTAGCATAATTACTTCAGTTTTAAGCGACGTGGATTACGCCTCGGCGGCGGCAGCCCTTTCAGCCGACTTTAACGCCGTTATTACCTTTTTATCAAACAATATCGGCAATATCGTTTTAACGGTAGTTATAATAGCCGTTGTATTTATTTTTTATAGATTTTTAACGGGTATAAGCGACTGTACGCTTATGATACTTGTAAACGGTTATATGACTGATATGTCGCACAGAGGGTATATTGGAACTCTCGTTGAAAATTTAAAGAAAATACTCGTTTATCAACTTATAGACGGGGTTTGCTCTATTATTCACTGTGCTATTGTCGGTCTTATAATTTGGGGAGTGTTCAAACTTACGATATTAATAATGCCTTTATCGGCACTCTTTTTAACTACGCTTATAGTTGTGCTTGCAATCTCGATTTACTGCACGGTTATGAGTCAAGTTATGTCGAACATTCTTCTTGGCGACTGTAAAAGCGTAAAGAAAGCGTTTTTAACTGGGCTTACTCCTAAGAGGGAGTATTTTGGCAAGATGTTCGCGGCGTATCTTACGGTAGTCGTAATTTTACTTTATTTCCATATAACTGCAACGGTATTTACCTTTGGAGTCGGAGAACTTTTACTTATTCCGTTTGGCTCGCTCGTTATAGTATGTATGAAAGTAGTAGACTACTTTACCATAAACAAGAAAAAGTATTTCCTTGATTACGACCATATAGTAGTACCGAAAGAACTTCGTGAAAATGACGAGAAGCTTTTGTCCGACGTCGAAATTTAAAGGCTTATAAACGGCGCAATCCTGCGTTACTGTAAAATGCTCTCGACTGGGATGACCGATAAGGTCTATCCCATCCGATATCATTTTACGAGCCTTGTCTTGCTTGTTTCTAATCCTTTAAAACGGGTATAAAGACCTATAAACTTCGCAATACTGATTTTAAAAGCGTTAGCAATTTGGGTGGAGCATCATGCTCCTGACCGACAAGGTCTACCCCATCCGCTAACGCTTTTTGAGCCTTGTCTTGCTCGCATCTAACCCTTTAAATTTTAAAGGCTTATAAACTGCGCAATACTGCGTTACTGTAAAATGCTCTCGACTGGGATGACCGATAAGGTCTATCCCATCCGATATCATTTTACGAGCCTTGTCTTGCTTGTTTCTAATCCTTTAAACTGTACTTGAACAAGGTGGCGCAAGGGCGTCGCAACACGATTTTTTGTCAACCGTTTGCCTATTGTCAAACGGTAAGACTTTACAATCGGTTGCTCCTTTTCAAACAAAATCTTTTACTGTGTAAAATCTTTTGTTTGAGGTTTAATACAGACTATAAGCTGTGGCGATAGCAATAAGGATGCAACGTCACGTTGCCGCAAAACGGCTTTTTGTCAGCGAATTACTGAAAGTAATCCGCAAGACCTTTCAGCCGTTTGCTTATATTTAGTACAGGCTATGAACTGTGGCGGTAGCAATAAGGATGCAACTTCAAGTTGCCGTCACGCTCCCAACGTCACGTTGTGTTAAGACTTTTTTATAGATGATAAATAAATTCTCTTTGACAATTCGTCGTGCTTTTTGCAAAAGTCAAAAAGTTTGGCGTTCATAAGATACTGTGGCGGAGCGGTGATTTTAGGATCGACTAATGAAGAAACTGCTCCGTCGTTTTTTTCTGTTTGGGGGGCTTTGGCAAAGTCGTTTTTGCCGTTTGCTGAGGCGTTAAATTTGTCTATTAGGTCAAAAAGTCCAAATTTTTCCATATTTATAACTCCTTTTTTTATTTTTTCATTAAAAATTAGCGGTAAATAATTGATTAATTGAAAAAAATAGTATATAATGATTAAGTGTATATGTATCTAATTATGTTTATGTAATTAGTGAAAGAGATATTCCATTAAAGGAGCATTTGACATGGGCAAAAAACTTTTATGCTTAATTATGGCGGTATTAATGCTTGTAGGTCTTACGGCTTGTGGCGGAGAAAGTATCGCTATGGACTCTTCCAATAAGGTTGACACCGTACAAGGTGGCTTCGTTGCGGAAACTGAAAAGTACGTTTATTTTATCAACGGCGTTGAAAACTATACTACTTCTTATAAAACCGGTAAGGTTACTAAAGGCGCTCTTATGAGAACCGAAAAGAAAAACCTTGCAGACTTAGACGCCGACGGCGTTACTTACGAAACGGTTGTTTCAAAACTTATCGTATCCGACGATAAAGACGCAGGTTTTTATATCTACGGCAATTACGTTTACTATGCAGTACCTTCTACCGAAAACGATAAGACGGGCGCTGTTAAAAACGACCAACTTAACTTCTTCAGAACTAAACTTGACGCAACGGGAACTTCAAAGAATATTACCGGCCGTGATTTTTCTCACTCTGCAAAGTTTAGATACGTTCAATCGGGAAAAAACGTATACCTTGTTGTATACAGCACTGAACTTTACGTTTACGACGCTAATACCGGTAAAGAACTTTACACTACCGAAGCAGACGAAAAAGACAGTAAACTTGATAAAGTTGACGTTGCCGAAGTTGTTTTTGCTGAAAACAACGTTGGCGCAAGCGTTTACTTTACCTCTCTTCCCGTAAACAGAAGTCTTTCGGACGAAGAAACCGTAACTAAAGATTCTTATCACGTAGTATATCAAGTATCGCTTGGCGCAAATACTGCGACTGCAACTGCTAAAATCGTTTTAGACGGAATCGGAACTAAGACCGTAGGTAACGATGGCGAAAACGCAGAGGGCGTTGATACTTTAGGCGTAACCGTAGACCTTTTAAGATACGTAGACGGAACGTTATACCTTTCTTATACGAGTCTTAATACTGCCGTAGGAACCGTTGGTTATATGGCAATTCCCGAAGCAGATTTCAATGCTGACGGTTGGAAAGTAAGAGATTGGATTAAAGACGCATACAAACTCACCTTAAAGGATAAAAACAGTGCAAGCGCATTTGCCGATACTTCGATTATCCTTAATAAGAACACCGTTCTTTATACCGATTCTACTTACGGACTT
This sequence comes from Clostridiales bacterium, assembly GCA_015055505.1. Classification (GTDB taxonomy): domain Bacteria; phylum Bacillota; class Clostridia; order Christensenellales; family Borkfalkiaceae; genus UBA10281. Next base: position 3,724 of record SVIB01000021.1, read on the forward strand.
TGAGTTTACGACGGGTCAAAGAAGGGTAGTGCAGACGCTGATTTCGGCGTTTCTATCGCATATACTTCGGATAACGTAAAGGGCGCAACTCTTGCTTTCGTTAATAAAGAAGGTAATGACGATTTCCTTTATTACTATAACTCTTCAAACTTCTTCTACAAAGTAAACCTTACTAAGGTACTTGCAGGCGAAGACGTTGAAGAATTTAGAGTAAACAAACTTGCAATCAATACTACTTGGTATTTGCCTGAAGTTGTTGAAGTAAACGGAAGTTACTACTTAGTAGCCGCATATTCGGATACAAAGTATGAATCTTACTGCTACGTTATCAATATGACTCAACTTGAAAGTGATTACGCAAAACTTACGACCGACGAAGAAAAAGAAGAATTCTACACCGTTAAAGATATGAAAGACGACGAATTCGACGCTTTCTTAAAGGCAAACTTACTCGGCGAAAGAGTAATCGTTGAAGTTGAAGATTCTTCTGCTAACGCTTAAAACAATAAAACAAAGAGCGACGTATTCGTCGCTCTTTTTGTATGCCGTTATTCGTAATATTTCATTGATTTGTCAATCCAATAATAAAACTTAGCCTTTTTGAAGTTGTCTTCAAAGGGCTTTATTTTATTTTTTAAAGGAATACCGTCTAAAACGTCGTGCCAAAGGTCGCAAAAAACTAAGTCAAAATCTCTCTCCGTCGGTTTTTTTAGGTATTCAATGGCGTCAGCCTCGATTATATTTAACTGCTTGTCTTTTGGGAAGAATGGGTAGATTTGCTCTTTAAAAAGAGCGATTATGTCGGGGTTTTTCTCAATTACGGTAACGGACGAAACCTCGCTTTTTATTATGCAAGAATAAGCAAAATACCCAAGACCTAAGCCAAGCGCAAGAACTTTTCCGTTCGCTTTTTCAATGGGCTCTTTCATTGTGTTTATTTCGTTTGGCGTGACGGTCATCCATATTCTGCCGTTTTCTTTTACTGCGGGATAATAGAACTCCTCGTCAAAAAAACCTATTTGGGGCAAAACTACGCCGTCTAAATGTTCGGTTAAATCGTCGTAAACGAATGGCTCATACTTTTTATAATTAAGATAGCAAAGTTCGGCGTTGCCGTGTTTTCGGCTTTTAAACGATACGTTTTTGTAGTACGGATTTTGTGTAAATGGCAGGGGATTGCGCTTTTTAACACATAGAGGGAAGTAGTTTAAAAAGTCAATTCTATCTTCTCCGTAGGTGTCAAGTCCACCGCCTTCACCTATTAAAAGTTGAACGGCGTATTCGTCTAAAACACCGCTTTCCATAATAGAAAGAACGTCTTTCGTAACCGTATTTTCAAAATTGGAATTTAAAAATTTTGCTACTGCCGACAGTATTTTAAAATTGTATTTATTTGTATTATAATTTTCCATAAACGTAAAATAACGGACTTATAGGCGGGGTTTTAGTCGTTTCTTCTATATCTTCCAAGTATTAAAATAAAACGAATGAGATATAAGAAAGAAGTTAAAAGCGCCGCAACGTAGGTAAGGGCTGCCGCATATAAAACCTTAGATGCTTTTCTAATTTCTTCGTCGTCTAAAACGGCGGTGTTTTTTAGCATCGTAATGGCGCGCCTTGAAGCGTCGATTTCAACGGGAAGAGTTATTAATGCAAAAACGGTTGAAAGAGAGTAGAGCAAAATACCTATTGCAACGACGTAAGAGCCGAAATTTGTACCCGTTTCACTTACGATTAGCCATTCTAAAATAACGCCTAAAATTGCGATAGGAACGGCAAGGCGAGAACCGATATTCGTAATAGGAACTAAGAAACTGCGTAAGCGAAGCAAAATAGAACCGCTATGCTTTTGAACTGCGTGTCCGCATTCGTGTGCGGCAACGCCGATAGCCGAAATGCTCGTTTGACCGTAGGTGGAATTGGAAAGACTTAAAACGTCGGTAGAGGGATTATAGTTGTCGGTAAGATTACCGCCTATACGCCTAACGGCAACGCTTTTACAGTCGTTTCGTTCTAATAGCATCATACTCATTTCGTTAGCCGTCCAACGTGATTTCGCCTCTTCGCGCGAATATTTTTTAAAGGTTGAACTAATTCGGTATTGCGCCCAAATGGAGAATATTATCCCCGGAATAAGTACGATTAAAGACCCATAATAAACGTAATAAAAAAACATAAAAACCTCGTACAAATTGAAATTTTAGTTTGTATAGGTCAATATTACCACGCCATAATAGGTTTGTCAATAACTTTGTGAAAATGGGGTGCATATAAGATAAATTATTTGTCGATTATGGAAAGGTTATCTATAAGTCCGTTTTCAAAAGACAATTTTACGTATTCTACTTTATCATTATATAATAGAGTGAGTAAATCGTCGGGTTTAAAGTGAGGTGGAGGTAAAACTTTAATGAAATCCCCCAAAAATTCTTTCAACTCTCTTGCTTTCGGTTTTAATCTCGGCGTTAAAAAATCACTGCAATCGCCGTTTATTAAAATTTCTTCAAAAAAGGCGTAAGCGAATAGACTTTTATTTAAGGTAAACGACTGTTTCTTTCTGGTTACCGAATATGAAACGGGTTTTACCTGTTGACCAAATTCCCAAACTGCTGAAACGGTGTGTTTTAATATATCTCGCTTATTTTCTAAAACCGAAAGTCGGTTTTTTTCAAAACCGTAGCCGTCGCAAAGAGAACGGAAAACCACTTCGATTTTATCTGTAAATGCAAACCCGATTATTAAAGAACGCTTTCCTACGCATATTGCCACTACGTAATCAATTCCGTTATGCCTTGCCGTTTCAAAACGGATATCTTCAGGGGTAAATGGCAAACTTTCAAAAAGCATCATTCCTTCACGCTCTACGCAAAGTTTTATTCCGCACTGACTAAAACAGCAAATTTCCGTAGGCTTTGCAAAGTCAAAACGGCGTTTACCTATCATTTTAAAATCGGGGTCAACTCGTTTTGAAAAGGAAGGAATAATCAAAAAGCCCCCGTATAAGTCGATTATTTGCACAAATTTATTGTTGTTAAGGTGGTCTTTATCTAAAAAACAGTTGATTGGTAAGAAAGTTGAGTCAATAGGAATAAATTCTAAAAAACCGTCGTCAACATCTATAAAGGATAAGTTTTCGTCGACCTTTCCTAAATATTCGCCGTTAAATTTTAGAGCGCACGGCGTTGCGCAAAAAGTGTAATAAAACATAATAAATTGTATTCAAAAATTTTATTTAATATGTATTTTAACTCCAAAAGTTGGTAATAATTAAAACAAAGGTAAGACTTGGAGGTAAAAAATGTCTAAAATTAATGAAAATCAAATAAAGAGCCTGTTTTTAAGCGTAGTGGAGGCAAAGGAAAAAGGCGAGAGTTTAGGAAAGGTCTTTGAAAGGACGGCAAAGAAACACGGGATGGCAAAGGGCAGTGTAAGAAACGTATATTATTCAGCGTTAAAAAAGGCGGAAGTTGACGGCGAATATAAAAAACTGATGTTGGGAGAAAAAAATTTAAGCGCAAACAAAATAGTTGAGTTTGACAAAGAAGAAAGCAGAGCGCTACTAAAAACCATATTAACGGGCGTAACTTTCGGTAAGTCTGTAAGAAGGGTGATAGCCGAAAATACGAGCGACGAAAAAACGGCGCTGAGATATCAAAATAAGTATCGCAACTTGCTAAAATACGATAAAAAGACGGTGGAAAGCATACGCGAGGAAATAAAAGAAGATTACGGCAGGTGCTATAATCCTTATGAAGGTAAGATTTTGGAAGATTTTAATATCACAAAGATTAAACGCGAAATAAACGCCCTTTACGATAGAATAGCCCAAAGGGTAAGAGAAGAAAACCTTGAATTAAAAGAAAAGTTAAAGTATTTTGAACGAGAAAACGAAAGACTTAAAATTTTAGTTGAGGAAAGGGAAAACTCGCCGATAAATAAGTATTTTTCAAATAAAGAACTCGTCGCGCAAAAAAGGACAAAGACAAATAAATAGGCAATAATCGACTTATAGCCTCATATTTTCGCTTGGTGGAAACCGAAAAGCACAATAAAAGAGTGAATAGAACAGTCTATTCACTCTTTTTGCCGTATTAAGCGTTCGTAGTCAAGATAGGTTTCATAAACAACCGTTTTCCAATTTTTATATAAATCGCGCTTTGCGTTTTTACATACTCGCTCGTATAAAGGAGTATCGCTAATAATTTCAATGATTTTATTTGCTAAACCGTCGGGAGAGTATTCGGCTAAAAAACCGTTTTCTCCGTCGGTAATTTGAGATGCCGTTATTGCTCCACGTGAAAAAACTGTGGGCGTTGATTGACACGCAGATTCAATTTGAACTAAAGAATTTGCGTCGTATTTAGAGGGAAAAACAAATAAATCCGCCCTTGCGTACAGTTTTTCAAGCATGCTTTTATCGGTGATTTTTCCTGTAAAAACAACTCTATCACGCAATAAAAGTCGGTCTATAAGTTCATTAAGCGGAGTTTCGTCTTGCCCAGTGCCTACGAAAAGCATTTTAAAGTCAACCCCTTTATCTCTTAAAATTTCAAGGGTATTAACTATTAAGTCAACCCCTTTTAAAAAGTTTATTCGCCCGACGAAAAGAAAAACTTTTTGGTTTTCGCCTATTTTGTAAAGGTCGTTAATTTCTTTTTTTGCAAGGCTTTTATTTTCTACGGGAGTATGTGAGGTTGCGTTTTGTCTTATTATGCACGGCGCTGTTAAGCCGTATTCTTTAGCGTAAAGAGATTTCATTCCTTCGTTTAGGGCGTAACAAAGGTCGCAACCGTTAAAAGTTTTCATTATAATAGAGGTCATTATATCAACGGCGACCTTTCCCTTTACAGCTCTTTCAAAATCTTGGCGAAATTGCGAATGAATAGTAGCAACGACTGGGATTTTTTTACGTTTTGCGTAATTTTTTCCCAATTCTCCAACGGTAAACGGCGAGTGGATATGCACTATATCCAAGTTGCTTTTATTTAGTTGCTTTAAAAATTTAGCGTCGAAATTGGGCAGAGGCAAGGAATAATCTAAGCCCTTTACGGCTATAGAATTGCATTGTACGACTTTATACGGCGTATTTTCGATACGGGTATCGTTTATAAGCGGACAAAAAACCGTTACTTCGCCGTAATTTAAAAGTTCTTTCGCGTAATTGTCAACGACGTTTATAACCCCGTCAACCATTGGGTAAAAAGTATCGATAAAAAGACCTATTCTCATATTAGGAGTATAACTCTTAAAAGAGATAGAAAAACGGCGAATAGGCAATAAAACTGTAACAATTTGTTGAAAAACACGCTAAAATTTCAAAAACCGTTATAATTGACGCCATATTTTAAGTAACGGATAAAGCGTTAAGAACAGCGCGAAATTTAGGTAAATTAAAACCCCCAACTTTCAACGGTGAAAAGAAAGAGGGGGTTATGGGGGTGTATATAGCGTATTTAGAATTCCCTAAAAAAGGGACGAGAATTAAGATTCTAATTCTCTTAAAAATTGCATTAATGCAAACTGTTTAGTGGGGGCAAGCGTTCTTACGGATTTTAATATGGAAAGTTCAATGCCGGCAAGGTTTTGGCGTGGAGTTTCTACACGTTCTCTGCCAAAAAGTTCGTCGACAGTAATTTCCAATACGTCACATATTTTCATAATGCATTGGCAGTCGGGTTCGCTTATACCGTTTTCCCAGTTGCTAACGTTCCTTTGAACGTTGCCTATTCTATCGGCAAGTTCCTTTTGAGTCATATGCATATCATGTCTATATTCACGGATTTTTAATATCATATCAATACCTCCATTACATATAATAACAAATTTTAAAAGAAAAAGAAAGCGAAAACTAAAAATTATACCAAAGAATTTTTTTTGACACCAAATTTTATTGGTATTCCCATTTTATGTAAAAAATGAAACTAAAAAAATATCCTAAGATTTTTATTAATAAGTCGGGCTATAAGTCGATTTTCGCCATTTTTTAATAAGAAAGTCCGCCAAAAAGAGTTTGGCGGACTTTCTTTTAGAAAAATCGTTGCAAAAGGGATAAATTGAGGTTTTTGAGCGTTTAGTATTAATCGTTGCAGAAAAAATCGGTTGAAGTAGTAGCGGACGGCTTTCTGCCGACGGACGTATTGTCAACTCTTCTGTTTCTAAGTTCGGGAATAGGATTAGGCGCAGTTTGGAAACGGTAGTCCGCTCCGCGGTTTTTAATGATGCCTTCAATGACTCTATGCGACGGGACTATATCGACGGTTGGGTTTACGATATTTTGGAAAAGGAAAAAGTCGGCGTTTTCGGGTAGGTCTTTAATTTTTGCGTAGTCTTCTTTTATCGAGGTATACTGAACGGTGTCGGTTAAAATTCTACGAACGTAATCTACGTTTTCGTGTAAAGAAATAGGAGCGGGGAATTCCCCGTAAGGGATAACCTCTTGCCAATCCTTTCCTTCGTAGCGGTTGAGAAGTTCTACCGCTTTATGTAAATGGGAAATTTCCATATTCAAATTTTCTTCCCAAAGCGACTTTATATAGCAGTCGGTTTCCGTTTGATAGCACGACCAATATAGGTAGCATTCGCAATATTCGTGCCAAAGTAACATTTCAAGCCAAGTTGCGTTGGGGTCTAAAAGAGATTCGTAGTGGGTTACGTGTTCTTCTTCAACCATTGCAATTTCTTCGTACAGTCGTCTTCCTGCGTCGGTTGGAGCAAGGTTTGTGACGTTCATATAGAAATTCATAGTTTGCTGTTCCGCCGCCGTTATTATCATAGTTGACAGTACCGTTTGAACGTCTGCTATTTTAGAATTTATACTGCGCTTAACGTTATCGACGGGGTGTCTATGATGGGATATCGTGGGTCTTGCCGGCATTATTTCGGTATATCTGCCGACGAGATATTCGGCAAAAACACCTTGTTCTCCCTCTAAAAGGTTAGAATAGCGGTATAAATGGTCGAAATCTTCGAGTAGGGCAAAGTCAAGAGCGGTTTTTACATAACAGTCGAGTTCTCTTTTAGCAAGTTCAGCAGTTAAGTCTACGGCAAGTTGCTCGTAAGATATCGTATGCTCTAAAATACTTTCGTTTTTGGGTTTTAAGAGCGAAAGTTTAATTTGCTGTTGCTTTTCAATCGCACGGGTTAGCGCAAGTTCTCTTTTTAAATCGGTGTTATCGGTATGCCTTGCAAATTGATGTGAAAACCAGTTAGCCTCAAATTCCGCGCCGTTTAAAAGAATAATTCTCGTCTTAGTGTAAGGGTCTACGTCGCGTTTATCGTACGGGCGAGGGTATAATTCTTTCCAGTTTTGAAAGTCTTTTATAATAGGTGATGATTTTTCGTTAAACGGATTCATAATTAACTCCTTCTCTTTATTGTATGAATAAAGCCGTGTTTTTGTTAGTGTGAATTTTATGCAAAAATGCAAAAAATAATTGCATAAACGAATAAAAAAGTAAAAAGTTAAAAAAAGTAATTTGTGAAATTTTATAAAATTTATAAAATCTGCGTAAAATAATTTGACCAAAAGGCGTTCAAGTGTTATAATAATTAGACTTATAATGGTACAAAATGCCGTTTTACAACCTTTTTAAGTCTAACGGATGGGAAATTTAATATTTTAACCTTGTAAAAACCCCAAAAAACTATATAAAATAAGGCTTTTTTGGTTAAAGGTAATTAAAAACCGTAAATCCGTCAAGGAAAAAATCAAAAAACAGGGTTTATCTTTGCTTATACCTCGTATAACTACGGCTTATATCACTATTCGCGCTATATATAATATATTAAGATAGCGCGTGAGAATAAATATAAAGCCGAATAAAAAAGGGTATTAAAAGAAGAAACGGAAAATATTTTTACTTAATAAAAAAATCGCGAGGAAAATAAAATTTTAAAAATTTTTTTCAAGCGATAAAAACTATGCGAGAGGTTTGTATGAAACTCAAAAGAATTTTATTGGCAATATTCTGCTTGGCAACGGTGTTTGCTTTAGTGGGATGTAACGAAGGCGGTTCGTCAAACAAGGGAGGAACGAAAGTCGTTTTTGAACTTGAAGGCGGAACTTATAAAAACTCACCTTACGCCGTTACTTATATTTACGATTTAGAAGACGGCGAAACGACCTTTATTCAAGCGCCTGAAAAATTCAATCCCACAAAAAATCCTGTAGAAAAGTCGGGATACGACCTTTTAGGATGGTTTAAAACCAAAACGGGCGAGGGCGAGGAAGCTGAGTATACCGACGAGTTTAATTTTGAAACGGACAAGGTCGGTACTGAAGGTATTACCCTTTACGCAAAATGGGATAAGATAATTAAATACAGTTACACTATCGGTTATATGAATGGCGATAATTTCGTGAAAGTTAGAACTTACGATAACGTAAGTGAAACGTCAAGACTTTTCTCAGACAAATACGGTTATGCCGACAAGAGAAGCGGGTATACTGCTTTTAAAGAATATAATTCTACGACTAAAAAGTGGGAGCCGATATATTACGATATAAACGGCAACTTATGGAACAAAAACTTTGAACACCCGTTAGATGAAAAGAATCCGGACGTTCAAATAGTCGTAAAATATATGAAGGGTGAAGTAGAGTACGTATCCACGAAACAAGAACTTCTTGAAGCAAAGGGGAAAGGCGTATATCTTTTGAACGATATTGATATGGAAGGCGAAACGTTGCAATTTGGCTCAAACGGAGAATGCAAAGATTTCTATTTCTACGGAAACGACCATAAAATAACGAACTTTAAACTTGAATACGGTAAAAATATGAAGTCGCTTTTCGACAGTTTTAAAGACGGAACGCCAAACACGGCGTATGCGTCACTGTTTGGAATGTTAGTTGAATCTACAGTAAAAGACGTAACCTTTGAAAACTTTACGGTAGCGCTTGAAACGATGGATTCAAGTCTTGGAATTCACAATAAATCTATCGCAGGAATTTATTACGCCCCGATAACCGTTTACGCAAAGGAATCTATAGTAGAAAACGTTAAGGTGCAACAAGCAACCGTAAGTTATAAAACGGAAAATTTCTATACAGGTTTCGATATGGACGAGTTGTATATCGAAAGTCAAAACCCGTATTACGGTAAAGACGATAAGTCAACTTTTACAAACTGTACAATAGAAGTAACTGTTGTAAATGAAGATTAACTATAAAAAATTTTTTAATAGGAGATAAAGAAACATGACTAAATCAAAGAAGATTATTATCTCGGTTACGGCGGCTGCATTGGTCGTAGTAATCGCATTGACAATCGTTCTCGTTAGTATTTTCGGTAATAGAGGGAATGGAAATACCGCATACGATAATGAAACGACTCCGCTCGTATTTTCTTCTCAAGAAGTTGATAAGGTTTTCAACCCCTTCTTCTCAACTAACGCAGCGGACAGTAGCGTAGTTGGTATGACTCAAATCGGCATGCTTACTAACGACGAAAAGGGTAATCCCGTTTACGGTGACGAGTATCCTGTAGTAACTAAAGATATGCAAATAGTAACCGAAGGCGAAACCGAAGACGTTGACCTTTATACGACTTATTATTTCGTACTTAAAAACGACGTAAAATTCTCCGACGGTAAGCCCCTTACCATAAAGGACGTTCTTTTCAACCTCTACGTATATCTTGACCCCGTTTATACCGGTTCGTCTACTATTTATTCTACCGATATCGTAGGTCTTAAAGAGTACCGTACTCAAGAAACTGACGAAACCGAACAAGATGCGTTTGACGCTCAGTTTGAACAAATCGCGGCAGACAGATTAAGAGCGCTTAGAACTGCTTGCAATGATATTAACGATACTAATTCCAGTTACTATACTATGGAATTTGAAGACGCTCTCGTACAGTATGCAAGTGATAACGGCGATTATTATGAAAACATCTTAGAAGATTATAAAAAAGCGTGTGAACTTTTTAGAAAGGAACTTGAAACCGACTATACTAACAGCACGGGTTCTGATCCTAAGGAAATTAAGTTCTACGACAAAGAAAACAACAAATACGAAGGTGTACTTACTAAAGAAGTAGAAGTATTCCTTTTAAATACAGGTCTTCTTTCTTGGGACAAAAAATACGCAAAACTCACTTCGAAGTTAGTAACTGAAGGAGAAATCCCCTCTCTTAAGGATTGGACTAAAGAGCAAGCAATTCAAAGAGTTTACGATTACATGATGCCTGCAAACGTATTGCAAGTAATTTCTTACTGGATGACTGCAACTGAACTTTACACTTATATCACTAACGCTGAAAAGGAAAAATTCTTCAGTAACGAAGACGAAGTTCAATTTAAAAATATTTCGGGTATTCAATTTGCAAACAGAACTAAGGCTGTAACTATAAACGGTAAAGAATACGGCGTGCCCACCTATAATGAAGACGGCTCGGTTAAGAGCGGTAACGAAGTTCTTTCGATAAAGATTAGAAATATCGACCCCAAAGCAATTTGGAACTTCTCGCTTGGTATTGCTCCTATGCATTACTATTCTTCTTACGAAGTTTATAAGGATTTCGACTTTGAAACCAACTTCGGTGTAAAGCGCGGTAACCAAACCTTTATGGAAACGGTCGTTAAAAACCCCGATAAAATCGGTGTTCCAGTAGGCGCAGGCGCTTATGCGGCAAGTAAGTCTTCGGGCGGTATTTCAAATATCTCCGCAGGCGAATTCTACAACAACGGTGTTATTTACTTTGAAAGAAACCCCTATTTCGTATTAGGTCCTGCAAAGATTAAGAAAGTTCGTTATCAAGTAGTATCTTCTGCTCAAATGCTTAACTCTCTTTATAACGGCGAAATTGACTATGCAACTCCTAATGCAAAGGTTGAAACCGTACAAGAACTTAACGGCAAAAAGAATCAAGGTATTCAAAATAAGTCGGTAAGAACGATGGGTTACGGATATATCGGTATTAACGCAGGTAAAGTTCCCGACCTTGCAGTAAGACAGGCTATTATGCACTGTGTAGACACTCAAGAATGCGTTGACTATTATAGAACGACGGCATCAATAGTTCATAGACCTATGTCGCGTGAAAGTTGGGCATATCCTAAGAATGCAACTGCTTACTATCCGTATATTGCGGGTAAGATTCCTGAGAATTTAGACGTAGTAAACCCCGATTATGCGGAATTCGTAACCGAAAACGGTTATTCGGCAGGTCAAACTTTATCAAAAGAACATCAAGAAGAGTTTATTAGAACTATTATCGAAGATTGCGGATACAACCTCAACAGTGACGACGTATATACTAAGACGAGAGGCGGAAACCACACTCTTAAATATACTTTCACTATCGCAGGTGAAGAAACCGACCACCCCGCTTGGGACGCAATGTATCACGCTTCCGAACTTTTGAACGCTTGGGGCTTTGACGTAACGGTAACTACCGACGCTCAAGCACTTTCTAAACTTTCAAAAGGCGAACTTACCGTTTGGGCTGCTGCATGGGGCTCGACGATTGACCCTGATATGTATCAAGTTTACCACAAAGATTCTAAGGCATCTTCGGTTAACAACTGGGGTTATCCGCAAATTAAAATCGGTAAAGACGACAACTATTCTGAGGAATGGGATTTAATTGAAGAACTTTCAGAATATATTGACGCTGCAAGAAAGATTGATGACAGTACACAAGATGGAAGAAAGGCAAGAGCTGACATTTATTCCGATGCGCTTGATATCGTAATGCAACTTGCAATCGAACTTCCTACCTACCAACGTGACGACTTGTTTGCTTACAACGCAAAGAAATTAGACGAAAGTTCTCTTAACAAGAACATTTCTGCATTTAAGGGACTTACTTCTGATTTACATCTCGTATCGTTAGTAACTGAAAAATAATAGAATTTAGTTTTTGGGGCGGAAAGCCCGCCCCAAAAAATTATCCTTAATTTAAGGGGCGTTTCCCTTAAAGGGAAATGACTTCAAATAAAAATTAAAGAGAGATAAAATGCTTAAATACATATTGAAAAGACTCGGCATTTCAATTATCGTACTTTTCGGTGTATCGATTATTCTTTACACGATGGTAAGACTTATGCCGAACAACTATATAGAAACGAAATATGCATCCCAACTTCAGCAGGGTACTATGACTTGGGACGATATAAACTACTTTAAAGATTTATATGGTCTTAACGGCAGTATTATTGAAGGATATACCAAATGGCTTTCTAACCTTTTTACAAAAGGTCTTGGAAACTCGTTTAAATACGAGATGCCCGTTACCAAAGTTATAGGCGACAATATGTGGATTTCGTTTGCGATTGCGGTAGTTGCAACTATTTTGCAATTCCTTATTTCAATTCCTCTTGGAATTTCAAGCGCAACCCACCAATATACGGCAAGAGATTACGCAGTTACTATCTTTACTATGATGGGTATATCTCTTCCCACCTATTTCTTTGCGGCTATCGTTATAAAGGTATTCTCTGTAGAACTCGGCTGGCTTCCTGCTAACGGTCTTATATACGCTACGGCAAACTATCCCGACACCTTTATCGGCGGACTTCAAAAGTTTGGAGATATCGTAAAACACTTAATTTTACCCGTTGGCGTAAGCGTAATACTTTCGCTTGGCGGACTTATGCGTTATACGAGAACTAATATGCTTGAAGTTTTAAGCGCCGACTATATCCGTACTGCAAGAGCAAAGGGACTTTCCGAAAAGACGGTTATTTATAAACACGCGTTTAGAAATACTATGATACCTTTGGCAACCCTTCTTGCGGGAATTCTTCCGTCGCTTTTCGGCGGTATGATGATAACCGAACAGGTTTTCGGTATCGACGGTATCGGTCGTCTTGCGTATAACGCTTTAAAAGAAGGAGATATTCCTTTCGTTATGGGTTACAATATGTTCCTTGCAATTCTTACCGTTATCGGTACGCTTTTCTCGGATATAATGTATTCAATCGTAGACCCAAGAGTAAAACTTGGAAAGTAAGGTGTAATATGAGTGATATTGAAAATTTGAAAGTTGCGCCTGAAACGGTTGAAACTCCGACGGGCGAAGAAAATAACAACAACGAAAATAACTCTACCGAAATAGTAACTTATAAAGAAATGAGCCCGATGCAGATGATCTTAAGAAGATTTTTCCGCTCGAAACTCTCTATCGTAGGTATAGTAATGATAGTTTTCCTCTTTGCTTTTTCTTTTTTAGGACCTGAGATTTACAGAGGAATATATAAAAGTAATTTTACCGGCGACAATCTTGAAAGACTTGAAGAGCAAGCCGGAGAAATGGACGTACACGTAGACAGAACGCCTACTGAATATTCAATGGAAGATACTTTGGTTTTTGAAGACGCCGAAGGTAATAAAATCGAAGTAGTTGAAACCATTAAAAACTACGATACGATAAATAAATACGCAAATCCCAACAAAGTACACCTTTTAGGAACTGACGAGGGCGGAAGAGACGTATTTATAAGACTTATGTACGGCGGAAGAATCTCTCTTCTTATCGGTTTTATCGTAGTAATACTTGAAACACTTGTCGGTATAGTTTTAGGCGGTATCGCAGGATATTTCGGCGGTTGGGTAGACCAACTTATAATGAGAATAGTCGATATCTTTAACTGTATTCCCACTCTTCCCATACTTTTAATCGCGTCGGCGGTTATCGACTCTTGGGTAGTAGACGGAACGCTTGCAGCGGACGACAGAATTTACGTTCTTATGGTTATAATAACGATATTCGGCTGGTCGGGAACGGCAAGACTCGTAAGAGGACAAATACTCTCTCTTAGAGAGCAAGAATTTATTACCGCAACCGAGGTAATGGGACTTCCTACTTGGAGAAAGATATTCAAACACTTAATTCCAAACGTAATGCCACAACTTATAGTATCAATGACTTTAGGTCTTGGTAGCGTAATTTTGTACGAGTCTACGTTAAGTTACTTAGGACTCGGCGTACAACTTCCTAAGGCTGCGTGGGGAACGATGATATCGGGCGCAAATAACCCCAATATCTTAAACTACCACGTAAATATGTGGCTACCCGCAGGTATAATGATAGTTATTGCGGTATTAGGATTTAACTTCATAGGCGACGGACTTCGTGACGCTATGGACCCCAAAGCAAGAAAGTAAAAGGTAGATAAAATGAGTAAGAAGAATAACGGCTATATATCAATAAAGGAAAGCCGTGCGATAATTAAACACAACGTCAAAATGATGAAGTACTACGAAGGTCTTAAAAGACGTAAACTTGAAGAAAGCGAGTATACTTCAGTAATGGATGACGAAAATAACGTTATAGAACTTGATAATTTAGAAACGAGTTTCTTTTCGGATAACGGAACGGTTAAAGCCGTAAACGGCGTTTCGTTTGCTATACCTAAGAATAAAATCGTAGGCGTAGTAGGTGAATCGGGATGCGGAAAGAGTGTAACCTCTCTTTCTATAATGCAACTCGTTCAAGCGCCTCAAGGTCAGGTTACGGGCGGTCAAATCCGCTTTAACAGCGACGAATTAGGTTATGACGAAAACGGCAAAAAGAGGGCGTATAATATCGCTAATATGCCTACCGAGGAAATGTACAAAATCCGCGGTAAGGATATAACGATGATATTCCAAGAGCCTATGACAAGTTTAAACCCCGTATTTACTATCGGTTTTCAACTTGACGAAGTATCTTTTTTAAGAACTCCAGATATTTCAAAAGAGGACGCTAAAGCGTATAGCGTAGACCTTTTGAAAAAGGTAGGAATATCAATGCCTGAGCACGTTTACGAGAGTTATCCTCACGAACTTTCGGGCGGTATGCGTCAGCGTGTTATGATAGCGATGGCGTTAGCGGGCAATCCAAAACTTATAATAGCGGACGAGCCTACAACGGCGTTAGACGTTACCATTCAAGCGCAAATCCTCGAACTTTTAAGAGAACTTCAAAAATCTCAAGGCTGTTCGATTATGCTTATTACTCACGACCTCGGCGTAATTGCGGAAATGGCTGACGAAGTAGTAGTAATGTATGCGGGAAAAGTTATCGAAAAGGGAACGGTTAAGGAAATTTTCCACGACCCAAGACACCCTTATACCATAGGACTTCAAAAGAGTAAACCGCTTATTACCTCGGACGTAAACGAGCCTCTTTATTCTATTCCCGGTAACGTTCCTAACCCAATAAATCTTCCCGACACCTGTTACTTTAAAAATAGATGTAATAAGTGCACGGAAAAATGTAACGGAAAATACCCTGAACTTATAAAGATAACCGATACTCATTACGTATCTTGCTATTTATACGACGAAAAGGAGGGCAACTAATGGAAGAAATGAATAATTTAGTAGATACTACTACTGATAGCCAATACGCAGATGCCCCCGAATATATACTTGAAGTAGAAAACTTAAAAAAGTATTTCCCAATAGAAACTACGCTATTCGGTACTCCTACGAGATATTTAAAGGCGGTAGACGACGTATCTTTCCGTGTTAAAGCGGGAACGACTATAGGTGTAGTAGGCGAGTCGGGTTGCGGTAAAACGACGCTCGGCAGAACGATATTAAAACTTTACGAATCAAACGGTGGAAAAATTATCTTCAACGGAGAAGATATAACGAACGCAAGCAAAAAACAAATGCTTAAACACCGTACTGATATGCAACTTATATTCCAAGACCCCTATTCAAGTTTACCCCCAAGAATGACTATTGGAAATATAATTGCAGAGGCAGTTAAGGTACACAAAATAGTGCCTAAAGATAAGGTTTCGGAGCACGTACACGATATAATGAGAAAGTGCGGACTTCAAGACCACTATTACGATAGATACCCACACGAATTCTCGGGCGGACAAAGACAGAGAATTTGTATTGCGAGAGCGCTTGCCGTAAACCCCAAACTCGTAATTTGCGACGAGCCCGTTTCGGCGTTAGACGTATCCATTCAAGCGCAAATAATCAACTTATTGAAAGAGTTACAGCAAAATATGGGACTTACCTACGTGTTCATTTCCCACGACCTTTCAGTCGTTAAGTATATAACCGACAACATATTGGTTATGTACCTTGGAAACAGTATGGAACTCGGTGATACGGCGGATATATTTGCCCGTCCTTTGCACCCGTACACGCAGGCGCTTTTCTCGGCAGTTCCCATTCCCGATCCCGACGCTAAGATGAATAGAATTATCTTAGGCGGAGATATTCCTTCTCCCGCAAATCCTCCTAAGGGATGTAAATTCCATACGAGATGTTCAAAGTGTATGAAAGTATGTTCTTACGTTGAACCTAAGTACGTGGAGGCAGAGCCTAACCACTTCGTTGCGTGCCATCTTTACAATCAAGAAGTTATGGATAACCTTGAAAAGTATGATGCGGAATACGACGCAATTAAGGAAGAAGAGGAAAGACTTGCGGCGTTAAAAGCAGAAAATGACAAAGCAAAAAAATAAAAAGAAAAAAGTAAAGGTAATTTACGTTGACGACGGAAGAACTATATACGATATGAGTGAGGTTACAAGACCTAACCCGTTCGGTTCTCCGTCGTTTGGCAAAGATAAACACAAAGACAAGAATAAAGACAAAAAAAAGGCTCAGTCGACTGCTATGTCGAAAAAAGAAAAATGGGCGGCGATAAAAGCCGCTTACGCAACTTATTTGCCCATATTGGGGATAATAATCGTCGGTTTTTTTCTTGCTATGGGACTTTTCTTTCTTTTATTTCGTTGACTTAAGGAGATATATATTATAATGAAAAATAAACTTATTGCGCTTTTAATGGTTTTGATGATGTCGTTTACGTGCTTTGCGTGTACGGCAAACAAAGAAGCCGTTACGGGTACACAACCTTCGAGCGGAAGCGGTTATGCAAAGCAAAAAATCAACTTGCTTAAAGCCGATCACGGTCTTACTGCTGAAGATTTAATTACCCAAATTAAATCGGAATATCTTTTACAAAACGACGGTTATAAAGATAACGACGAAGTTGTCGTTGTCCTTACTCTTAACGAGCCGTCGGTTATCGAGGCGTTTAATAATTCGGGTTGCGACAGTTATACTGCCACAGAGTATGCTGAGACCCCTGCTGGATTATCTGCCG
Source organism: Clostridiales bacterium (assembly GCA_015055505.1). GTDB lineage: Bacteria > Bacillota > Clostridia > Christensenellales > Borkfalkiaceae > UBA10281. Next base: position 20,793 of record SVIB01000021.1, read on the forward strand.
TTCGCAGAATTAAAGAACAGCAAAAGAGCATTACAAATAGCCTTCTTTCTGCCAGACTTATAAGCGAGGTTATTTATTCGTACTCGACCATTACAAACGGACTTGCTGTCAAAACTACGTATGGAAACGTAGAAAAATTAGAGGCAAGAACGGACTTAAAGGGCGTAATTTTATCAGATACTTATAACCGTCCTCAATCTATTGAGAGCGATACCTCTGCGATAGTAAACGTCGTTGACGTATACGAAACGGGTATTTTCAAGCCTACGGGTGTAAATCTTACGGGTAAAGGTACGTCTGTTGCAGTTCTTGACTCCGGTTTTGACTGCAGTCACGAGGTATTTAACACCGTTCAACTTACAGACGAAGCGTCGTTAATGTACACGAGAAACGACATTCAAGCAATGCTTGACGGCGGAGAATTAAACGCGTCGTCAACAACAAGCGGTCTTGAACTTAAAGACGTTTTCTACAGTAATAAAATACCTTTCGTTTACGACTATGCGGATAAAGACCCCGACGTTTTCCCATACGATTCAAGTCACGGAACGCACGTTGCGGGTATTATAGGCGGATACAGTAACAACGACGAAGAGTTCGTTGCGTTAAAAGATATAAGTGAAACGGAGTTTAAAGGTATTGCGCCCGAAACTCAACTCGTACTTTTAAAGGTTTTCCCCGACTTAAAGCAAGGCGCGCAAACCGAGGATATATTAGCGGCTTTAGAGGACGCCGTTCTTTTGGGCGTTGACGCTATAAATATGTCGCTCGGTTCTTCATGCGGTTTTGCAAGAGAGGCTGACTACGACAGAGTAAACGACGTTTACGACAATATAAAGGCAAGCGGTATTAACCTTGTAACCGCCGCAAGTAACGACCACAGTTCTGGTATGGGCGGTGAACTCGGTAATACGAACAAGGTAACCAACCCCGACTCGGCAACCGTTGGCTCGCCGTCAACCTACGAAGGTTCATTCTCGGTTGCGTCAATTAGCGGTGTTAAGAGTAAATATCTCGTTGCAAACGGCAGTCACGTAATGTTCTTTAAAGAGTCGAGTAATATTGCGGGTAAAGAAAATAATTTCTTTGCTGAAATTTACGAAGACCTTGGCAAAGACAAGACGGAAACCATTACTTTAGACTACGTTACTGTTCCCGGTATCGGTTCTAAGGCAAACTACGCATCCTTTGATAAAGAATATTTAAAGGGTAAAATTTTCCTTATTCGCCGTGGTGAAACGACGTTTGAAGAAAAGGCTTTAATTGCTAAAAACTACGGAGCGGCGGCGGTTATTATTTACAATAACATTGAAGGTGAAATTTCAATGTCAATGGGTAAATCAGACCACGTTCCTACAGTTTCAATATCTAAAGAAGACGGTGAAGTTTTAGCCCAAAAAGCGGAAGGACAGTTGACCTTTAAGTTTACTAACGAAGCAGGTCCGTTTATGTCCGACTTCTCAAGTTGGGGACCGACTCCCGACCTTGGCTTAAAACCTGAAATTACTGGACACGGCGGAAGAATTATCTCCGCAGTTCCCGGTGGCGGATACGACGAGCAAAGCGGTACTTCGATGGCTTGTCCTAACGTTTGCGGTGTAACCGTTTTAATTAAACAGTTCTTAAAAGAAAAATATTTAGATCAACTTACTCCTCACGAATATAAAGTTTTAACAAACCAACTTATGATGTCTACCGCAACTATCGCGGTAAACGACGAGGGTAACCCCTATTCTCCAAGAAAGCAGGGCGCAGGTCTTGCAAGTCTTTTAAATTCTGTAACGACTAAGGCTTACCTTACGGTTGACGGTTCTGAAAAGACTAAACTTGAACTTGGCGACGACAAGGAAAGAACGGGCGTTTACACTATGAACTTTAACCTCGTCAACTTGTCGGCAGAAGAACTTACCTACGATTTATCGGTAATAGGTCTTACTGAAAGCGTATCGACCTCGGATGACGATTTCGTAGCGGAAAGGTCTTACATTTTAGACGGAGCAACCGAGTTTACGGTAACCGAAGGCGGTAGCAAAAACGGTAACAAGATAACTTTAAACGCAAATTCTACTGCAAAAATTTCAGTAACTTATACTTTAAACGAAGAAGATAAAAAGTACATTGCCGACAGTTTCCCGTACGGAATGTACGTTGAAGGCTTTGTAAAACTTGACGCAAAAGAAGGTGAGGTTGACCTTAACGTACCTTTCCTTGCATTCTACGGCGATTGGACCGAAGCGCCAATGTTCGATAAGACTTTATACGAAGTTGACCCCGACGATAAAAACGGTGCAATTAACGAAGAAGATAAGTTAAAAGCAGACTACTATGCAACTACTCCTTTAGGAAGTTATTTCTATAACTATATTATTCCTCTCGGCTCGTACATTTACGAAGTTGACGAAACTAAGTACGATCAACCCCCTGCAAGAGTAGAGCATATTGCAATGAGTGACGAACTCGATACCATAAACGGTATTTACGGCGTATACGCAGGTCTTTTAAGAGGCGCAAAACAAATGCGTTTCACCATTACTGATAAAGTAACGGGTGAAGTAATTTACGAGCATATCGACTATAATGCTTTTAAAGCCCACTATAGCGGTGTTCCTTACCCCTACGTTGAGCCTTTGGAAATAAGAGTAGCCGACGAGGGTTGGAAAAACAACTCTGTATACGAGTTTAAAATGACGGGCTTACTTGACTACGGCGACGGCGGTGTAACTACTAACGCAAGAAATACTTTCTCGTTTGACTTTACCGTTGATACCGAAGCCCCCGTTATTAAAGAGGCTTTCTACGAAAAAGAATACGATAAAACTGAAAAGAAAGACCGTTATTATATTACGCTTACCGTATACGATAACCACTACATTCAGTCAATTCAACCCGTTTCGTTTACTTACGACGCGGAAGAAAACCAAAACGAGTATTCATTCTTGAGCGATTACGGAACTCCCGTAGACGGCGAAAAGGGAAGTACGAATACCGTAAGATTTGAAATTACCGATTATCTTAAGGATATGAAGACTGACGACGTATTCTCGACCGGACTTGCTTTCCATATCGACGACTACGCAATGAATAACAGCCTTTACCTTTGCGCTCTTCCCGGCTCGGCAGATTTTGCGTTTACCGAGGACGGAACTGTTGAGGGTGAATCTTTACAGGTAATAACTGCAAAACCGGGTGAAGTCGTAGACCTTACTAAATTCATTTGCTCGCCTGACAATAGCACCGGTAATAGCAAAGATTTCTTACAGTTTATCGGTTGGAGTTCTTCTAACGAAAACGTAGCAACCGTAAATTACGGTAGCGTTGTTTGTAACAAAGAAGGCGTAACGCTTATAACCGCTTACGAGCAGTTGTTTGGCAATAGCCAAGTAGTTCAAATAGTAGTAAGCGAAAGCGGAGAAACGTCGGGACTTATCGGTAACTTAGAAGACCAAAAGATAACTCAGTTAAGATTTACGAGTTTTGATACCCTTTACGCTTATCCTTACGGCTCATCCGGTAGCGATATAGGCGAAACGGGATCAAGAATGTTCGTAAACGCTCGACCAACGGTAAGTATGTATCCGGGCGAAAGGATTAAGTTTAATTACGAAACTACGCCTTGGTACGTTGACGGCAATTACGATTTCATATTTGAATCTACCAATAAAAATGCCGCAACCGTAGACGAAAAGACGGGTGAGGTAACCGCTCTTAAAGAAGGTACTACTACGATCGTATTAAGAGAAAGAAATAAAAAGACGAACCTTAGAGCATCTTACACGATAACCGTAGAAAGTGAATTTATAATTGAAAACCGTCAACTCGTAGGCTACAAAGGTCTTGGCGGTGACGTCGTAATTCCTGACGACGAAGGTATTTATTGGATAGCGTCGTTTGCATTCTGTCTTTATACTACGGATGCGGAAATTGAAGTAGACGAAGACGACTGGGATGCAAACAAAACCCCATACGATAACACGTCTATAACTTCAATAACTATTCCTTACGGAGTAGAATATATCGAAAAACAAGCGTTTAACAATCTTAAAAATCTTAAGACTGTAACATTCCTCGGCGAGGACGGACAGCCTGCAACTAAGGATAACCTCTCTTCGGTATCTTTCGTAAGAGAAAAGGCGTTTATGGGTTGCGGAAAACTTGAAACCATTAACTTTGATAGCGTTGAAGCAATCGGTTACAGTTGTTTCGAGGGTTGTACTTCGCTTAAGAGTATAAGTCTTACTAAAGCTTATTCGCTTGGTAGAAATTGTTTTAAAGACTGTACGTCGCTTACGGCTATAGACCTTACTCATCTCCGTAACGCAGGCGCAAACGTATTTGAAAACTGTACCTCTTTGAAAAACGTAACCTTAGGGGAAAACACTAAACTCTCTAACGGAATGTTTAAAAATACGGCGATTGAAGAAATTACCGTTTACGAAAAAGAGCAAGTACCTGCAAACTGTTTTGCAAACTGCAGTAAACTCAAGAAAGTAACGTTTGTAAACGACCTTGAACTTTTAGGCGAATATGCATTTGCAAATTGTTCGCAACTTACTGATTTTGCTTGTGGAAATGTTGCTACGATAGGCGGATTTGCTTTTGAAAACTGTGAAGGTCTTACCTCGTTTACTCTTCCTGAAGGAAACGTAACGGTTTCGGCAAACGCATTTTCGGGATGTGACAATCTTACAACCGTAAAATTCGGTAAAACTACTAAAATCGTATCCGCATTGGGTACTGCTTTCGGTGATGCCGTAACTACTTTCGTTGTCGATACGGCTAACCCGTATTACTCGGCAGAAGGAGACGTTTTATACGGCGATAATAAGACTAAACTCTTATTCGTTGCGTCTGCTACGACTAATACCTCTTTCGTAATTCCAAGTAGCGTAACCGAAATTGGAACGGGAGCGTTTGCGGGCTCTAATATCGTAACGCTTACTATTGAAGGTAATACTGCAATCGGCGAATACGCTTTTGCAAACTGCTTCAAACTTGAAACGGTAACCTTAACGAGCGGAACGGTAATAGGCGACGGAGCATTCTATAATGCAGGTAAAAACGGCGCGTTTAGCGTAGTAAACCTTGATAAGGTTATGAATATCGGCGCAAGAGCGTTTGAAATCTCAAAACTTGCGAGTGTAACTATCGCAGACGGCGCTACCGTAGGCGAATACGCATTCTCACGCAGTTTTATTTCAACTGCAACGGTTGGTGAAAACGTTACGGTTGGAAATAGAGCGTTCTATAACTGTAACAATCTTGGCACGGTAACTGTTGGTAGCGGTTCTACCTTGGGAGAATCTGCATTTGAATATTGTCGCAACCTTGAAACTGCAGACCTTTCTAAAGTAGAAAAGATAAGCAAAAAAGCATTCTTAAATTGTGAAAAACTTACCGTGGCAAACCTTGAAAAGGCTATTGAAGTAGGCGATTACGCATTTGCAGGATGTAAAAAACTTGCAACGGTAAATCTTCCTAAAGTAAAATCAATAGGCGAAGGCGCGTTTGCGTTTAAAGAAGTTGAAAGAATAGTAAACTTCCTTGAAAGCGTAAAAATTTACGACGCTAAAACTAAGAGAGAAAGAGGCGAAGAAGACAGACCTGTAATAGGAAAAGTAACTCCTACTAACGCTCCTATTTTTGAAGATATAACTCTTCCTGAAAGCCTTGAAACAATCGGCTCGTTTGCATTTGCATATTCGGGCTTGACGGTAGTTTCTATTCCTTCTAAGATAACGTCTATAAGCGAATTTGCTTTCGTAGGGGCTAAACTCGTTCAAGTTGAACTTAACCAAAACGTTGAAGTTATTGAAAGATACGCCTTTGCTTATGCAAACGACTTAGAAAGCGCAAATCTTGAAAACGTCGTTACGTTTAATGAATATTCATTTGCTGAAACTAAGGTTGAAGACGTAGACCTTTCATCAGCTGTAACCGTTAAAGAATATGCGTTCTCTAACGCGGAAATTTACGGCACGTTGGATATTTCTAACGCCGTAACGGTAGGTGACGGAGCGTTTGAGTCTAACACTATTGATAATATTGTAGCCAATAAACTTGTTTCAATTGGCGAAAATGCATTTAGTCACAACTCTAAACTTTCTAAATTTGCCGTTCCGGAAACTCTTAAAACGGTAGGTAGCGGAGCGTTCTACGGATGTAATTCTTTAGTTGCGTTTGAAGATGCAAGCGGAAACAAATCTGCAAACGTTGGCGATAACGTAGTTTTAGTTGACGGCGTAATGTACGTTAAGATGGAAAGAGGCGCGTATAAACTTGCTTCAGTTCCTGCAAAAGCAGAGATTGAAACACTCGTCGTTTTAGACGGAACTCAAAGAGTTGACGCGTACGCATCAAACGAAAATAAGTCGATTAAAAATATAGTATTCCCAGACGGGCTTAAGATTATTGGAAATTATGCATTCTACGGTTGTACCGGTCTTCAAAAAGTAGAGTTTAAGTCGGTAATTGCTCCTATTTTAGAGAGTAACGGCGATATTGACAGAGTGTCCGAAGAAGGAGACGTTCTTCCCGACAGTCAAACTATATTAGAGAGCGACCCCGGTTATAACGTAATTCACAATCAATTCTGTATGTCGGGTTACGAGCCCTCGTATTATAACTTTATCAACCTTTCGGGTAAAGAATATCCTATTAGTATGGTTTTACCTGCAAATAAGGAAATTGAAGGATACGACGGTATAATTTATCAACTTTATTTCGGTAAGGTTGAAAGCGCGGAAAGAAGCGATTACGTTGCGATGGAAAAGAGCATGATTGAGTTTATCGAATACGCAAAAGAAGTCGTTAAGATAAATAAAGTAATGCTTACCCATGAAGAAGTAATCAATAACGCATTGTCGCGTTATAACGCAGTAACTCAGGATTACAAGACTTACGGAATAAGCGAAGAAGATTGGAACTTGTACGCAAGTAAAACGCTCAGCGCAAAAGCCGATCTTCGTAGGTTGATTTTGGCAAACGCAAGCACTAAAGTAAAGCAACTTCAAGCCGAAATAGACGCGTTATCGGGCGAATTCACGATTGATAAGTTCGATACGCTTAAAGACCTTACGAAGCGTATAAACGACCTTATAACCGCTGATAGAACAAAACTTGACCGTACTAACTACGATAAGTTGCTTAACTCGTATAATGAATACCTTGAAAACCTTAGAACAGACGTTCTTCCCGTGATAAAAGAAGTGGCAAGCACTACAGCAGGCTCTACGGTAGCGCCTATCGTGGCAACTGCGTCAGCGCTTACTTTAGCAGGCGCAGTGTTTGCAATTATTAAAAAACGTTGGTTGTTTTAACGGAGGGCTGAGATAATGGATAAGAAAAAGAAGTTAATAATTATAATTTCGTCAATCGCCGCCGTTTTAGTAGCAACTGGCATAATTCTTGCAATAGAGCTTGGCGGAAACAAAGGAAAAAATGAAAACACCGTAGAGATGATGGTTGCTAACTCTGAAAAGACGATAGCAACCGCAACTGCGGACGTTTCGGTAACCGACGGTGGAATAAAAGTATTAGGTTATAAGCAAATCGTTGAAATTGGAGAAGGGGAAACGGTAATCCGTGAGATAACCGCGGAACTTAATTCAACGCAAGAACTCAAAGAAAAAGAGACTGTGCAAACGGTAACCGAATATAATAGAGATAATCTTATAACGTTTTCTTTTGAAGAGTTTATGTATAAGACTTATAATTATAGCGACGGTACACTTACAGCAACTGTTTCTAAAGATAGAGTAGATAACGTATTAGGATATAACTTAGTAGCGAATTCAGACGGAACGCTTACCGCTAAGTTTGAAAACAGTCTTATAAAGGAATTTACTTTTACATTCACAATGGAAGACGGAAAAGTCTTAACGATGGTATCGACGTACCAATACAAAGCATAATACAAAAAACCGACTTGGAAACAAGTCGGTTTTTTAATGTAAAAAGTTAAAAAGTGGGGCAATAGGTTGATTAATTGACAAAAATCATTATAAATAGATAAGGAAAACTAAAAAAAGAAAAAGGTAAAACGAATAGAGTATGCAAAAAAAATTGACAAGCATAAGATAAAGTAGTAAAATATAAAGGAAATAAAAAGAAAGAACGAGCTTCCGTAGTTAAATGGATATAACAGCCCCCTCCTAAGGGTGTGCTATTCCTAATATGAACCCATAAAAACGGGGCAAAACAATGCGAAAATCACTCAAAACCGTGCGTTTTGGCGATACGGTAGACGGCTAAAATAAAATTTGGTGACCTATTTGGTGACCGCGGCGAAAAAAGTTCGCCAAAGTGGGTATTGCTATATCCTGAAAATTGAATACTTGTTCTCATAGTTAAACGGATATAACGGAGCCCTCCTAAGGCTCAATTCGGGGTTCGATTCCCTGTGGGAACACCAGGCTGCCAACAGTAATTGCGTATGAACTTGTATCTGTTGACTGCAAAGATAGCGTAACCTTCATTCATACGAGGGCGATTGTAAAGCGGAGTTCGTTCTCCGCCGCTATACCAAAAATTCAGCG
>SVIB01000022.1 GCA_015055505.1 Clostridiales bacterium
TTGCAACCTTGTTCAAGTACAGTTTAAAGGCTTAGATGCGAGCAAAAGAAGGCTCGCTTTAAAGGATAAGACACGATAGACCTCTTTGGTCATCGGGGTTTAGACTTTAAAGCAGTAACGCTCTTTTGCGATGTAGATAAGCCTTTAAAAATTTAAAGGCTTAGATGCGAGCACCCCAAGGCTCGTGAGCCCGAAAAGATTTGGTAGACCTTGTCGGTCAGCAACGTGACGTTGCATCCATACGCCACTTTGTTCAAGTACAGTTTAAAGGGTTAGATGCAAGCACACCAAGGCTCGTGAGCCCGAAAAGATTTGGTAGACCTTGTTGGTCAGCAACCTGAGGTTGCATCCATACGCCACCTTGTTCAAGCACAATTTAAAGGATTAGAAACAAGCAAGACAAGGCTCGTAAAATGATATCGGATGGGATAGACCTATGCGGTCATCCCAGTCGAGAGCATTTTACAGTAACGTAGTATTGCGCCGTTTATAAGCCTTTAAAAAAGTTTGTTTTTAGGACAAGCCTTAATACATAGTCCGCACACCGCTCCACGACCTATATCTTTATAAGTTTTCATATTGTTAGAACATTTTTCAGCATCGAAGAAATCTTCTCTTGCCATTCCTACCTCAAAGTTTTTACCCGATATAGCCCCAGCAGGACAAGCCTTTTTGCAAATATCGCAATCACCGCAACCTTTTACAATAATTTCTCTTTGCCTTTCAAGAGGCATGTCGGTTAAAACGGTCGCAAGTCTTACTTTACTTCCATACTCTTCAGTTAAAAGCAAAGCGTTCTTTCCTATATACCCAATACCCGATAGGCAGGCGGCGGTTTTATGAGCAAAAACCCCTCTATAAGCCGATTTATCGTCATTTGTTGACTGCGACGCAGCAATTGGAAAAGCGTTATATCCCTCGTTTTCAATAAGGCGAATTACGTCTAAAACAAGACTGTCAAGTCTTGCGTTTACCGCTCTGTAATGTTGAAAATACGACAAAGTCGGTCTTTCTTCTATCGTCTTTAATACAGCGTTAGACAGTTTATACGCAATAGACACGGCGTATCTAAGCCCCTCTTGATTTTTGATTGGACTTTTACCTAAATCGCAAAATCCAACCAAAGACGCACCGCCCCGTTTTAAGACTTCTTCTATTTCCCTTTCAAGCATATTATACCTCGTAAATAATAGTAACCGGACCTTGATTTATCTGTTCGATTTGCATATCCGCGCCAAAAACTCCAAGTTTTACATCAATGCCGTTTTCCCTCAATTTTTGAGCGCAATAGAGATAAATTTCGTTTGCCCCGTCTGGGCGCATTGCATTTGAAAAACTCGGTCTATTACCCTTTAAAACGTCGGCTATAAGTGTAAATTGCGACACAAAAAGCACGCTACCGCCGACCTCTTTAAGTCCTAAATTCATCTTCCCGTTTTCATCCTCGAAAACTCTTAATCCGGCAATTTTTTTTGCAATGAACTCCGCCTTTTCCTTTCCGTCACCCTCTTGAACACCAAAATACACGACGAAACCTTTTTCTATTGCCGACACGACCTCTCCGCCGACCGACAGTTTAGCGCTTGAAACTCTTTGTACGACCGCTTTCATTTCTTCCTCCGCAAAAAAGCCGAGAAACCTCGGCTTTTATTTATTCAGGATTTCTCAATAAATTTAAGTTACCGTTTAACTTTGAAAAATCTTTCTTTATAAATATAATAATTATAACTGCGCCCAACAAAACGGATGCAACGGCAGTCCAGATAACGTTTGGTAACGTCCATATAACACCGCTTGCAATACCCTCGCTAACCATAAAACCGCCGACGTCGTAAACGCCGTGCATTAAAATGGGCAAATATATATTACCGCTAACGATAAGAGCAAAGGCGCAAATTAAACCAATCAAAAACGAATATCCCATTTGCAAGAAAACAAACGGAGAAAAACCGCCTAAAAGGTTTACGATATGCACACCGCCAAACACCGCCGACGAACAAACGACCGACCAAAACAAACCTTTCTTATCTTTTGAAAACTTATAAGCAAATAGCGGAAATACACATCCTCTAAAACAAACCTCTTCCAAAATACCTATTGAAAGACAGTTTAAAACAAACGGAATAAACTGCCAAAAATTAGCGTTTATCGACATATAGCCCGACATTAGTGGAATTATAGGCAAATTATTGACGGCAATTAGCACCGACGGAATTGCAAGCAAACTACCCTTTAATTTAGTTGCGCTAAGTTTAAACAAGTCGCCAAATCCAAACTCTAAAATAAGGTAAATGGGTAAAATTGCACAAGCCGTTCTCGCTATAAAACCGAATATCCACTCAAGTTCCTTTGCTCCGCCGAGCAGGTCGGACAGCCACGCGTAAGGAACGGACGACGCGCCGATTGCATATAATACGACGGTAACGATCATACTTGCCGTGCCTTTTTTTGCACTTTTTTCTAACGGTTTCATATTTTAAGCCCGCTTTTATACCAAAGTAGAGCAATCAAAGTTTTAGAGTCCTTAATTATACCCTCTTCAACCATTTTATAGACCTCGTCGATTGCCACCCATTCGCTGATTAAATCTTCGGTATCGTCAAAATTAATTTTACCGTCTTCAAATTTATCGGCATAAAAAATCCCGATTACCTCGTCGGTATAGCCCGGCGTAGGATAAATTTCGGTTATTTTTTTAAGATTTGTGGGGATAAGCCCCGTTTCCTCTTCCAATTCCCTCTTTGCGGTAACAAAAAAATCTTCGCCTTTATCTCTTTTCCCTGCGGGAATTTCGTAAATTTCCTCGCCGTAAGCATAGCGGTACTGTTTTTCAAGCAAGATTTTCCCGTCCTTTACCGCCAATACACACGCTCCGCCACCGTGCGAAATAATCTCTCTATATGTTTCGACACCTCTTTCGGTTACGACTTTGTCTTTACGAAGTTTTACGACTACTCCGTCGTAAATTTTTTCACTGCCGATTTTTCTTTCCGCCATTATAATACCTCCGCAATATATTTTGCAAGTTCGTCTAAATCAAACTTAAACTTTTTTACGGATTTACAAATATATTTTAAAGCGGTAAACGCAAGCGTTATACCTTCAGGGTTTTTATTTTTCAAAAATTCCTCTAACTCGTCTAAAACGAAAACGACCTCTTCGTATTCCTCGCCAACCTTTTTATCTTCTTTTTTTTGCAAAATTACCTCGTCCCTCATTTTCATAACGAGAATTTGCGCCTTACTCGTAAAAGTCGGTTTAACGTCCTCTTTCTCTTCCTTTTCGGGAGTTGCAATTTCTTCCTCTTTTACCTCTACTTCCTCTTCAAAATCGGCGTTAATCAACTTATAGGCAACCTTTTCGGTTGTCATTTCAAAAGGTATAAGCACTTTCGTTGCAAATAAATTATAGTTGCCTTGCTTACCGTCGGGAGAACTAAAACACACGGAGCAAAGTTCAAAAAGGTCTATTTTCTTTAAATCCAATTCCATCAAAAGCAAAAAGCAAAAGGCTAAAATATCCTCGTCCTTTTTAGGAAGAGTAAAGTCGCCTTTTCCGTTTTCGTCAAACGAAAAACACACGCTTTTAAAGGTATCGTAATCAAAATTTTCAGTTACATGTTCAAAAATTTCGTATAAAAGAGTTGAATCCGAAATGGTTTTTAAAACCTCGGTAACCTTATTATCGGCTAAAATGTACTTAGAATTAACAAGTTCATTCATTTTAGCCTTAAAGTTTTCAACAGACTGTTTAGCAGTTATCATAATCTCTCGCCTTTTGGTTATTATGATATAATTATATCATATTTCTTTTTTTTGTTCAATAATTTTTAGGGAAAACTATTGATTTTTTTGTTTGTTTTATGTATAATGTGTATTGAAAAAAAATTATAGGAGGATTCATTTATGAAATCTGTACAAATATCACTTCAAATGGCTAGTCAGGTAAAAACTTTTGTTTCTATCGTTCAAAAATATTCTTATGATATCGACCTTCGTAGCGACAGATACGTCGTTGACGCTAAATCTATCCTTGGAATTTTCAGTCTTGACCTTTCTAAACCCATCAACGTTGAAATCCACGCTCAAGAATGCGACGATCTCTTAAACGACCTTAAGCAATTCGAGAAATAAGAAAAGGTCGCCTACAAAAAAGGAGTAACTTACCATGCAAATCAAAGGCGACTCGTTTGTAAACAAATTAATACTGTTATTCGTCTTTGATAAAATGGAAGTTCCCCTTTCAGAAAACACCGTACTTGATATGTGCAGTTCTTCCAATTCGTGGATATCGTATATGGACTGTAAGCCTTTGCTTTTAACCTTGTTACAGCACGCTTTCATATACAAAGTGTCTACGCAAGGCGAACCCCTTTACAGTATCACTCCCGACGGAAGAATTTGTCTTGCAGACTTTTACGTACAAATCCCCTCTTCACTACGTGAAGAAATTTCGGTGTTCGTCAAAAAGAACAGAAATAAATACCGCAAACGTCAAGAATGCGTTGCCGACTACTTTATGAATAAGGACGGCACTTATACCGTTTACCTTAAGATAGTAGAACCGTCCCAACCTATTTTGGAATTGAAATTAGTCGTTGCCGACAGACAAACGGCTAAAAACATCTATAAAAAATGGGAAGAAAAGGCAGGTAGCGTTTACGCAACCGTTTACGACTGTTTAGTGGATTAATATTCACCCCTTCGGGTAACAAAGTATATACGAGGTTTTTCAAACGAAAGAGCCTTAGTTTTTTCGTTTGCCAAAAGGAGAATTATGTTAACTTATATTACAAAAGGCACTTGTAGCAGACAAATTTTATTTAACGTCACCCCTGACGACAAGGTAACCGACGTTAAATTTATCGGCGGTTGTAGCGGTAACCTTCAAGGAATAGCAAAACTTGTAAACGGAAAGCCCGTCGACGAAGTAATTTCACTTCTTTCGGGTATTAAATGCAGGTCTAACACCTCTTGTCCCGACCAACTCGCTACTGCTCTTGCCGAATACAAAGCAAGAAAATCAGAACAGTAACAAACAAACGGCGACGCTTTTTGCGTCGCCGTAAATTTTACAAACTTTCTCTTTTAAATTAAGGTTTTGTCCATTATGAACAAATTTTCAAGAACAGCCCTTCTTATAGGCAACGACGGGTTGGAAAAATTAAAAAAATCAAGCGTTATAGTATTTGGCGTAGGCGGTGTAGGCGGTTACACGGTAGAAGCCCTCGCCCGTAGCGGTGTTGGAAAAATTACGGTAGTTGACAACGATACCATTTCTTCTTCCAATATCAATAGGCAAATAATCGCAACGGTTGACACCGTTGGAAAAAATAAAGTCGACGTTATAAAAGACCGCGTATTATCAATCAATCCAAACGCAAACGTCGTAACTTTTAATACTTTTTATTCCCCTGAAAACTCTTCAATTTTTGATTTTTCCCAATACGATTATATAGTTGACGCAATAGACTCCGTGACCGGCAAAATAGACCTGTGCGTTAAGGCAACGCAAACAAATACGCCCATTATAAGTTCAATGGGCGCAGGCAACAAACTTGACGCAACCGCCTTTAAAGTTGCGGATATATACCAAACGAAAGTTTGTCCTCTTGCAAAGGTTATGAGAAGAGAATTAAAGGCGCGAGGCGTTAAAAAACTAAAAGTCGTATATTCGGAAGAAGAGCCGATAAAAAGCACTAATATTTGTTGCGCGGATATTCCCGAAGGGAAAAGACAAATACCGGCAAGTATCGCTTTCGTGCCGTCAGTGGTCGGTTTGATAATTGCTGGAGAAGTAATTAAGGATTTAATAAAAGCCTAAATTTTAAGATAACTATTGACTTTTTAGGTCAAAACTATTACAATATATATAAATAGGAGGTAAATTATGAAAGTTATACTTTTAGCCGACGTAAAAGGCACTGGAAAAAAGGACGATATAATAGAAGTTAGCGACGGATATGCAAGAAACTGTCTTTTTAAAAAGAAACTTGCAGTAGAGGCAACCTCAACCGAAGTAAACGCTATAACTAACAAGAAAAAAGCCGAAACTTATCACAAACAGGAAAACATAAAGGCTTGGATGGCAGTTGCAAACGAAATAAGAAACAAAGAGGTCGTATGCTCTGTTAAATGCGGAGAAAACGGTAAGGTATTTGGCAGTATCACTTCAAAAGAAATTGCTGACAAATTAGTTGCTATGGGCTACGATATAGACAAGAAAAAGGTGCTTTTGAAAGAACCTTTAAAGTCCGTTGGAATTTATGACGTTGAACTTAAATTTCTCCCCGACGTGACGAGCAAAATAAAAGTTAAGGTTGAAAGCGTATAATCTTACTAAAAAACGAACGGCGAAGCCAATGGCTTCGCCGTTATTATTTTCTTAAATATTACCCTATAAGTCGATTATTCGCCGTTTTTATACTATATTAATTCAAATTTCATAAATACGGGATTGTGGTCTGAGTAGGTAAACTTTCCGTCTTTTACACCACACTCTTTTACGGCAACGTTTTGAGATACGATAAATCCGTCAACGGTTAAAACGAACTGTTTATCGTTATACGGACCGTCAGCGTTTCTACAAGTCGGTATTGGGTTTTGTTCGTCTAAAGAAGATACGAGCGTAAGATTTTTATCTTTTAAATAATCCAAAGGAAACGGTTGAGCCCACGTTTGTCCCTCGCCTTTTCTTTTAAAAATTTCCTCGCTATTACCCAATAAATCCTTATTAAAATCCCCACCGCAAACGACGTAGTTTCCGTTTTCATACTCCTTTTGCATATCTTTAGTGAGCATATCAATTTGTGCGGTTGCGACACTTCCGTCCGAGGTGTACGCCGACAAATGCACGGTATATAAAACCAACTCTTTTCCGCCGTCTACCGAAATTCTTGAAACTGAATAACATCTATCAAGGTCAAAAAACTTCATTAATGAATTTTCTATCGGCAAACTTCGTCTTATTGACGAGGTTATTCCGTACTTTGATAAAGTAAGCATACCTGCAAGCGATTTTCCGTGAGGTTTATTAAACGGATAAAATAAATACGAACTGTCGTAATTGGTTGCGAACACTCCGTTATATTGAGAATACGCCTTTTCAAAATATTCTCTTTGATTAACCTTATGACTTCTCGTTGCCTTCTCATCAACCTCTTCAAGCATAATAAAATCGGGATTAAGTCCGCCTATAAGTTGATTAATGCCATCTAAAGTAGTTAAAACGGATTCTTTTGATTTTGCCCTTGACTCCTTTCCGCCGTCCATAAAAAAGCCGAAGTCGGGAAGATACGCGCAAAAACCTATATTGTAGGTTAAAATAGAATATTCCGTCCCAACCTTAACGGTTTCCGCAGTTTTGTTTTTTACCGCAAGAGTTTTATTATCATCTATTCTTGAATAGTCCACCAACAAATATACCGCGTAAGCCACAACTACGAGTAATACGGCGACGACTATTGCAAGCAGTGAAAAACCTATTTTTTTAATAATCTTCTTAGCGTTTGCCATTTTATAATTTTTCAAACCCCTTTAACCACTCGTTTGCTATTATCGTAGAGCCTGCAATAGTGGGATGCACTCCGTCGTATAAAAGAGTGCTTTCTCCATACTTTTTAGCCTCTTCGTCAAATTTTTGCTGAAGCGGAACGAATACAAGTCCGTAGTCGTCGGCAATACGTTTTACAACTTTTGCATAGTCGTAAAGTGCGGTAAATTGTTCAAATTTAGGGGTTGTCGCTACGCCGTGAAGCACAAAAGGCTCTAAAAGCATAATCTTTATATTAGGCAATTTCTCTTTTGTTTCTTCTATGATATTACGGTAAGTTTTTTCAAACCTATTGATATCTACCCCGTTATTTCCTTCAATTTCATGCCAAATATCATTTACGCCAATTAAAATACTCATCACGTCGGGATTAAGATTCCACACGTCGCCTTTAAGTCTTGCATATAAATCAACCGTTTTATTTCCGCTAATACCCCTATTGATTACTGTATATTCAATAGGACTTCTCTCACTGAGTTTTGACTGTAAAACAAACGAATATCCCGCGCCGTAAGAACTCGGACAGCAATCAACCGTCCTATCTCTTCCCATATCCGTAATACTGTCGCCGTATAATAAAATTTTCATAATACACCTCTTTTTTTGGTTTATGGTTACATTATACTCCCTCAAAATTTTAAAATCAATAAAATTTGAAAAATACAAAACCGTCTTGTCTTTAATTTTTTGTTTTCTATTGAAAACAATCGGTTTTTATGATAAACTATAGTAAGTTAAATCTTTTGCTGTTAGCAAAATCTTTGCAAAACTGCCGTTTTACTCTTTACGTTTGAAATACGGCTAAGTTTTCGCGCCTTGCAAATATAGCACTAACTTTTTGTGTTGTAATGCATATTTAGTTTATAGGAAAAATATTGAATGAAAAAGTCAAAATTATCTTTAAAATTTTTCACACCTGCCGAGTGGGCTTTAACAGTTATAAGTTTTACACTTATAATAACTTCTTTTTTTATTGCGCCTTTGGTAAAAGCCGACAGAAACGTTTTCTCTATGATAGCCTCGTTAATAGGCGTTATGGGAATAATTTTTATGTCAAGAGGAAGTCACGTTGCTCACTATATATACGTCGTATTTAGCATTTTATACGTCGTCGTTTCGTGTTATTCCCGATACTTTGGCGAGGCAATAATTTACGGATGTTTAATGCTCCCTATTCACGTATGGTCGATTATTTCTTGGAAGAAAAATCTAACCAAAGACAATTCGGTATTAATTGAAACCAATAAACCTTACGAAACCGCTGTAATCGTTGGTGGCTCAATACTGTTTACCGTACCTTTTTTCTTTATTTTAAAGGCTTTAAATACCGACAACTTACTTTTTAGCACACTTTCTTTCGGTACGAGTTTAACCGCCGCCGTTTTAATGCTTAGGCGTAACAAATATTTTTCTTTCGTATTTTTAATTGACGACGTGCTTTCCATTTTCTTATGGGGAAGCAAATTATTGTTTGGCGTTTACAGTTTTATTCCAACCTTAATTACCGTACTTGCAGCGGCAATAAACGACGGTTACAGTTTTTATAAATGGTGTAAACGCTCTAAACTTCAAACAAAGGAGAAAACTCAAGATGAACAATAAATGGGACAACGTTGCAAACGATTGGAATAAAGCAATGGGCAACGGAGATTGGTTTCAACGGTATATCATTTATCCAACCTTATTAAGCCTTTTCCCCAAACCGAAAAATAAAAAAATTATCGACGTAGGTTGCGGTAACGGGCATTTATCTCGGTTTTTTGAGAAAAAAGGCGGAAAAGTTACGGGTATTGATAAGTCAAAAAAAATGATTGAATCGTGCAAAACCTACTCTTCCCCAATAAATTATTTAGCCTTTGACATAACAAAAACCGAGTTTTACGAAAACGGATTTGATTTAGCGATTTTTAATAATTCCTTGCAGGATATGAAAAACTACAAATCGGGAATTAAAAACGCCTATAAACTCTTAAAAACCGGCGGAAAATTATTAATAGCCGTCAAGCACCCGTGTTTTCACCCCGCAAACGAGTTGATGGGTTGGAACGTCGTATCCGCCGACGGACAAACCTTCCGCTCGGGACAAGGGCTAACCGATTTAGCAAACCTAAACACATCTTACGAGGCTGACTACTTTGCCATAGACGACTACCTTAATTCTATCGAACATACCCGAATTTGGTACGGTAAAAAAACAACCTCTTATTCACGAACGGTTGAAGACTACGTAAACACGATAATAGACTGCGGTTTTATTATCAAAAAAATTAGAGAACCTAAACCTATAAACGAAGGAGCGACTGAAAATCCTTGTCTTTTCCAACTTCTCAGTCGAATTCCTAATTTTATATTTATTTTAGCGGAAAAACAAGGGAGATAAAATGACAGTAAAACGGTTTATAATTGATATTTGCGGAATATTTCTCAGCATGACTTTAACTGAAACTATTCAAAATATAATAACGGATTTTTCTATTTTCGCACTTCTTTCAAGTATTTTAATTTTCTTTTTGTCTTTAAATTTTTTCTTTGCAAAATTTAAACAACTTCAAGAAGGAGACGACAATATTTCGGCTTTCGGTTTTGTAATAAACATACTAACTTTAATGTGCTTTGCCGCTATGCCCTTTTTCTTAACCTCTTTGGTTGGATTGATGGCTACGCAAATTTTCCTTCGCATAAGCGATATGTTTTTAATTCTATATAACAATAACTGGAGTTTTCACATTAACGTTTTAGAACGCCGTTGGATGATTTTCGATATAGTTTATTTTATAATAATAGTTATATTTATCGTATTAGGAATTATATTTAAAAATCAAACGCTTGATATAATTTTAGTTACGGCGTATCTATTAATGGGAATATTCGAATCGGTATTTGATTTCTACGTAAATAAAGAATCTTACGGAATGGTAGCGTCTCAATCGCCGGCGCAAACCCAAAACGAGGAAGAAACACAATTAGACGAGGCTCAAGCAAGTTAAAACTATGGACAAGAAAATTATATTAAACGTCGGCACAGACTTTTCCTTAAAACAAATAGAAAAATATAAAGAATTAAACCAAAAATACAGCGAAGTAAAAATAGGCAGTGTTTTCGGCAGTCTAAATTCTAAAGAATTGGACGTGCGCAGTGCCCGTCCCGATTACCGTATAGGCAACACCACTTTTAGCGAATTTGAAAAATACGTGCAAATGGCAAACGACTTAAATATCGAAGTTGAATACACGGCAAACGCAACTCTTTATTCTTCACTTGACAACTTGCACGGCAATCTCCCTAAAATTACCGAAAATTTTAAAACACTTGAAAAAATAGGAGTAAAAAGGCTTATCGTTTCCAATCCTCTTATGATGGAAATAGTGCACGAGTACACCGGTCTTAAACAAAAAGCGTCAACTATAATGGGAATAAATAAACCGTCGGCCATAAAACACTATGCAAAATACGGTGTTGACAGTATTTGTACGGATATTTACGTCAACCGCAACGTTCCACTTTTAAAAGAACTTCAAACCGAGGCATTAAAATACGGGGCGGAAATTGAACTGCTTGCAAACGAAGTGTGTTTTTACGGTGACACCCCTTGCAGTAATGTGTTGCGCTCTGCTTGTTATCAACATTCCTCTTTTGGCGGAAATTACAATAAGTATTTTAACAACTGGCCTTTTTCAAGATGCCAAAGCGAAAGAGAAAAATACCCCGTATGCTGGCTCAAAATCCCTTACATTTTGCCTCAGCATACAAAAATTTATCAAAAAAATACCGGTATTTCCCGTTTTAAAATTTCTGGAAGAACAAACTCTTGGGAATACCTTTCATCAATAGTTGAAAAATATTTATCTCAAACTTTTTCGGGCGATATACATAATTTATTTATGCTACCCCAAAACACATCTTCTTTTACTCATAAAAATATAACCGTTGAACAGTTAGACAACCTCTCGTTTTTTAACAAGTGGACGGTAGAGAAAAAGGGGTGTAACTACAACTGCTCCACTTGCGGTTATTGTGATAAAATCTATGAAAAATTATAATTTGAATACAATTTTACCCCCGATTGATAGAAAAAGCGATAGTCAAGACGAGGGTAAATATTACGATTTATTGAGGTTTTCGCCCACTCCTACCGTTATCAGCGGTGGTCAAAGCGGAATAGACAGCATGGGCTTAAAATCGGCAAGCGATTTAGGTTTGCCCGCCTTTGCAATTATGCCAAAAAACGGGCGAAGAGAAAACTGCTCAATTGAAGATTTCTCAAAACGGGAAAGCGTTATTTTAAGAAAAATAGAATTAAATAGCGAGAGTTACCGTTTTAGGACTTATGCAAACGTCTATTTTGCAGACGTGACGGTCATTTTTGATTTCGTCAATAAAAGCGAAGGGACGGTTGCAACGGTTGACGCTTGCAACTCTCTTTCCCGTCCGTATATTCTCTTAACAGACACAACCGCAAATTCACTTAACTTGCTTTGCGAATTTTTGCGCTTACACAAACCGCAGATTATAAACGTTGCCGGAAACAGTTTAAGCAAGATAGACGAAAAGTTACAAAAAAATGCTTACGATACTCTTTACTCGGCGCTGAAAGATTACTGTTTCTTTTTAAAAACGCCCTCACCGTATATTCCTAAAACCGCCTCAAAACAAAAACTTAAAATTGCCATTCCCAATTTTTCGGTATGCAAAAAAATCTTTGGGAATTTTTTTAAAGAAAGTTACGGCGTAAACGTAGATTTTTCAAAAAAATTAACTTATGACTTTGATGAATTCACCCTAATTACCGCAAGAGCAAGAGAAATCATTAATTTGGTAAATTTAGGCGTTGACGTGGGGTTTGTCGGTAAAGATTTAACCTATGAATACGATTTAAAAAAATCAATTTTATTAGATAGCGGGCTTATTCCTAATTCTACGGTGATAGTAACAAACTGTCCAAATCTTGAAGAAAGCGACTTTAAATTATGCAGTCAATATCCCAATATAGCGGGCTATAGGTTGAAAAACGCACCAATTTCACCTATTAGCGGTTCTGCAGAGGCGTATCTTTCTTTAGGCATTTTTAACTCTACGGTCGACAGTTATCAAACGGGGGCTACCATAAACGAAAACGGATTAACCGTAAAAGAAAAACTTATGGAAACGTCGCTTGTAATGATTGGAAACGATGAGATTAAAAACACCGACTTTTATAAAAAATTTGTAAACTATTTAACAGTTTTTAAAACTAATTAGAGGACGAAATATGGATTTAATTCTTGAAATAACTACTATTATCGTTGCAGTAGGCTCAGTAATTGTAAACGTAGTTTTTTCTTTGATAATGGCAAGGAAAAACAAATACGTTGAAATCACTACCGCGCAAAGAAGCGAAAACCTAAATTTTGCAAGAAGTCTAACCGAAAAAATTATGTATCTAAGTTGTGCGGAATATATAAAACACAGTGATAAAGACGAAGTTGCGCGTAATTTTATAGAAGTGCGTGACGCGCTCACTTATTACTATTTTAGAACGTTTGCAGAAGAAAAAGAAATCGTAAACGCAATAAACGACTTGTCAAACGCATGGTTTAATTATTTTAACGACCAAACGGATAAAAACTTAGAAAGTTTAAATAGTACACGGCAAAAACTTATTACGCTTACAAAGATAAACGAAGTATCTTATTGGCGATTTATTAGAGACCATTACACTCTTAATTTGCAAAGCGCCAAAGATTTTTCCCGATTCTATGACAAAACGCGTAAAGAATACTATGACGACGGATTTCCCATTGACGAAAAACCTAAAATTGATTAAAAAAAACCGCAAAGACTTTTAGTCTTTGCGGTTTTTTTTGCGTTAGAATATTTCTAAATCTTCAACTTGTTTTTTAACCATTGCGATAAAGTCGTCAACCTTCATTTTTCCTATGTCGCCTTTACCTCTTTGACGCACTGCAACTTCGCCGTTTAAAGCCTCTTGTTCGCCGATAACGAGCATATAGGGCAACTTTTCAAGTTGAGCGTCACGTATTTTCTTGCCGATTTTTTCAGGTCTTAAGTCTTTTTCAGGACGAATTCCGGCACGCATAAGTTTATCGTAAACCTCTTTACAATAGTCTTCGCTCTTTTCGGAAATATCCATTATTCTCGCCTGAACGGGAGCAACCCAAAGGGGAAGCGCGCCCGCGTATTTTTCAATCATTAACGCAAGAGTTCTCTCGTAGCAACCGATTGAAGTTCTATGAATAACGTAAGGATATTTCTTCTCGCCGTCGTCGTCGGTGTAAACCATACCGAATCTCTTTGCAAGTTGGAAGTCTATTTGTATAGTAATTAACGTATCCTCTTTTCCAAATACGTTTTTAATTTGAATATCAAGTTTAGGTCCGTAGAAAGCAGCCTCGCCGTCAGCCTCAGTATAATCAAGACCGATATCGTCAAGAATACCTCTCATTGCCTCTTGAACGGCTTCCCACTCTTCTTCAGAGCCTATATATTTAGCCTTATTGTTTTTATCCCACTTAGAAAAACGATAACTTACGTCGCCGTCAAGACCTACCGCTTTAAGCATATAAAGGGCTAAATCAAGACAACCCTTGAACTCGTCTTCAAGTTGTTGAGGAGTACAAGCAAGGTGTCCTTCCGAAATTGTAAACTGTCTTACTCTTATAAGCCCATGCATTTCGCCCGAATCTTCATTTCTAAAAAGAGTAGAAGTTTCGCCAAAACGCATAGGAAGGTCTTTATAACTTCTCGGCCTATTGAGATATACTTGGAATTGGAAAGGACAGGTCATAGGACGGAGAGCAAACACCTCTTTGTCTTTTCCCTCTTCGCCCATTACGAACATACCCTCTCTGTAATGATCCCAGTGTCCCGAAATTTTATAAAAATCAGATTTTGCAAAAAGAGGGGTTTTAGTTAAAATATAACCTCTTCTATACTCTTCATCCTCTACGAAACGCTGTAAAACTTGTATGGTTTTACTGCCCTTTGCAAGTAACACGGGAAGACCTTGACCAATAGTATCAACGGTCGTAAAATATTCAAGTTCTCTACCAATTTTATTGTGGTCACGAAGTTTTGCCTCTTCGATAGCCTTTAAATACTCTTCAAGTTGGGCTTTTTTCTCAAACGCCGTACCGTAAATACGGGTAAGCATTTTATTTTTAGAATCGCCTTTCCAGTAAGCGCCCGTAACCGAAGTGAGTTTAAACGCCTTAATAATTCCCGTAGTAGGAAGATGCGGTCCACGGCAAAGGTCGGTAAAATCGCCTTGCTTATAGAAGGAAATTACGCTATCCTCGGGAAGGTCCTCTATGAGTTGAACTTTATAAGGCTCTTTATACTTTTTCATAAGGGCAATAGCCTCTTTTCTTGGAAGTTCAAATCTTTCAATGGGGAAATTGCACTTTATGATTTTATTCATTTCGTCTTCAATTTTAGCAAGGTCGTCTTGCGAAATAGGAGTTTTAAAATCTATATCGTAATAAAAACCGTTTTCTACGGTAGGTCCAATTGCTAAAGAACAGGTAGGATAAATAGATTTTACCGCTTGCGCTAAAATATGCGAACAAGTATGGCGGTAGATATCGAGCCCCTCTTTATCTCTCATAGTAACGATAACTACCTCGCTGTCTTCGTTGATTGCGTAAGATAAATCGACTAAATTGCCGTTTACCTTTCCCGCAACGGCGTTTCTTCTAAGTCCTTCGCTAATTGCTTGAGCAACGCCTGCAACGGTCGTGCCGACGGGAAGGTCTAAAACCGAGCCGTCCGTAAGTTTAATATTCATAATTACCTCCATTGTAAATACAATCTAATAATAAAAAAACGTCCTTAACAATAGTTAAGGACGAAAAAATTTCCGTGGTTCCACCTTAATTACCGCCAAACAGCGGTCACTTAATCGCTAACTTTAGGCTTAGCATACCTTTGCGCAAAAAAGTGGTTTCGCCTTTTCGCCGTACTTTTGGATTTCTCAGCCTCGAATCCATTCTCTGTAAAGCCGTACGAAATGCTACTTGTCTTTTTTCAAGCATTTCATTTGTAACTTTAATTATATACCGTTTAAAAATTTTGTCAACCGTTTTTTTGATTTTTATTTCATTTTAAGCCTTTTCCCTTAAAATAACTAAGTCTACGGCCGAAAAATCTCTTTAAATACCTCTCGTCAGGTTCGGGAATTGACGAAAACACCTCGACGTTTCCGCTTGCCGAAAGTATTACTTCCCTCACGATTTTCGCCTCGTCGTTACCGCCTGTCAACAAAGTCCGCCTAAGCCTATTATAGTTACCGTCGTAAACCTTTCCCCCCTCTATAATTACCTTTTTAGTCCGCTTTTCACTAACCAAGTAAGAAACGAAGTCAAAAAGTTCTCCTACAGTAAAAAAACAAGGCACGTAAGAGGCTACGTCTTTCCATTTATTTTTGAGCGGTTGAAGTCTAAAATTATACACTCCGTCAACCGCAAAATTGGTAAAGTTTCGCAATCTCCTTATTATATATCTCTTATCGTCCTCAATATCGGCAGCAATTAACGCAGATAAAAGAATTTCCCTCTCAACCCCGTTAAGTCCGCCAGCAACTATTTTCCGTTTAAAAAATTCGTATTTATACATCACCGCTATAACGTCGGCAATTTTATCTTCGGTTTCGCATTTAAAAAGGTCGTAATACCTATCGCCACAAGTTACAGTCAACGCCGACCTATCCCCTTTTACCACTTCAACGCTTCCCCCAAACTCGCTCGCAAGACCTAAAAGCGCCTTGCGAGCATAAGTTAGCCCTTTTTCATTTGCCGAATCGGTTATTCTTATTTCTTTCATAATTATAGTTTATGCAACACCGTCCAATTAATTTAACTTTTTACCCTTTGCGGTAGGAAAATTTTGCTATTTTTGAAGAATTTATATAAAATTTTACAAATTTCCGAAAAAACGACCGAAAGCGAGCAAACTGCAATAATTTTAAGCCAAGTCATAGCCGAGAGAGGTACGGTACTGAAAAATCCGCACAAAAACTGAGTTATTACAATTTGAAAAACGAAAGTTGCAAAGAACACCGCCAGCATAAGTTTATTATCTGCAAAGCCCTTAAAAATACTCTCGCTACCGATTTTACGGCAATTAAACGCGTTCAAAAGTTGGAATATTACGAACATACAAAATACCGAAGTTGAAATACCCTCTCTACCAACTCCCAAAAAGTCGTAAAGATACTGGAATAAAATTACAACGGACATAAACAGTCCTTGCGCGCCTATGCGCATAAGCATTTGAGGAGTAATGATTCCGTCACTTCTTTTTACGGGTTTTGCGTTCATAAACTGTCCTCTATCCGTTTCCATTGCTAACGTTAATGCCGGCGGTCCGTCCATAATTATATCAATCCATAAAAGTTGTACGGCTGAAAAAGGATTTGTAAGCCCCATTGCAAGGCTTACTATTACCACTATCATAGCAGTCAAGTTTACGGTCAGTTGAAAGGTAATAAATCTTTGAAAATTTTTGTAAATATTCCGCCCAAACGACACGGCTTTCACGATGGTTGCAAAAGAGTCGTCAAGTAACACTATATCGCTTGCTTCTTTGGTAATTTCAGAGCCCGACCCCATAGAAATACCTATATCAGCCTTGGAAATTGCCGGCGCGTCGTTTACTCCGTCACCGGTCACAGCAACGACTTCACCTAAACCCTTTAACGCCTCGACTATTTTCAACTTAGTAGTAGGCGTACTCCTTGCAACTACTTTTAAGTTACTTATTACCTTTTTTAGTTGAGATGAGTCTAAAGAATCTATATAATCAGCGGTAACAACTTGACTTTTGTCGCTAATAATATCAAGTTCGTTGGCAATAGCCGTCGCAGTTTCAAGGTTATCTCCCGTCATCATCATAACCGAAATTCCCGCCCTTTTACAGTTTAATACGGCGGACTTTACGTCTTTTCTTACTGGGTCTAAAATAACCGCATAACCGTCGAAAACGGCTTTACCGCCACTTAAACCGCAAGGGGCGTTTTCGCCTTGTTGCGAACTAAAAGCAAGAACTCTCTTTCCGTTTTTTTGATATCTCTCAATCTCCCTTAAAATACTGCGTTTTTGGTTTTCAGTTAAAGCGCAATCGTTTATAACAATCTCCGGCGCACCCTTTATAAAAACAGTCTTTTCTCCGTCTTGCAAAAACTCGGTAGCCATATACTTTTGGTGGGAATTAAAAGGCAAAACCTCGCCTATAAGTCGTTTATCACGGTATTTTTGATAATTACACCCCTCGTTTTCAATCCACTTTAACAGTGCGCCTTCGGTTGCCGAACCAAAAACTTCCACACTGTTTTTATCTCTTTTTAGTTGAGCAGTAGAATTTACCGCGCAATTTACAATCAGTCTGTTTTTACCGCCGTTAAACGCCTCAACCTTACCGACGGTCATCTTGTTTTGAGTTAAAGTTCCCGTTTTATCCGAACAAATAACGCTTATTGCGCCTGCTGTTTCCGCCGCTACTAATTTTCGTATTAGAGCGTTAGATTTAGCAAGTTTTACGACGTTTAAGGTTAAAGATAGCGCCGCAGTCGTCGGCAGTCCTTCAGGAACTGCCGCAACGATTAGAACTATAGCCTCTAAAAATGCGTCTTGCGCTGTGAAAAAACTGAAATCTTGCAATATAATAAGTCGAACGATGGATAGAATAAATACGACCGTTGCGCTTATTCCCCCAATTAATGTTACCGTTTTTCCTAATTTGTTTAGTTTTTCATTAAGAGGAGCAGACGCGTCTTTTTCTCCCAAATTATTTGCAATCTTTCCAAGTTCAGCGTTGTCCCCTACGGCAGTTACAATCATTTTCCCTTGTCCGCTACGGACGAAAGTTCCCGAATAAACCATATTTTTGCGCTCGGCAATGGGAGTCGTTTTAGAATATACCGTATCCGCAACCTTCTCAACGCTTACGCTCTCGCCCGTCAGCATAGACTCGTCAACTGAAAGCCCGTTACTTTCAACCACCCTTCCGTCGGCAATAATTTTATTACCCGACTCTAAAATAACCAAATCTCCGCAAACTACTTCTTCTTTTGAAATAATGACCGTTTTGCCGTCACGAATAACTTTTACGCTAATCTTATCGTAAACTTTTCCAAGCATTTCAAACGCTTTTTGAGACCGTCCTTCCATAAATAAAGTCAAAAAAGCCGATAGTAGCACGCACAGTAAAATGCCTATACACTCGTAAAAATCCGCCTCGCCGTTTTTTAAGTATTTACCTATATTTACACCTGCTGTTATTACCCAAGCAAATTCCAATATTAGTAGCATTGGCTCAGAAAGTGCCTCTATAAGTCGTTTAATGAAAGATTTGCGTTTTTTTGGCGTAATCACGTTACGCCCGTAAAGGTCAGCGTTTTTTTCTACGCTATTGTTTTTTAGACCCACCGTAGCATTACTTTTTAACGCAATTTCAATCTCTTTTTGATGCATTGTATGAGCGTGCATTTCCCACCTCTTAAAAACGTATTCAATAATATATACTATCAAACGCTTAAAAATATTATGGTTTTAAATTATAAAAGAGTTGAAATTTTACGTCTAAAATGATAAAATCTAATAAGGAGGAAAATTTATGGCAGAAATATATAAACTTAATATAGACGGTTATAATGCGGAACTTCCAATTCTCCCATTACCGTCAGGAATAAAAATTTGTTTTTTCAATCTTCACGGTGCAAGCGAAATGACTGAACATTGCGGAAAATCTCTCGCTAAAAAACTTAACGGCTGTGATGTTGTAATCACTGCGGAGTCTAAAGGACTTCAACTTGCGCACGTTGTTGCAAGAGAACTCGGACAAAATTATTACGCCGTTGCAAGAAAGAGCAAAAAGTTATACATGCAAGACGGAATATCCGTCGAATACGGCAGTTCCATAACGACGGGAAAACCGCAAGAACTTTATCTTTCAAGACACGACGTAGAACTCATAAAAGGCAAGAAAGTCGCAATAGTAGACGACGTAATTTCTACGGGTGAAAGTCTTAAAGGTTTAGAGGCTCTCGTTGAAAAAGCAGGTGGAATAATAACGCAAAAGGCGTTTGTCTTAGCAGAAGGTTCAGCCGCTGACCGCTCTGACGTTATTTATCTCGCAAAAATCCCATTACTTTAACTCTTTTTTATATTAAATAAAAAAATCGGTAGATGCTTTTGCATCTACCGATTTTTGTTTTCATCACATCACACAATCTAAAACGAAGAGAACCCCAACACATTCTTTTATTATGTTGCTTAACATTAAATCACATAAATCTAAAACCATATAG
Source organism: Clostridiales bacterium (assembly GCA_015055505.1). Taxonomy (GTDB): domain Bacteria; phylum Bacillota; class Clostridia; order Christensenellales; family Borkfalkiaceae; genus UBA10281. Next base: position 19,854 of record SVIB01000022.1, read on the forward strand.
TCATAATTTTTAAGTAACTTATTAGTTTTGGAATAACATTAAATCACATGAATCTAAAACTTGCTTGGAGAGTTGGGCGTTTGTTAACCGGTTTTGGAATAACATTAAATCACATGAATCTAAAACTATTTCTATGACGAATATAGCAAGCGTGACGTTTTGGAATAACATTAAATCACATGAATCTAAAACCTTTCAAAAAAGATGATCTATTCCTTGTTCGTTTTGGAATAACATTAAATCACATGAATCTAAAACTTCGAAACGTATGCTTTATTTGATTCTACTGTTTTGGAATAACATTAAATCACATGAATCTAAAACGGCGCGTACTCAAACATTTTAATTACGTGGGTTTTGGAATAACATTAAATCACATGAATCTAAAACATTGCTGAAAAAATCGTTGCACCGCCTATAGTTTTGGAATAACATTAAATCACATGAATCTAAAACCTTTCAAAAAAGATGATCTATTCCTTGTTCGTTTTGGAATAACATTAAATCACATGAATCTAAAACCTCAAATCCGAGGTTTAAATTGCCGATTTGAAACTATCGGGTGACTTTTTAGCGTTATTCCTAATCATTATACCATAATAATTGGTTTTTTGCAAGTCCTAACTTCTATATAAGACATCATAATAATCTTCATCAACGACTATTTTTATTTCATTTGTAAATCTTTCTTCTGTTTCACAATTATCCAAGAAAAATGCAGTTTGTCCATTATAACAACAAGTCTTAAAAATCTCCTCTATCTGATCAGTTGTAAAAAAACTTTTTGCATTCACTAATACAATTATTTTATACAATTTCAAGTGCGCAATTAAAGAAATAAAATTAATAACACCCTCTTCACCGTAATCAAAACCGTTTTGGGGTTTTAAACTTGCAAATTTTAGATATTCCCCCAACGCCGTTGGAACGTCAACTTCAAAATCAATATTATAATAATCAGTCACACTACTTAAAAGAGAATCAAAATGCTTATATATTGATTGAATATCCTCAATAACGTTAGGATCATTACCATTCATTTTTTCAATAGATTTGTAAAGTTTAGACAAAATAGGTTTTTCATATTGAGAAAGAAAAAAATAATCAATAACAACAATTCCATCTTTATTTAATTCAATCCTATTTCCTTCTTCTATAAACGCAATGGAGTTGTCATTTAATCCTTTAAGTCCACCTATACACCTACTGTCAATTATAACAGTCCGCCAACCCATTTTATTTTTTAGAAGGTATAACGCTCGTGTAATATCCAGTTATGGATTGATTTATCCAGTCAACCTGATTGGGCACAATCGTTTTATCCTTCAATCTTCCCCAAGAACTTCCGCCATTCCAATTTTGTGGCATGTCAACTCTGCCCGATCCTCGCGCGGTAACAATTAATAAGTTTGCAATATATTGACATTTGTCCTTTCTGTCAAGTGCTATAAACCCGTTTTGCGAAAACTCTCTTACTTTTTGAGCAACGCTCTTAAATAAAGGATAATATTTTTCCACCTTATCAACGTACTCTATCAAAAATTCTTGCGCTAAATCGTCAAAATTTATTAAAGAACAAGCTTTTGAAAAACTCTTTTCCTTTTGCTCCTCTTTTAATCCCTTTTCTATTGCATACAATAGGTTTCCAAATTTTTTATTTACGATAAGTTGTTGAGCATTAGAAAGTTCATTATCTGAAGTTATAAAGACTTTTTGCCCGTTATATTTAATAAGTTGATAACAATATACTGTTAAAAAAGAATATAAAGTCCCACATATTAACCTCGTAACAAATTAATCTTATCACTTTGTTAGATAATTGTCAACTGTATATTATATATTCATAAACGGGGAAATTATGAAAAAGTCAGCCTATAAGTCGATTAAATGCAGTTTTATGCTTTAATCTATTTTCTCTACCGGCAAACATATTTCAATAAATCTTTCTTTAGACCATTCCCTTTTTGGTCGCCAATGCATTACGGTAACCTCAGGCGCGCATGAAAAAACGTAATTTGAAAAACCGACGTTATCCTGTGCTATTCTATTGCGAATTTTCACGTAATCAATTATAGGTCTTTTCTTCTTTGGCGTTTGAAAAACGGCGTAGGTAGATTGAGGCAAAACAATTTCCTCAAACCCCATTTTTTCAATAAAATCAACGCCCGTAACTTTTTTATCGTATAAAACAGACCTCGTCCACTCGTCAAGTTCCCACGCAACGTAAAAATCATAGCCTTTTTCATCAACGTTTTTAATAATGCAGTAATCCGTGTGGTAATCACAACTTGCCCCAATTAACAGCCACTGTTTTGCCCTCGTCGTCCTAAAAAAATCTTCTTCCTGCTTTGCCCGTTCCTCGCCGTAGGGACAACCTTTAAATCTCTTTTTGTACCCTACGAGTGTTTTACCTTCCCTTTCTTCTATAATATACTTCAATTCATTAGCGCAGTCGTAATTAAAACTTGCCGAAAGTTTAGGAAACGATTTTAAAACAACGCCTTTGGTTTTTGACGGGACAACACCAAAAAATTTTTTAAAAGCGCGAGTAAAACTTTCGATAGAGTTATACCCGTATTTAAAAGCAATTTCAGTTATTTTCTTCCCACTTTTTATTTCTTCTCCGGCAAGTGTCAATCTACGCAAACGCACGTATTCACCGACCGTAACTCCAAAAGTCAAACTGAAAATTCGCTGAAAATGATATACTGAACTACTCGCGCTTTTTGCTATACTCTCCACCGTTATCTCTTCGCAGATATTATCCTCGATATAATCTATCGCTATTTGCAACTGATTTAACCAATCCATTTTCGCACCTCCAATTTTATTATACACTTATTCTCGCAAAAAGTCTTGACCTTTAATGCTATTTTTTTCTTAAAGGAATTGTCAAAAGTTTATTATTTTGCTATAATATTCTTATGTTTAACTTTTTTTTAGAAACCGCCCCGTACGAGGGCAAATTCCGTATTTGCGGAAACGATTATAATCACGTCACGAACGTCCTTAGAATGAAAACGGGAGAAAACTTACTCGTAAGTCACGGCGGAGCAAGTCATCTTTGTAAAATTGTGGAATTTACAAATGACAGCGTAATAGTCGAAATCATAGAGGAAAACTACCAAAACACCTCTCTTCCTATTGAAATTTATCTATTTCAAGGACTTCCCAAAAGCGATAAATTAGAACTTATCATCCAAAAAACGGTCGAACTAGGCGTAAGTAAAATTATTCCCGTTGAAATGAGCCGTTCAATCGTAAAAATTGAACCTAAAAAAGCCGAGAGCAAGGTTTCAAGGTGGCAAGCCATAGCGGAAAGCGCAGCAAAACAAAGCAAGCGAACCGTTATTCCTACCATTGAAAAGCCGATTAGTTTTAACAGCGCGCTTGAAATTGCAAAAACTCTTGACCTTTTTATCGTTCCTTACGAGTGCAAAAACGGAATGCTCGACACAACTCACGTTCTATCGCAAATTAAACCCAATACGAAAGTTGGAATTATGATAGGTCCTGAAGGCGGTTTTAGTGATAATGAAATCGAAAAAGTCCTTTTATCTAACGGACAGACAATTTCACTTGGCAAAAGAATTCTCCGCACCGAAACGGCGGCAATTTTATCGGTTGGCGCAATTATGCTCTACGCGGAAATAAACCTTTAAAGGAGAATGGCATGTACCTTTACTACGTAAGACACGGCGACCCTATATACGACCCCGACAGTTTAACTGCGCTTGGACACGAACAAGCAAAAGCCCTTTCAAAACGCTTTGCAATTTACGGATTAGACGAAATTTATGCGTCGACCTCAATGAGGGCACAAATGACCGCCCAACCTACTTGCGACGTCTTGCATAAAGAAAAGATTTTACTTGATTGGGCTAACGAAGGTTATGCTTGGGCAGACACTCATATTGTTTCTCCTGAAGGAAAACCCTCGTGGGTGTACGCAAGCGATTTGTGGCGTGAAAATCTTAACCACCCCGAAGTCGTCGCTTTAGGCAAAAAGTGGAATACTCATCCAATATTTAAAGGGACTCCGCTTGAGAACGGAACAAAAAGAATTGACGACTGCGTAGACGAGTTTATGCTTAACTTAGGCTTTATGCACAATAGAGAAAAGTGCACCTATAAGTCGATTAAACAGCCAAAAGAGAGGATTGCCCTTTTTGCTCACGAAGGTTTTGGAAAGTTGTTTTTAAGTAGTTTACTTGATATACCATACCCTTTACTTGCAACGAGATTTGAACTTGGACACAGTTCGGTAACGGTCATTTATTTTGACGAAAGCGGAGAGGAGCGTTACCCCCGCGTATTACAATGGTCAAACGATTCACATTTATACAAAGAGGGAGTATCAACAAAATACTGGAATTTTCACGAAATATAAAACGTTTGCGCCGACCGCTTAAAGCGGTCGGCGCTTATTATAATACACTGTTTAGTAATGTTTTTAAAAAAATCGTTTCTATCTCAACTTATTTCTTTATTATAATTTTATTCTTTTCCACATGAATTTGCACAACATCGCCATCTTTCATTTCCAACTCTTCCCTTATAGACTTAGGTATTTGTATTAATCCTTTTGAAAACATCCTTGTTTGTTTCTTTTTTAAATTTTCACGAGTAACATTTGGTATTATCCCTTTATCAATAGCTAAGTAAATTGTATTAATCGACACCGTTTTACTATATCCTATTTCATGTAGTCTTTTTAATACATCCTTTAGAGAAAGGTTTTCGTTTAAAATTAACTTCGAAATTATTTTTGCAAGTTCTTCGTTTTTTGCCAACACTGAACATTTACCCTTTTGTGTTAATTCATACTCATATTTCTTCTGAGATAAAGACGGAGAATATTCTCCATTAAAACACCCCCGCTTAATCTCTCGATAAATGGTAGAAACATGAACACCCAAAATTTTCGCTATCGTAGCCTTCGATTCTCCTTGATCTAAGTAATATTTTAACTCGTTTCTTTTTTCTATAGACAAATGACTTTTATTTGTTCGTTCACTTTTATTCATGTTGTAACACCTCTTTTTCTATAATAACACTAATCAATACAACTGTCAATTTTTATTGCAATTGCTCTATTAAACAACATATAAAACCTTGCTATTATTTTTAAATTCTGCTATACTTATTGTGCAACATAGATTAATATTTTCACAGTATAGGCATACTATTGTTAAAAGCGTATGTCCTTTATTCCTATACTGTGAGTTTGGAACTGTGTTGCAACTGTGGGTAATACGTTTTTTAGCGCGTTATCTACAAAATGGTTATACTTTCAGGCTGGCATTATAATAACTTTATTTCAATCAAAAGTTTTATAAAAACCAACAACATGTAAACAGTGAGGAGCATGAAGATGTTGTGTTATATTCTAAATGGAGGAAAACATGTATTGTAGATTTTGCGGAAAACAGATAGATGATGATTCAGTTTTTTGCGTTCATTGTGGGAAAAATTTAACTGAAAACAATAAGTGCAATCCAAAAGAACAAAACAACGAATCAAACAACCCATCACAAAACACCCCAACAGAAACTGATGGTGGTTCATCTCCTTGGGGACTTTTATTGCTGCTACCTGTTTTTATAATTCTTTTGGTTGTTATTATTGGTGCAACTTCTTACTCGAGAGGCTATGGAATAATATCTAGAGATTTGAAAAGTAGTGATTATACCTATACAACATCACAGGATTTGACATCTTATCGAATAACAGTAATACCCCTAAGGGATATTGATAGTTGCAATATTCAGTTGACTCTATACAATTCAAAAGGTGAAGAACTTTTTTCAGATACCATTTCTAAAACGAATCTAAAAGAAGGAAGTTCATACACTTACATATTCGATTTTGGATTTATTAATTCACTTTCAGGAAGTGAAGTTATCTATAACATTACCGGCAAGTGCAAGTAGTTTTATAATGCTACTCAATTATATTTATGCCACTTTACTATACATATTTAGCGTTTTTTCGGCAAGCAACATACCCTACATTTCTTGTTATGATTAAGATTATATTTCAATCATGCAAGACAAAAAACGCAACTCTGTTTGAATTACATTCTTCTTGATGCACTGTAAGGGATATTGCCGTTTCCCGTAAGCGGGAACCCTCGGCAAGAATAACGCAAGCGTTGCTTGCTTATTGCGAACCCTCAGGGGTTCGCCCCTTACGGCGAGCAAAAAGCCACAACCCGATTTCGGGTTGTGGCTTTTTGGCGCGCCGTAAGGGATTCGAACCCCTGACCTTTGGTTCCGTAGACCAACGCTCTATCCAGCTGAGCTAACGGCGCATATCTTTCTCTTTTTAGCCTTAATAGTATATTACTTTTACTAAACTTTGTCAATCATTTTTGCGCCATTTTACTAAAAAAGATTTCTCCCCGTTTTCCTTTCTTCCGCAAATTTAAAAATCGTCCTGAAAACCTCTAAGTTTCAGGACGATTTTGTTTTACTTTTACTTGTTAATCAACTTATAGCCCGACTTTTAGCAATATTTCTTAACTATCGCTTTCATTTCGTCGTATTTTTCTATCATATCCTTTGCAAGCGCTAATTGACAACGCGCTCTTACTAAATTGTGGTCGCTACACTCTACTTTAAAATACTTATCGCCGTCAATATAGTCGGTTAAAAAACGAAGTCCGCACTCTACAGTCATCGTTATAGCGCCGAGAGCCATCGTCTCTTTTTCGTTTTCGGTAAGCGTTGCGCCAACAGTTTGCATAAAGCCTTTTGCAAACGCCTCGTATTTTGCCATATCAAGTTTAACTTTAGAGGTATCTCTCTCATCTTCCGCGCAAGTATTTGCTCCAAAACGGATAGAATCACCAAAATCAAAGGCTACGAGTCCCGGCATTACGGTGTCAAGGTCTATAACCGCAAGATTTTCAAAAGTATCTTCGTCAAAAAGCACGTTATTACACTTTGTATCGTTATGAGTTACCTTTAAAGGAAGTTCGCCCCTCTTTTGCATTTTATACATTTGAGTTGCAATCTCTTCAAGTTTTAAATACTCTTCAATATCGTTTGAAACCTCGTCCGCTCTTCCGCTTTCGTTTTGCTCTACCGACTTTTTAAAGTTCTCGTATCTCATTACCGTATTATGGAAATGAGGTATCGCAATATGCAAACTTTTAACCGGATAATCGGCAAGGTGAAGTTGGAAATTACCAAAAGCCTTGCCCGTTTCCTCAATAAGAGTCAAATTATCAGTTTCGTTAAAGGTTATAGAATTATCAATATAACGGCATAAACGCCAAAAACCGCCTTGATCGCCAATAATATAATAATTGCCGTCCTCTACGTTCTTGTAATAATGTAAAACAAATCGTTTTGCGCTTATTCCGCCTTGCTTGATTTTCGCCCTAATATACTCCGTTACAGACGAAATATTGTTCATAACTTCAACGGGATTTTTAAATACGTACGTGTTTATTCTTTGCAAAATATAGTCTTTAACTTCATTATCGCGGTAAAAATACACCTTATACGTCGTATTTATATGTCCGTTTGTTACAACTTCGTAACGCTGATATTCTCCCTCTATACCAAACCGTCTACAAAGCCATTCTATTTTTTTATCCATAATACTCTTTGGCGAACTCGCCTTAAATCTCCTCTTTTTTTTACTAAGTATCATATATTTTTACGGAACTCATTCTTCCATAATTATCATTATATCATATCTTATGAAATTTGTAAAGTCTTTGTCAAAATTTTATTTTTCCCACAGTTTAACGGCGTATTACCGTTTGAGTAATACGCCGTATTTTTACCTGTTTTCGTCTATTGCTAAATCGCACTCAACTATTTTTCCGTCAACTTTTAAAAGAGTTTTTACCTCGTACTTTTCAAAGGTTAAATTAACGTTTACCCCGTCTATAAGCGCTTTAATCGACTTTTTCTCGTTAGAATTATTAAAAAGTCTTATCTCTTTTCCGCTCTTTACCTTACGGCAAACGGTAAGAGTTATATCGGTAGGAATATCCCACGTTCCCTCTCTTTTAACTCCCTTTCCGTGAGGGAAGAAATTAAGCGCAAACTGCTTTTGATTAAACTCTGTAGCAACGGTTTCTTCAGTTCCGTCTTTAAAATAGCCTATTCTATAATTAAACGTATGGTAGCCAATTTCAATAGGCGCTATATATCTCGAGTAATCTATAAGCGGTCTGTCGCCGATTTTGTGAGCGCAATACATTGAGCCGTTGAAAAGAGTCATATACGCGCCGTTTTCGTCGCCGACTGCGGAGCAAGTTCCGTCGTTTAAAACAGTCAAACCCGAACCGAGTTTCATAAATCTATGCATTGGCTTTTCTCTATAGTCAAAAGTCAACTCTTCACTGCCAAACGTAAGCGCCACAGTCGCCGAAGTTTGACCTTCAAAACCAAGTCTTACACCTTTAAGTTTATCTTGATTTGAGATATTGCAAGTAACGTCAACGTACGGAAGGTTTTTATAAACTTTATATAAAAGCCTTATCGTCATACCCTCTTTTTTAAATAGACTTTCTACCTGAGTTAACACGTCGCCGTCTTCCGTAATACGGCAACTTTCAACCCCTTTGAAAATGTCTTCATTGCCGTTTGCCACATCAAACTTGCGCATATTCGTTCCCATCGTTCTATCGTCAAAACCCCACGGGTCAGCCGAATCGTCAAATAGATACGGAACGAATATATCCCCCGCTATAAGTTCGTTATCTCCAACTTTATAAGAGGTAATAAGTCCTTTACGCTTATTTATAACGACTGTTTTAACGTCGTCTTTTAGCGTTATAATTTCAGGAGTTTCTCTCTTTTCAATCACATTTGGAACGGCCTTGAAATAAACGTCAACTCTCGTAATTTCCATTGGCTTTAAAGCCGTCTTAAAGGCTATTCTCTTTCTTCGGTCGTAATTTATATTAGTTAACTCTTTTATAACTT
>SVIB01000023.1 GCA_015055505.1 Clostridiales bacterium
TAAAATAAGCGCGCCGTCGCTCGTTATTATTCCGCCTAACGCAGTTCATAAAACAGAGGGCGGTTCGTTTGAACGGCATACCGTAAATATTTCAGTAAACTATATGACTGATTATGAAAAATCAGTGCTTGACGGAAAGTCTTTACAAATAATAAAATTAAAACCTAACGAGGCTAAAAATTTTACTACCGTATTAGAGCAAATTTATTCAGTAAAACAAGAGGATAAGCATTACGACCAAAAGGCGAGAGAGGTGTTTTCTTATATAGTGTTTTTAATAAGTTTAGCGCAAGGAGAAAAGCAAATTCCCGCATCTTCAAGCAAAAAAGCAATTCCGCCTACGCTACTTAAAATTTTAGATTATCTAAACACTAATTTTAAAGAAAAAATAACCTTAGACGAATTATCAAACGTGTTTTTTATGGCAAAACCAACGCTTATATACAATTTTAAAAAATACGTAGGAAAAACTCCTATAGAATTTCTACTTTCGGTTAGAATAACGCATGCAAAACGGCTTTTAGTATCAACGGAAAAAAGCGTTAGCGAGATAGCCGAAATTTGCGGGTTTTCATCAGCAAATTATTTTGGGCTTATTCTAAAAAAGAAAGAAAATCTTTCACCTTTAGGGTATAGAAAATTGCAAAGAGAAAAGGTGTAAATTTTAATTGCGCATATACTTAAAAATAAAACGATTGACAACTTTTTTTATATTTGATAAAATATTTACGGTGTGAAATATTTTAGCGACGGAGAGGAACGTTGCTTTGGAGATGTTATGTTTCAATTATTTACTGACACGGATACTGATATAACCCCTCAAGAAGCCAAAGAATACGGATATAAACTTATAAGTATGCCGTATTCTATAAAGGGAGACGATACCGTTTACCCTTACGAAGATTTTGAGACGTTTGACAGTAAGGCTTTTTACGACACTTTAAGAAACGGCGCGTTACCAACTACTTACGGTCTTTCGCCTAAAAAATACGCCGAATATTTTGAACCTACGCTAAAAGAGGGAAAAGATATTTTATACGTACATTTTTCTTCGGTTATGAGCGGAACTTTTAACGCAATGGAACTTGCTTGGCAAGAACTTTCAGCAAAATACCCCGAAAGAAAACTTTATAGGGTTGACACTAAAGGTATTACTATTTTAAGTTACAATATAGTAATGGAAATAGGCGAACTTGCAAAAAAAGGCGCGAGCGCAGAAGAAATTATTGAATGGGCAAAAACGGAAGTCGATAAATTTGCCGTTTATTTTTATGCTGACGACCTCAAGTTTTTTGCGCGTAGCGGAAGAGTTGGCGGTCTTGCCTCAGTTATGGGCGGTCTTATCGGTATTCGTCCCATTATTTGTATGAACGAAAAGGGCGTAATGGATTCGATTGCAAAGGCAAGAGGAAGAAAGGGCGCGACGGATAAACTTTTGGAATACGTAAGGGCTTTGCAAGAAGATATAAAAGGTCATAGGGTTATTATAGGTCATAGTGATGCTTTAGACCTTGCAAAAGAACTCGAACAAATGCTGAAAAATGAATACGGAGAGGATTTAAATACTAAAATAGTAGTGGTAAACCCAACTGCGGGTAGCCATTGCGGACCTAATACGGTTGGTATTTGTTTTCACGCAATTCATAGATAAACGGAGAGATTATGATAACCGTATCTAAAGTTGAAAATAAAAAAGACGTAAAGGAATTTATTGAATTTCCTTTGCGTTTGTATAAGGGAAATGAATATTTCGTCCCACCGTTATATGCCGACGAAAAGGCTCTTTTTAAGAAAAATACAGTCTACGACGAACAGGCGGAGTCGATATTTTTCCTTGCCAAAGAAAACGGTAAGACGGTTGGTCGTATTCACGGGATATTACAAAGAGTAAGCAACCAAAAATGGAATCAAAAGAGGGTGCGTTTTACCCGTTTTGACTCAATCGACAGCCAAGAGGTTGCCGACGCGTTGTTTGAGGCAGTTGAAAACTGGGCAATCGAGAAAGGCATGGATACGGTTGTCGGTCCGCTCGGTTTTTCCGACCTTGAAAGAGAAGGACTTTTGGTTGAGGGCTTTGACCAACTTTCTACTTTTGAAGAGCAGTACAATTATGATTATTACCAAAAACTTATAGAAAACCGAGGTTATCAAAAGGAAGTCGATTGGACGGAGAGAAAGTTGTACGCTCCTAAAAATTTTGACGAGAGAATTGCAAGAATATCCTCACGAATGATGGAAAAGTATGAACTTAAGTTTGGCGAGGCTAAAAACACCGCGGATTTTATAAAGAAATACGGAGATAAACTGTTTGACGTGTTAGATAAAACCTACGTTGATATTTATCAGTCGGTCCCGTTTACCGAAAAAATGAAAAAATCGCTTATAAGCGGGTTTAAACTTATAGTAAACGTAGAAAACGTCGCTGTTATTCTCGATAAAAACGATAACGTCGTGTGTTTTGGCGTTTGTTTCCCGTCTATTGCAAAAGCAGTACAAAAAAGCGGTGGAAAACTTACGCCTTTAGCAATATTAAGACTGTTAAAAGCAATCAAAAACCCAAAAGTTATAGACCTTGCGTTAATTGGAGTTCTTCCCGAATACAGAGGAAAGGCGATTGCCTCGGCTCTTATTAACGAAATACATAATATGCTTAAAAAAGACGGCGTTGAATACGCGGAAACAAATCTCAATTTAGAGGATAATTTAAATATTCAAAACCAATGGAAGGTCTTTGACAGCGTACAGCATAAGCGCAGAAGAAGTTTTGTAAAAAAACTGAGATAATATTAATAGAGGCTCTGACATAACTTTAATAAAAAGTAACACGCCCGATTTGTTTTGAAAACAAATCGGGCGTAACTTTTAAAATTGTTTGATTGCTTTACATACGGCCTCGGCGCAAATTTCAGCGCCTTTTTGCGAAAGGTGAATTTCGTCGTCGCAAATCATTTCGTCTTCTTTACCTATAAGAAGAGAGTTAAGGTCGTTTATTACAATTCCCATTTCTTTAAGTTTAGGAACGATAATCTCGTTATAACGCGAAATTTTATCGTTATGAGTATATTTATAAGTGTTTTTTGTCGGCGTAGTTGTTGCAAAGATAACGTTTGGAGTTATTTCCTTTAATTTTTTCGCTATTCTAAGCATGTTTTCAACGTATTCGTCTTCGGGAGTAAAAACACCGTCGTCAAAAAGTTCAGTGCAGTCCCAAAGTCCGTTATTCCAATGAATTACGTCGCAATTTTTTAAATCTTCCGCGTAATCAAACAACATTCTTAAAGTATATTTTGCAAATCTGCAGTTGTCCTCAGTTTGAAAAACTTCATAATTTTCACCAAGCATTTGCGGGACAATTTGTCCGTAACCTATAAGGCGGATAGAATCGCCAAGTAAGGCAACTTTCTTTTTCATAATTTTCTCCTGAATTCGTATTTTTGATAATTATAATACAGAAAATACGCAATGTCAAGGTTATAAGCAGAATTGAAAAATATATTATAATTATTGAAAAAATTGGTTGTAAAGAAAAGGAATATGTGGTATAATTTAAAAGCAATATAATAAGTTGTCATAAGCGACGGTATTATAATAAATCTTAAAATCATAAATGGAAAACTAAAAATGGAAAAACTAATTACAAATTGGAAACTTGCGTGGGTTGAAAATAAAAGATATTTAAATGAAAACGTAAGTATAACAACTGTTCAAGACGTCAAAAAGTGTGGCTATAAGTCGATTAATGCAACAGTTCCCGGCAATTTTGAACTTGATTTTATGCGTGAGGGTATTCTTCCGGACGTGTACGTCGGTGCAAATAGTGTGGAAACTCAAAAATTTGAGAATTTGCATCTTTTTTATTATGCGGAGTTTAATTACGAGAGAAAAGACGGCGTAAATGCATTGCTAACTTTTGAGGGCGTCGATACGGTTGCTGAAATTTATTTAGACGGTGAAAAACTCGGTTTTGTTGAAAACATGCACCATTCACACAGTTTTGATATCAACGCTCTAAAAGATGGAAAACACGAAGTTTTATTACATATTCTTCCGGTTTGTAATTATGCCCGTCAGTTTGATATTCCCGCAATGTGTTTCGGGATGAAATACAATCACGATTCAATAGAAATTAGAAAATCGGCGTCAATGTTCGGATGGGATATAATGCCGAGAATAGTATCCGCAGGGCTTTGGAAACCTGTAAAGATTGAATATGTAAAAAAGGCGAGAATAAAAGAACCTTTCGTTTACACTAATTGGATGAGTGAAGATAAATCGGTAGCCATCCTCGTTGCAACCTTTAAAATTGAAAGCGAAGAAGATTTTATTTCTAATTATAGAGTGTTAATTAAAGGTAAGTGTAGGGGCGGAGAGTTTAACCGTGAATGGAGACCGTTCAACGCCTCTAATAAGGTGGAAATTGAGGTAAAAAATCCTTACCTTTGGTGGCCTAAAAATTACGGAGAGCAAAATCTCTACGAGGTAGAGTTTACCTTGCTTTATAACGGTGTTGAGTGTGATAAAATTACCGTAAATACGGGAATTAGACAGGTTTGGCTTAAACGAACTTCTCGCTCGGGCGACGACGGCGATTTTTGTTTTATCGTGAACGGTAAGAGAGTTTTCGTTATGGGAACTAACTGGGTTCCGTGCGACGCCTTTCCGTCGCGTCACGACGAATACACGTTAAGAAATTTAGAATATGCCAACGACTTAGGCTGTAATATGATACGTTGTTGGGGCGGTAATACCTATCCGAGCGAAATATTCTACGATTACTGCGATAAAAACGGTATTATGGTGTGGCAAGACTTTACTTTCGGTTGCGGACATTATCCCGACGACGACAGACTTTGCGCGTTGACAAAAGAAGAAGTAAAAAGAGTTGCAATTGAAAAAAGAAATCATCCCTCGCTCGTATTATGGGCAGGCGATAACGAGTGTGATTGTTTCGTTGTAAACGGATGGGAAACGGATAGAACTGACGACGATCCGACGTCGTTTTTAAATCCAAACTATAATAAAATAACCCGTGACGTAATTTTAAAAGAACTTAGAAATCACGACGCAACCCGTCCGTATCTTCCAAGTTCTCCATATATCGACGAATTGACCTATCGCTACGGTATGCCTTCGGAAAGTCATATTTGGGGTCCAAGAGATTTCTTTAAAGGGCAGTATTACGCTACGACGAGATGCCATTTCGCATCAGAGATTGGTTATCACGGATGCCCTTCTCCAAAGTCTATTAACAAGTTTATTACACCTCAAAACTTGCCCTATAAGTCGATTACCGACATATATAACAATGCAGAGTGGCTTATTCACGCATCAGGAATCGAGCCGTACGCTAAGGATAATCCGTATGCGTATAGGCTTCCGCTTATGGTAAGTCAAGTGGAGAGAATTTTTGGCTCTGCCTCGAACGATTTAAGCGAGTTTGCCCGTCAAAGTCAAATTTCTCAAGCCGAGGCAAAGAAATTCTTTATAGAAATGTTTAGACTGCAAAGACCTCGCAAGACGGGAATTCTTTGGTGGAACGTCGTAGACGGTTGGCCTCAAGTTTCTGACGCAATAATTGATTGGTACGGTGTTAAAAAACTTGCATATTCTTATGTAAAGAGATCACAAGCTCCACTTTGTTTTATGATGAGTGAACCGAAAGACGGCAAATTATCTCTCGTCGTTACAAACGATTCAAGACAAGACGAAACAGGAAGTTACGAGGTTGTAGATATTACGACCGATAAAGTCGTAGCGCACGGGAATTACACCGTTGAAAGCGACGGAAAGTTGACGGTAGACGTTATAAATGAAAACAAAGAGGCGTTTTATCTCATAAAATGGACTTATAGCGGAGGAACGGGCGTCAACCACTTCACTGCAAATATAGGTGAAAATTGGACTTACGAAAAGTATAAAACTTGTATGCAAAAAGCAGGTTTTTACGACGAGTTCGAAGGCTTTTAATAAATAAGTCTTTATACAATTTAAGGAACAATATATGAAATTGATAATTAAAATGCCCAAGATTGCAAGGGTGATCACAGTGGTTATACTGTCGATTATAGCATTTTTGTCATTGGTAGTGTTTGGCGTTAGAGCGTATTTTATGGCGCCTATAAACGACTATTATTTGGCATCCGCGAAAGAGTTTAAGATACCGGGGCTTGGCGATAATTTCGTTCCGCAAGGTTTTGCATACGACGCAAATCAAAATAGGTATTTAATTTCGGGCTACTTTTCAAATAAAACGGCGTCGGCAGTTTATTTTGTAGACGGTACGAGCGGTCAGGCAAAGCAAGTCCGTTTAGCGTATAAAGACGGTTCGCCAATGAAAAGACATTCGGGCGGTGTAGCGTTTTATAGCGATTTCGTTTACGTTGCAGGTTCGTCTGCTAATTGCGTTTACGTTTATTCTTATTCGGCAATGCTTGCGGTAAACGACGGGCAAAAAGTAAATGCTCTTGGCGAGTTTTCGCTTGTAAATCCCGAGGATGAAAACGACTATATTACCGCTTCGGCTCTTTCAATCGACGGAAACAGATTGGTTATAAACGAATTCCACTACGAGCCGAATTATTCTTTGCTTGATTCTCATGAGATGACGACGAAAGCGGGAGATAAGCACGGCGGATACGCGATTGCATTCTATTTTAGTCAAAATGAGGAATTCGGTTTAAGTAAAACTCCGGTTTGCGCTTATACCATACGCGATAAAGTGCAGGGAATGGCTTTTCATGACGGCAAAATATACTGTTCGACTTCTTACAGCCTTGCAAATTCGGTAATTTACGAATATGACAGGACGAAAATGAAAGAGGAGAGTAAAATCAAACTTTTAGGAAAAGAAATTTCGCTTTATGCGATTGACTCTTCAATTTTTACAAAATCTTATACCCTTCCGCCAATGGCTGAGGGAATAGTGTTTAAAGACAATAAACTTCTTACTATGAGTGAGTTTGCTTGTAATAAATATATATTAGGAAAGTTTACCTCTGCTAAATGGTGTTATGCAACGGATTTAAAATTATTGTAAAACTGTAGAAGTAAATTTATTTGCGTTGAAAATCGACCTATAGGCAGACGTTTGAGAAAAATATGGAACAAAAGAAGAATTTTAAAGAAACGTTTAGGGCGGTTAAGTTTACTATAATATCAATTAGCGCGGGGATTATTCAAATAGGAACTTTTGCGTTAATGTACGACCTTTTCAAATGGGATTATTGGGTATCGTATTTAACGAGTTTGCTCTTATCCGTAATTTGGAATTTTACGATTAACCGCAAAATTACCTTTAAATCGGCGAACAACGTAAAAGTTGCAATGCTTTTAGTTTTAGCCTTTTACGCAGTGTTTACACCCGTATCAACCGTACTTGGACATATTGCCGAGGGAAACGGCGTCGACGGCTTTTTGGTGGAAATAATTACAATGATTTGTAACTTTGTTTTAGAATACGTTTATAACCGTTTCGTAGTATATCGAAACAGTTGCGATACGGCTGAAAAAGTTAAAAAAGAAGAAAATAAAGAGGAAAACGTCGCTTAAAAATTAGCAAAAAACCGCTTGCAAAATGCAAGCGGTTTTAGTTTACTTAAAACGATTAAGCGTTTTTCTTTAAAGTTGCAAGAATTTCTTTTAAAAGGTCTTCGGTAGTGGGATTTGCGAGTCTGTCAAGTCTTGCTTGTTCAGCGGCTTTAGCCTCTTCCTCAGCCTTTAACTGCGCCTCTTTTTCTCTCTTTGCGTCAAGCCATGCTTTTACAGCGTCGCGGTCGTAAAGTTTTACGCCCTCTGCTTTCATAGCCTTTTTATCTTCTTTAGTAGGTTTGTATTTATTTACAGCCTCTTCAAGTTTATCTTGTTTTTCTTTAATAGAGTTAAAGGTTTTAACGATAACGAAAAGAACGAACGCGATAATAACGAAGTTTATAACTGCGTTGATAAATGCGCCCCAGTCAATATAAATTGATTGAGAAAGGTCTACAACGCCTGTGTCGGGGTCTTCATACATTTTTAAAGGTGTGAAAACTTCAGTTAAGGAATTTGCACCCATAATTAACGCGAGTATCCAGTTAATAAGCGGTTTTAAAATGTTGTTGGTAAGACCGTTTACAATTGCGGTAAACGCGCTACCAACGGTAACGCCGACAGCCATATCAACGATATTGCCACGGGTTATGAACTTTTTGAATTCTTCAAAGAACTTTTTCATAAATTTTCCTCCGTTGTTAATGTAATTATTATACAATCATAAAATACTTTTGTCAATGCAAAATATTATATTTCTACATGGTAAAACATAAAATTTTACACTTAATTTATAAATTATTTCACTAATGCATTCTATCGGTGTAAACGTTTCGGGACAAATTGCGTCCGTTATTGCAGGCTCACTCGTGCTTGGATTCTTTATTTAAGGAGGTAGTTAATATGTTTGAACCTATAAATTTTATAAAAAATCTTAAATATATGGGCGTTGGAATGCTTGGAGTATTTTTAATCGTCGGTATAATAATTGCCTCTACGTATCTTATCGGTTACGTTTCTAAAAAGGTTGAAGAAAAGAAAAATAACCAAAGCGAAAATCAAGAATAACAGTTGTTAAACACCGTAAAAAAAGTTTCACTGGAAAAGTGAAACTTTTTTTGTTTTTATAGTATAAACTCGTTGACATTTATAAATTAAAGTATTAAAATCATAAAGGATTTTAAGGGTGCATATTTTAATAAAAGGCAGTGTTATATGATGTGGCATAGCCTAAAAAGGCTACTCAAAAAAGTGGCGTAGAAAAACCCTTTGCAAAGGAGAAACATGGAAATACTTTTAAGTTTGTCCGTCGCTTTATTTGGCGGATTAATGCTTTCAAGACTTGCAAAACTCGTTCAACTTCCGGCGGTTACCGCATACCTTGTTACGGGTGTGCTTATAGGACCTTGGTGCTTAGGCGCGTTAGGAGTTAAGGGACTCGGTTTTACGAGTGGCGAAGAAATCGAATCTCTTTCGATTATATCAAACGTTGCGCTTGGCTTTATTGCTTTTTCGATAGGTAATGAGTTTAGACTGTCGCAACTTAAAGCAATAGGAAAAAAAGCAACCGTAATCGGCATATTTCAAGCCGTAGTTGCAACGGTTTTCGTAGACGTTGCGCTTATTACGTTATCGTTTATAATTCCCGATAATAAATTTCCGTTGCCGGTAGCGTTGGTGCTTGGCGCAATAGCCTCGGCAACTGCTCCCGCTGCAACGCTTATGGTAGTCCGTCAGTATAAGGCGAAAGGTCCTGTTACGGACACTCTTTTACCGGTAGTTGCTATAGACGACGCGGTAGGACTTGTGCTTTTTGCAATTTCTTTTGGGGTAGCAAAGGCAATACTCGTCGGTCACCTTGATATTATTTCAATACTTTTAGAGCCAATTATAGAAGTCGTTATATCTCTTGCTTTGGGTTCGTTAATGGGATTTTTAATAACTTTCTTTGAAAGATTTTTCCATTCCCGTTCAAAAAGACTTTCAATGTCGGTTGCTTTCGTGTTTTTAACGGTAGCGCTTTCTATGTTGGAGTTTAAAATAGGTAAAGTCCATATAGCATTTTCGTCGCTTTTAACTTGTATGATGCTTGGAACGGTGTTCTGTAATTGCTGTGATTTTTCCGAAGAACTTATGGATAGGCTTGACCGTTGGACGGCGCCATTATATATTTTGTTCTTCGTTATAAGCGGAGCAGAATTTAACTTCTCGCTTTTTGGCGATATACTTATCGTGTTAGTCGGTTTAGTTTATATCGTGTTCCGTTGTCTTGGAAAATATTTTGGAGCAAGCGCAAGCGCAAGAATGGTTCATGCCGAACCGAACGTAATAAAGTATCTCGGTATAACGTTATTCCCTCAAGCGGGAGTTGCTTTGGGTATGGCTTTAAAGGCTCACGAACTTGGTGAAATGGGGTTAATAGTCGCAAATATAACCCTCTTCTCAGTGCTTATTTACGAACTTATAGGCCCGTTTCTTACAAAACTTTCACTTGCAAAAGCAGGGGAAATCGACCCGACGGGAAAAATCAGTGCGAGAGGCAAACCTCACGTGTAAGAATTTAAAATTTGTTTAAAAAAAGCGCGTTGTGTTTTCTTTAAAGAAAAAGCAACGCGCTTTTTAATATTCTTTTCTTCCGCAAATTACGTCAATGCTAACGTCAAAGAAATCGGCAAGTTTCCAACATTCAACAACACTGGGTTGAATAATTCCTTTCTCCCATCGTGATAGGTTTGCTTGACTTGTGCCTATTGCGTTAGATAGTTGCCGTTGTGATAAATTTTGCGCTTTTCTAAGTTCGGCAATATTATTTTTCTTAAAATCGTATTCCATATTATTATATTATACAAAAACGTATTAAATATGTTGACATATACAAATTTGTATAGTATGATTTATAAAAGGTGAAAATATGGAAAATGGAAAAATGTGTTCTTTTTTTGGGCATAGAACAGTGGATAACAAAGAAAACCTATATGAAGAAATTGAGAAAACTGTTAATCATTTAATAGATTGCGGTGTAACTGTTTTTTTGTTTGGTGGAATGGGCGAGTTTGATTTTATGTGTCACAGCGTTGTTTCAAAATTGAAAGAAAAACATCCTTTTATTAAAAGAATTTTTTGTTTAACTGACGTTATATACTTAAGAAAAAGCAAGCGCCCTAAATATTTAAAAGATGAGGATTATGAAGATTTTGTATATTTAGATTTAGAATTTGATTATTGGTATAGTCGAATTTATTTCCGTAATTGTGAAATGATTAATAAAAGCGACGTGGTCGTGTTCTATGCGGAAAATCGAGATAATAGTGGGGCATACAAAGCATTAAAATATGCGGTTAAAAGTAAAAAGAAAATAATCAATCTATTACGCAATAAATAAGTGCGAGAGGCAAACCTCACGTATAAAAAATCGTTAAGGCTTGGATATTTTATCTAAGCCTTTTTTTGTGATAAAAAGACGAAAATTTGGTTGTTTCCGCTTGGAATAAAAAAACGCTTGAAAAAAATCCGTTAAAATTGTATAATTTATTTAACGCATAGGATATAATCTATTATATATCGGTGATTTATGAGTCAAAATAGAGAAGTTGACGGGAATACCACTAAAAGGGGCATTTCCGCAGAGAATAAAAAAATTATAAAAAGATTAGTTTTATCGGCGTTTATAATAGTTGCGGTAATTGGCATAATATACCTTATTTTACGGCTTTTAGGACTTACAAAGTTGACTGAACAGCAAATACAAGATTACGTAGAATCAACAGGGGCGGTTGCTCCGCTCGTGTTTATAGCCGTTTCGTTTTTGCAAGTGACTTTCGTGCCTATTCCCGGCGCGATAACTATTGTTGCAGGTAACTATCTTTTCGGTACGTGGCTTTCTTTTTTATATTCTTATATAGGAATGTTATTAGGCGCAATGTTTGCGTTTTTCCTTGGTAAAAAGATAGGCAGACCGTTTGCAAATTGGATAGTAGGCAGTAAAGAAAAGGTTGACGAGTGGTTAAAAAGATTAAAAGGTAAGCAAAATGTAGTACTTTTCTTTATGTTTTTCTTGCCGTTTTTCCCCGACGATATTTTATGTACGGTAGCAGGTCTTTTACCGATAACCTACGGCGGATTTTTAGTTATGCAAGTAATAACGAGGGCAACTTCTATTGGGTTTACTCTTCTTTTTATGTCGGGAGAGGTTATACCTTACGAGGGATGGGGACTTGTCGTTTTGGCTATTATTGCCGTGATTTGTATAGTTGCATTTGTTTTAAGTATGAAATATTCTCAAAAAATCAACGATTTTTTTGTTAATAAAGTAAATTCAATGTTTAAAAGAAAAAGTGAAAAGTATGACCAAAGAAAAGACTAAAAATAAAAACAGTACGGTATATAAAAACGCCGTACAACTTATATTAGTAGGCAGTATTACGGGGTTGTTTGCAGGTATCGTCGTAACTATTTATAATATTTGCGCCTCGTTTTTTGAACAAAAGTCAAAGGGGATATACGAATTAATCCGTCAAAACCCGTTGTTTATTCCTCTTCTTATTTTGGCGCTCGTGATAGGCTCGTTTATATTAAGCGTGGCAATACGGTTAGTGCCTATGATTAAAGGTAGCGGTATTCCTCAAACCGAAGGGGCAACCCGTGGGGCAGTCCGTTTTAAATGGTACAGAGATTTAGTGACTATGTTTGCGGTAAGTCTTGTGTCTATTTTTATGGGGCTTTCCGCAGGGGCGGAAGGTCCGAGCGTACATATTGGAGCAACCGTCGGCGACGGAGTTTCGGCTATATCTAAAAGAAATGAAATGATACGCCGTTATCAAATTACGGGCGGAGCGTGTGCCGGTCTTGCAATAGCGGTAGGCGCGCCTATGTCGGGAATGGCTTTTGCCTTTGAAGAGGCTCATAAGAGGTTTACTCCCGAAGTTTTCATTTGCGCTTTTTCTTCGGTAATTGCGGGAATGCTCACTAAGTCTTGGCTTTTTAGTCTTTTCAATCTCGTTTCGCACAGCGGGTTTCACTCTTTTAATTTGTTAGAAATACCTTTGGCAGAATACGGTTTCGTCGTTTTATCCGCTATAATTTGCGGTCTTGCGGGCGTGCTGTTTTTTAAGTCGATATTCTGGGTAAAAAGACTTTTGAGTAAAATAAATTTAAAAAGAAAATGGCAAACCGATTGGCTAAAAATGGCGATTGCCGTGCTTATAGGCGGACTTTTCTCGTTAATTACCGTCAACGTTGCCGGCGGTGGACATGCTTTTATAGATACTCTCGGTTCGCTTGCGTCAAGTCAAACCCCTACCGTTTTCGGCTTGCCGATTGTATGGACTTTGGCAACAGTATTGCTTTTTAAAGCGGTTACGACCGTGTTTAATATGGGTGCGAGCGTTCCGTGCGGAACGTTTATTCCTATGCTTGCAATTGGCGCGTGTATAGGCGCTCTCACTGCGGAAGTGTGGGTTGGTCTTGGTATGAGCGAGAATAGTAAAGACGCGTTAATTATGATATGTATGGCGTCGTTTTTCGCAACCGTCGTTAAAGCGCCCATTACCGCAGTTATAATGGTAGTTGAAATGACTTTTAGTTTTACTCCGTTACTTCCCGTAATAATAGGCGTATCAATAGGGTATTTTATAGGCGACGTAGCAAGAACTGACAGCATTTACGAAACCTTGCTTGAAGAGTTTACGAAAGAACACTGTTCAACTGAAAAAGCCGTTAGTTATAAGTTTACCTTTACCGCTATGCCGTTATCTATTGCAATCGGCAGAGAAATTAGGGACGTTTTATGGCCTAACGGCGTAAGAGTGACTAAAATATTAAGAGGAGAAGAAGTTTTACTCCCCGACGGCGGAACGGTTATTTTAGAGGGCGACGAAATCGCATTTACTTGTTTAACCGACCAGCCTAAACTTATCGAAGACGATTTGAGAAATATTTTAGGCGCAAAATAAAGTGAAAAATTGGTAAAAACCCTTAATAAGACAATTTATTTTTATATTTTAATTGACTTTTGTTATTACAAACAATATAATATTATTGTAATATGAGGAGTAGTTGGCGCGCGGTTTTACCGCCGTGACTAAATCGTTAGCACAAACCTTTCGGTTTCGGTTTAGTTTTAAACGACGAGATCATGCCGATAACTTTCGGTATGGTCTTTTTTTAAGCCCAAACGGTCTTTGCTACGACTCAAAAATTTAAGCGAAAAACGCAAAAGGAGTATTATGACACCTCACAGTCAAAACGTAAACGAAGTTTTGTCGGCTTTATCGACCGACCAAACCAAAGGTTTAACCTCGGCGCAAGTTGCCGAAAACGTGGAAAAGTTTGGTCCTAACAAACTTGAAGAGAAGAAGAAAAAGAGCCTTGTTGCAAGATTTTTTGAACAGTTCAAGGACGTAATGATTATTATTCTTTTAATTGCCGCCGCCATTTCGTTAGGCGTTGCTATTTATCAAGCGGTAAAAAACAATCATCTTGACGTCGTTGAAATGGTTGAGCCCTTCCTTATTCTCGCAATAGTGCTTTTAAACGCTATTATAGGCGTAGCGCAAGAGAGTAAAGCCGAAAATGCGTTAGAGGCTCTTAAAAATATGTCTGCGCCTCACGCGAGAGTTATCCGTGACGGAGTTGAAAAAATCGTTATGTCGGCTGACCTCGTGCCCGGTGATATAATAAAATTAGAGGCAGGCGATTTCGTTCCTGCAGACGCAAGACTTATTAAAAGCGTAAACTTAAAGTCCGAAGAATCGGCTTTAACGGGTGAGTCCGTTCCGTCTGAAAAGTTTGCGGACGCTTCCGTTAAAGAAAAAGCGCCGATAGGCGATAGAACTAATATGGTTTTCTCGGGTTGCTCGATAACCTACGGTACGGCTCTTGCTGTCGTTACCGCTACGGGAATGCAAACCGAAATGGGTAAAATCGCAGGTATACTTGCAAACGAAAAAGAAAGCAAAACGCCTCTTCAGGAAAGACTTGCAAAACTTGGCGGTATGCTCGGTATTTTAGTTCTTGGTATTTGCGCGGTTATGTTTACCGTTCAACTTGTAAGAGACGGTTTAGGTTTTGACAATATCGTAGGCTCGTTTATGTCGGCAATTTCACTTGCCGTATCGGCTATCCCCGAAGGTCTTCCTGCGGTCGTTACCATAGTTTTATCTATCGGCGTACAGCGTATGGTTAAGAGAAACGCTATAATTAGACGGCTTCCTGCAGTAGAAACTCTCGGCAGTTCTTCAGTTATTTGTTCGGATAAGACGGGTACTTTAACTCAAAATAGAATGACTCTCGTTAAGACTTACGTTGACGGCGGAGAAATTACCGAATTTAACGGAAAGGCTGAGGGTGAAACGTATAAAATGCTTTGCTACGGCAGTCTTTGTTCGGACGGTAAAGTAGTATTTGAAAACGGCGCTGAAAAACATATTGGCGACCCCACTGAAACGGCAATCGTTCTTGCCGCGCATAAAGCGGGCGGTGAACAGGACGACCTCAACGAGCAGTTCCCAAGAAAGGCAGAACTTCCGTTTGACTCCGATAGAAAACTTATGACGACCGTAAATATCGTAAACGGAAAGCCTATCGCAATCGTAAAGGGCGCGTTTGACGTTATTGCGCAAAGAACGGTTAAGGGCGACGTCGAAAGGGCAAGAATTGCTTGTGACGAAATGAGTTCAAACGCTCTCCGCGTATTAGCGGTTGCATATAAAGAACTTGATAAAGTTCCCGAAAAGGCTACTTTTGAAGAACTTGAAAACGGACTTACTTTTATTGGACTCGTTGGTATGATAGATCCGCCGAGACCTGAGTGTAAAGTTGCAGTTGAAACTTGCCGTCAAGCAGGAATTAAACCCGTTATGATTACTGGTGACCATATCGTTACGGCAACGGCTATTGCAAAAGAACTTGGAATTTTCGTAGACGGTGATAAGGCTTTGACGGGCGCTCAATTAGACGAAATGAGCGACGAAGAACTTGATAGAGAAGTTAGAAATATTTCCGTTTACGCCCGTGTTTCTCCCGAAAATAAGATAAGAATAGTTAAGGCTTGGCAGAAAAAGGGCGAAGTCGTTTCTATGACGGGTGACGGTGTAAACGACGCTCCTGCATTAAAGGCTGCGGATATCGGTTGCGCAATGGGTATAACGGGTACTGACGTAGCAAAAGGCGCTGCGGATATGACCTTAACCGACGATAATTTCGCAACTATAGTTGACGCGGTTAAAGAGGGTAGAGGTATTTACGAAAACATCAAAAAGGTTGTGGGTTTCTTACTTTCTACTAACCTTGCCGAAGTTTTAGTCGTATTCATTACGACCGTAATTTTAGGTAGTATTTCAGTACATCTTGGAAATCCGTTTAGCCCAATTCAACTTCTTTGGATAAACCTCGTAACCGACTCTCTTCCTGCAATTGCACTCGGTATGGAAGCAGTTGAAAGCGACGTTATGTACCATAGACCTAAGCCGAAGAATGAAAGTTTGTTCGCACGCGGTCTTGGGCTTAAGATTTTCCTTAACGGTATTCTTCTTACCGTAACGACGATTATCGGTTACCTCATTGGTTATTATCAAGGTGGTGCAGGCGCACACGGTCACGTAGTTGGTAGTTCTATGGCGTTTATGATTTTGGCAATGAGTCAACTCGTTCAAGCGCTTAATATGCGTTCTTCGCATTCCCTTTTCAAGGTTGGATTTTTTACCAATAAGACTATGAACTTATCTCTTTTGGTATGTACTGCGTTAACCGCTTTCGTTCTTTTCGTACCCGGTGTAAACGGTGTGTTCGGTATGGAAAACCTCGTTTGGTGGTTATACCTCGTAGGACTTGGTCTTTCTCTTGTACCTATTCTTTTTATGGAAATTGCAAAAGCAGTCGGATTTATTAAAACCCACTACCATAAGTAAAATATAATAATATAAGGACGGAAAATTTCCGTCCTTGTTTATTGATAATGGCTCTGACGCAACCCGTATCTAATCCTTTAAATTTTATTAGTCATACGTTGTGACAGAGCCTTGATAATTAAAACAAAAGATGATATAATAACGTTATGATTTTATTTTTTGATACGGAAACGACGGGGCTTACCCCGGGGCGAATAATACAACTTTCATATATAATGACGGACGGGCAAACGGCGGTTGCCAAAAACTTCTTTTTTGCCGTTTCGTATATTGATCCGTCGGCATCAGCAGTGCACGGTTTTACCGTTGAAAAACTCGAAAAACTGTCGGGCGGAAAGACTTTTTCTTGTGATATAGACGAGATTTACGACGACTTTTTATCGGCGGATTTAATAGTTGCCCATAACGTAAAATTTGATATAGGGTTTTTAATTGCCGAGTTTTGCTATCAAGATAGAATTTTCCGTTATAACGAAAGTTTTGATACAATGAAATTTTTTACGCCTATAATGAAGATGGAAAGGTCAAACCATAGAGGGTATAAATATCCAAAACTCGGCGAAATGTGTGAGTTTTTGGATATCTATCCGTATGATATTACGAGAAAGAGCAGAGAATTGTTTTTAACTTGTGAAGTTGGCGGTCACGACGCAAGATACGATACGGTAGCCCTATATTTGTGCTTTTTCGAGGGGTTGAAAAAATTTGACCAATTAAAAGAAATTGGGTTAAAATACTTGCAAAAATAAAAGCAAATGTAGTATAATAAAAAAGCCGTTTTAGGACGGCTTGAATATTGGGGATTCGCCAAGCGGTAAGGCTACGGACTCTGACTCCGTCATTCGGGAGTTCGAATCTCTCATCCCCAGCCAACAAAAAGGACACGTTTTTTGTGTCCTTTTTTTGTTGGCTGGGGATGAGAGTTTTTCTCCCTCACAGTCAAGTTGTTGACTGTCGGGAGTGATGCAGTTTGTCCATCTTCTCTTTTTTTTCAATCTCTTCTCAAACTGCTATTCCGTCGCTTCGTTTCTCCTCGCTCCTTACAAATCTCTCGTTTTACAATAATAGAGGTATAAAATTGTGTTCTTTATTGGATAGGAAAGAGAGATGAAAGTTGGCTATACGGAACTTTTAAATTGATTTTCTTTGTAGTTTATGTTATACTTAACTGAAGAGAGGGCACATATGATAAAAATTTCTAGATTGGGAATTGAATAAAAAGTGTTGCTAAGCTGAGTGTTTGTGCAAAATATAAAGCCTATCAGTGTAATAAGGCTAACATTAATTTTATCAATCATTATAATACAAATAATTATGGGAGAAAACAATGAATAACACCTTTATTATCCAAAATGAAAATTTTAAGTTGACGTTGGATTTTCATGTGTTTAAATCTGATATTGAATATCCAATAAATACTACCATTTGCGTTTACGTTGTTAGCGCAGGGTTTTCAGCGTCCACTATAATGGAGGTTGATATAAAAGAGGTTGTGAATTTCTATAAAGCGTTAATATAAAACGGACTTGTTGCTAAATATGCGGAATCATAATAAACCTCTTCAACTATCCATCCGTTATTTGCGTATTTGCCGTTAGACATGCTCTCTAAGTCTACGACAAATGACTCTAACCCTACAGTATAGTCAATTTTATAATGTGACCAACCGTTATATCCAACGCTAAACTTTACGTATCCTTCGCCTATAAAAATTGTTAATTCTGCGTCGTTTTCGTTTATTGCCCATAGATAAAACGTCATAGACTCATTTATTGAAAAGTTTAAATCTTCTATCGTTTCCGAAAACTTACTTAAATAAATTCTTTTACCGCCAATATCATCGCCTACTTTAACTTGTCTTAGACCTAAGGTTTCAGAGTCGTTACTACCGCTTTGCGTACTGTCTTTATCTACAGTTCCGCTTTGCGTACTGTCGTTTTCGCTTTCTTCGACTTTCTCTAACGATTCTAATTCGTCAAATATCTCGTCAAATTCGCTGTCAATCCAATCTTTGACCGCACAGCCAGTAGATAATATCCCTATTGAAAATACGGTTACTATACTTAATAGTATACTTATTACTTTTTTCATGTTTTCTCCTATTTTCTTCTTTGTTTTTTCTTAAAAGCCGTATTCGCCTTACTACGTTCTTTGCGTGCGTTTAAATATCCCATACGATAACTTGCGGTTGCCTTTGTCAAGGCTTTTCCGCTCGTTTTACGTCTTCGTTTTAACTCACGTGCATAACGCTTTGATTTTTTGCTAGGACTTTCCATAAATTTTGCCATAAATACTTCTCCTTTTATTTATTTCCTCTTTGCGGATATTAACTAAAGATTTTAAAATGGAAAATCTGCCGTTTCTATCGAGCAAATCTTCTCAAACGCCGTTTTGAAATCAAATTTTTTAGGTTTTTTCGCCTTAAGTTCCGCAACTTCATTTTTAAACACCTGACCCAACCCCTTAGGTTGTCCTTTTTCGTCTAAGCCGTCATAATAAACAACAACTTCGTTTTCTAAAACTTCAACGTAACAGTTTATACGTCTATAAAGTTGATTTAAACTATCTAAACTTGACGTTCTTAACTCTCTATACCAAAACCTTATCGGTATAGAAGAAGTAATTACTATCATATCGCCGACAAAAACTTTATTATGAAAACGGCTACTTATCGAAGACTGAGTATCGTTATCTATAAGTTTTAGTAAATCTTCAAATTTAAAAGTTTCGTCACGCAAATCGTCTAACAATAAACCTTTTTGACCCAAATAATCTTGTAAAGGGTCGTTACTTGACGAAGATATTGAATAGTCATAATTAAAACTTTCTAAAAACTTCTTTGCATAATACGTTTTTCCAGTTCCACCTTTGCCAGTTACGAACATTACGTTAATGTTACGGTCTTTTTCCAAACTTGCCGTTAAACAATGTAATTCCCACAATTTTTTTAACTGATTTAACGCTTTTGGCTTTTCGGTTACTGCTAACGTATCTATGTACTGTAACATTTGCGCGTACGTATGATTTTTAAAATCGCCGATTATCTTTGCAGATTCCACTTCCGCAACAAAGTCAAAATTTGCAATAACCTCACTTGTAGAGTACTGGTGCTTGTTTTTTTGACTTTCGTTTGAATGTGTTAAATAAGAAAGTACGTCCGTTTTACGGCCTTTAACCTTTTCTATAAATTGCGTTCCGTCGTGTTCTTCTCCAGACTTTTCGTCTTTGTAACTCAATTCAAACCATTTTGCGACAAGTTTTGTGTCAACCGAACTTTTTCCAAAGTTCAAATAAATATGGTAATGCGGAGCAGTATCGTCCTTATCGTGCAAAATGTACGCCCACTGTTTAATTGTTGCATACTTTTTACACGTTTGTTGAATATCGACTTTTAAATATTCTTTATATTGAACAATTTCCAAGTGCCTTAAATTCATAAAGCACCGCCTTTTTGCAAGTAAAACATATTTAACCACCTTTTTGCTTGCGTTTTTTATACGTTTTATACGTTTGTCAACACGACCTTGACAAGCCCTAGGTCGTGTTGACGATTTTATTAAAATTATACGAAGTTATCTAAGTTATCCACATTTTCCAACTTTGTCGTTTTATACGTTTTATACGTTTTGTCAACGTGTAAAGACTTTTATCCTTTATACGTATAGAGTAGCCTCGTCATAAACGTCTGTTCCTTCGACTAATTTCATACTTGCTACGAAAGTTTTATTAGTAAACTCGTTTAAGCCTAAAGTAATATCTACCAAACAGCCGGGAAGAAGTTTTGAAAGATATTCATAGTCTTCGGGATTAGATTCTTTCTTTACAAACCTTACGTAAGTTGAATCTTCTTTTTTCGGATACCACAAACCGCCATTTTTCATTTTAGACGGTAGAGCATACGCCGTAGCAAATAATACGTCTTCACCCGTATCTTTGTCCTTTTGCTCTCTTACACTTAACAAAATACCTCTTTTCATTTTTAATACCTCCTTTTGCAGAATGAAAGAACTGCAACTAATAAAATAAAAAATTGAATAAAAAAAAGGAAAGGGCGAGAATCTAACTCACAAAAAACATACAAGCACTAAATGTTTTTCTTACAAACCTTTCCAAGTGGCGGTGATTATTATAGCCACCACCGACGGCATTATTAAAGTTGAAACATGCGAACTTCTAACTTCGCATTCAATTATAAACTCTACGTTATAAAAATTTTTTCTAATTTGTATTGCATTTTTCTTGATTGTATGATATAATAAATTTACAATTGGGGGAGTTTGAGGACAAACTCGACGATGGAATTTAAAAGGTCAATTTTTAAGACGTTTTTAGAGATAATCCCCCTTTAATTAAAGAGATTAAAACCCCTGAAATTAAAGAGATAAAACTCCATTAAATTAAAGAGGTCAAATCCCTTAAA
The DNA here is from genome assembly GCA_015055505.1 of Clostridiales bacterium. Lineage (GTDB taxonomy): Bacteria > Bacillota > Clostridia > Christensenellales > Borkfalkiaceae > UBA10281. The sequence continues at coordinate 20,854 of SVIB01000023.1, forward strand.
AACGGGAGATCTCTTAACTAAAAAAAGAAAAATAAATTTAGAGGTAATAAATATGGCAAATTTAGATTTAACTAAGTACGGTATAACCGGCGCGACTGAAATTATTCACAATCCTTCGTATGAAGAATTGTTCGTTGCAGAAACTGATCCGTCGTTAGAGGGATATGAAAAAGGACAAGAAACAGAACTTGGAGCAGTTAACGTAATGACTGGTATTTACACCGGTCGTTCGCCAAAAGATAAGTTTATCGTTATGGATAAAAATTCAAAGGACACCGTTTGGTGGACTTCGGACGAGTTCAAAAACGACAACCATCCTTGCAGTGAAGAAACTTGGAAGGCTGTAAAGACTCTTGCAATCAATGAACTTTGCAATAAAAAATTATACGTAGTTGACGTATTCTGCGGAGCAAATAAAGACAGCCGTATGGCAATCCGTTTTATAATGGAAGTTGCTTGGCAAGCGCATTTCGTTAAGAATATGTTTATCAATCCTACCGAAGAAGAACTTGCAAACTTCACTCCCGATTTCGTTTGCTACAACGCATCTAAAGCAAAAGTAGAAAACTATAAAGAATTAGGTCTTAACAGTGAAACTGCAGTAGTATTCAATATTACTTCCCGTGAACAAGTTATTTTAAATACTTGGTACGGCGGAGAAATGAAAAAAGGTATGTTCTCTATGATGAACTACTATTTACCTTTAAACGGTATGGCGTCAATGCACTGTTCGGCTAATACCGACTTAAACGGCGAAAATACCGCGCTTTTCTTCGGTCTTTCGGGAACTGGTAAAACTACGCTTTCAACCGATCCAAAGAGACTTCTTATCGGCGACGACGAGCACGGTTGGGACGATAACGGCGTATTTAACTTCGAGGGCGGATGCTATGCAAAGGTTATTAACCTTGATAAAGATTCTGAACCCGACATTTATAGAGCAATTAAACGTAACGCGCTTTTAGAAAACGTAACCGTTGACGAAAACGGAGTATGTGATTTTGCCGACGGTTCGGTAACTGAAAACACACGTGTTTCTTATCCTATCGACCACATTGAAAAAATCGTTCGCCCCGTTTCGGCTGCCCCCGACGCTAAAAACGTAATCTTCCTTTCGGCTGATGCTTTCGGCGTTCTTCCTCCAGTATCAATACTTACTCCCGAACAAGCGCAATATTATTTCCTTTCGGGCTTTACTTCTAAACTTGCAGGAACTGAAAGAGGAATTACCGAACCTACTCCTACTTTCTCGGCATGTTTCGGTCAAGCATTCTTAGAACTTCATCCTACTAAGTACGCTGAAGAACTCGTTAAGAAGATGGAAAAGAGCGGTGCTAAAGCATATCTTGTAAATACCGGATGGAACGGTACGGGTAAGAGAATTTCCATTAAAGATACTCGCGGAATTATCGACGCAATTTTAGACGGCTCTATCTTAAAGGCTGATACAAAGACTATTCCTTATTTTGATTTAGCAGTACCTACGGCTCTCCCCGGTGTTGATACTAACATATTAGACCCAAGAGATACCTATGCGGATGCAAGCGTTTGGGAAGGCAAAGCAAAGGATTTAGCAGGCAGATTTGTTAAGAACTTTGTAAAATATACTGGAAACGACGCAGGAAAGGCATTAGTAAAGGCTGGACCTAAGGCTTAATTAATACGGATAAATAATAAAGAAAGAGAGCCACGTGTAAAAACGGGCTCTTTTCGTTTAAATAAAACTATTTTTCGGTTTGTTGATTTTTTAAGTCAATGCCAAGTTCCATACCTTCGTACATATAGTCAAACCACTTAAAGTTTTTATAAGTGTTTATATGGTAGCGGTGCATCTCTTCAACTAATAGGCAAAATTTTCCAACCGTTTGATGTTTTGGGAAAACGTCAAAAAATTCTCCGTTTAAGTAGAAATTAAAAAAGATAGAATCAACGGTTGTTATTAGAGTGTATAAATTTTTATAATTTGCAGTGAATTCGTAAGGTTCGCCGTTACGAGTGCCTTTATAATGCAAACCGCTATGGTCAATTCTAATTTTTCCTTCGCCAACTATAAAACTCGTTTTGTTTTTAGTAAGAAGTTTGTATTCGTCCAAATTGCCGATTTGACAGTCGTCTTCAAAGAAATAATCTGGATTTTCACGAATCTCTCTAATAATATCCATACGCTCGTTTTGAACCCAGTCGTATGGGGAGTCGGGTATTACTGCGTCATCATAGGGATGGAATTGATAATAATCGTCCATAGTAGCACCGTTACCACAGTTTGAACAGGTTATTCTATCTCCTTCGCCTTTCATTGTGAATTCTTTACCACATTTAGGGCATTTGTAGCAGAAATCTTCTATACGATAGCATATTCTTCCGTGAGTTTCCCATTTGATTTTCTTTTCGGCGTTCCATGCGTATTCGTTGCGCCTAAATTTTTCGTTTATAATATCGTCCATTTCTTCAACGGATAAACTTTGTACGTCTTCCTTTGAAAAGAGTAGCGACATAGTAGCGTGCGTTTCTCCGTATCTTTCATCTAAACAAACTTTGGTATTTTGTAAATACTGACCTTCTAAATAGCATAAATACACGGGAACTTTGAAATGTTTAAATAATTTGCTTGTTCCCGGAACGATAGGTTTATTTCCACCGTCGTTACTTGCTAGTCCTTCGGGGGCGAAAGTTACACAACCGCCTTTTTTGAAGACTTGAGTAATACCTTTAATAGAAATAGTGTCGGGATAGTAATTTTTTTTGGGAATAACTTTGTTCAGACCGAAAATAAAAGAGAATTTTTTGCGGTAAAATTCATTGTAACCTGCAAGCATATTAGTAACCCTTGGATAGGTTGCTCCGCAAACGTAAACGTGATCAATTCTTGATAAGTGATTGAAAATTACAAAACAAGGGCCGTCGCAATCGTTTACGTCGTCAATTATTGAAATTGGGGTTTATATTTGCGACCGATTATATCAACCATAATCGTTTTGTAAATAAAAGCTATAAATTTAGGAGCAGGTTGGTATTTCCTTTTTGCAAGTTTTTTAGATATTGGTAATTTTTCAGCCATAAGTTTTTCCTTTGTAAATTTAAGAATTATTTTTATTTATATTGTATCAATTTACAAAGAAAAAATCAATAAATTAATACAACTTTTCGGTAGCTTAACGTTTGTATAAAAAAGGCGTGTTACGCAACAAGTTTAATTGCTTGTAAAGGTAACACGCCTTTTTTAATGTTATTGTGATTTTTTGTGACAAATGGTAAAATTTCTTCCGTCGTTAGATACTGTTATTAGCGTACCGCCAAGTTTGTCATCTTCGTGGTAATCGTATTTTCCCGTTTTTAGTCCCCAAGTCCAACGGATTTCGTGGTCAACTATACTTGCGTTGTTTATATGCGAATGTCCAAAAAATACGCCGTCGACGTGAATTTCTTTAAAAGTTGATAATATTGAAACGGGGGCTTCTCCAGCGCAAATAGACTCGTGAATTTGACCAAAATCCTCTCCGTTAAAAGCAATATCGTGTTTTTTAAAATTGTTCGTATCGTAATAGCCTTTATTTTCTAAAATTTTTATAAAATCGATAGGTTCAATATGGAAACATACGAAGCAGGGAACGGTTTTATTGTGTTCTTTGCAAATTTGAGCATAAGTGGAACGCATCCATTCCGTTTGTTGAGAGGTAAAACCAACAGCTTGTCTTACGCCTTGTAAAATTGAGGTGTTTGAGGCGTTGTGGCAACCGTTTGAATCCATCATATATACAAGACGAATCAACTTCCCGTTTTCGTTTTTTATGCCTATTATATAATTGCTACAACCTACCGTACTTCCTTTTTTGAATAAACAATTTTCAGCTAAGGTAAATTGTTCGCATTGCCAATCTACACCTAAAACTGATTCGTTGTCATGATTTCCCCAAACGGGAGCCCAAGGAATACCGTAAGATTCCATTTTATCTATAAAAGCCTTTAGGGAATTTCCATTATCGTCAAATTCTCCGTAGATGATATCTCCCGTTACGACAATTAAATCGGGGCATGTTTCTTTGATTAGGTTATCCATGCTGTCAAAGAGCATTTCATTCATATTATCAGGTTGCAATTTTTCAATTTCAATATTGCATAAACGATCAGCAAAGCGCCTTTGCGAAGCGTCAATTATTTGCATATCGGTCAACTGCAAAATTTTAAAGTCTTTTTTCTTTTGAGTAACGACAAAATCAATCATATTTATCCTTGTAATTTATAATTTAAGATGAAACGACGATACCTTTTTTTGTGTTTAGTACCACTTAGTGAAAGCGCTAAAGTACAATGAAAATAGGTTTTTTCGTGGACGGATGACAGGAAGTTGCCGTATCGTAGGGTAAACCTACAAAATAAGTGTTTGAATATCACCCGTAATGATACTGCTTTAATGTGGGCGGAGCGATATGCTTCTCACGGCAAGATTTACTGCGTAAATGAGACCGAACTTGCAAGCAAGTTCTATTCAATTCCTTAGTATTCACACAAACAACAAAGAGCGCAAAAGCGCTCTTTTTTCGTTGGTGCGGATGACAGGAATCGAACCTGCACGGTTGCCCAATGGATCCTAAGTCCATCGCGTCTGCCAGTTCCGCCACATCCGCATGTGACCTATATTACTTTATCATATTTTTATTAAAAATGCAAGTTATTGCGTTGACTTTTATTGCCGTTTGGTGTAAAATATTACAAAATAATATTTTCTGCCATCGGGTAGCATTCGTGTTCGCAACGTTAGGTCTTAGAAGTTGCGTTATCGAATGCTTTTTTAACGGCTACAAAGATTTTATGAAACTATCTAACCCTTTTAAAAAATTAAATAAATTCGAGTGGGGGTTGTATATCACGTCGCTTACAGTTAGCGTTATTTCTTTCATTGTTTCGGGTATGCAAGACTATTTAACCTTCGTTTCGTCTATTACCGGCGTTACCGCACTTATTTTTGTGTCTAAAGGTATGGTTATTGGACAGGTTTTAACGATGGTTTTTTCACTTTTATACGGCGTTGTGTCAATTTATTTCAAGTATTACGGTGAAGTTATTACCTATCTTTGTATGTCAATGCCGATGGCTCTGGTTTCAGTCGTTTCTTGGATAAAACACCCCTATAAAGACAGTCACGAGGTCGAAGTTTCAAAATTAACTGTAAAGAAGTTGGTCGTATTATCTTGTTTTGCTATCGTCGTAACCGTTGCTTTCTATTATATTTTGGAAGCATTGGGTACTACGAATGTGTTAGTAAGCACGATATCCGTAACGACGAGTTTTTTTGCTGCATCACTCACTTTTTTAAGAAGTCCTTACTATGCTATCGGTTATTCCGCAAACGATATAGTCTTAATCGTTTTGTGGGTTTTGGCAAGCATAGAGCAAATATCGTATCTTCCTATGGTTTTTTGTTTCGTAATGTTTTTAGCAAACGACCTATACGGTTTTTATTATTGGAAGGAAATGCAAAAAAGACAAAAAGACGGGCTATAAGTTGATTATTAGCGAAAATAGTTGGTAAAATACAATAAAAGGTGAAATTATGACTAATGAAAATAAAGTAAGGTCAGCGTGCTATTTAACAAATATATCAATGGCGGTAGTCGGCAATTTACCGCCGTTACTATTTTTATCTTTTAGAGATTTATACGGCGTATCGTATGCAGTGCTTGGAAGTTTAGTACTTATCAACTTTTGCACGCAACTTATTATAGATTTAATTTTTTCTTTTTTCTCGCATAAGATAAATATGCAAAAGGCGGTAAAAATAACCCCCATTTTGTCTATTATAGGTTTTTTAATATACGGCGTTTATCCAATACTTTTTAGTGGTAGCGCATTGGTGGGTATAATATTAGGAACGGTCGTCTTTTCAGCGTCAAGCGGTTTTGCCGAGGTTTTAATCAGTCCGGTTATTGCATCTTTGCCAAGTGATAATCCCGAAAGAGATATGAGTAAACTCCACTCGATTTACGCATGGGGAGTCGTAGGCGTTGTTTTGGTGTCAACAGTATTTTTACTTATTTTCAAAAGTATAAATTGGTTTTTTCTTCCACTTATATTTTTGATAATACCAATTTTAGGCGCAATTACGTTTATGAGCGCAAAACTCCCCGAAATGCAAACTCCCGAGAAAGCGTCGGGTGTTGTTAGACTCTTAAAAACGCCCACATTATGGCTATTTTTCTTTGCAATGTTATTAGGCGGAGCGAGTGAAGTGACGATGGCGCAGTGGAGTTCCAGTTATTTAGAAGAGGCGCTTTCGATTCCTAAGGTGTGGGGTGATATATTCGGCGTAGCCTTTTTTGCGGTAATGCTTGGACTTGGCCGTTCTCTCTATGCTAAATACGGAAAGAACATAGAAAAAGTCTTGTTTTGGGGTTCGGTTGGCGCTACTGCTTGTTATTTAATAGCGGTGTTTGTAAATATTCCAATCATTGGTTTAATTGCTTGTGGACTTACGGGCTTTTGCGTTGCAATGCTTTGGCCGGGAACTTTGGTAGCGTCCTCTTCGGCAATAACTACGGGCGGAGTTTTCGTTTACGCAATGATGGCGGCAGGAGGTGACCTCGGCGCGTCGTTAGGACCTCAACTTGTCGGGGTTGTAACCGACCTTGTAAGCGCAAGCAGTTTTGGTGTTTCACTTGCTAACACTTTTGGGTTAGGAGTTGAACAAGTTGCCATGAAAGTAGGTTTATTAACGGGAACGGTTTTCCCCTTAATAGCAATTTTCATATATCTTTACGTTTTGAAAAGAAAGGGTAAAAAATCTAATAAATAAGGCTATAAGCCCGAAAATAGCACAATATTCTCATTTTGTTTTTATAAGAAAACTCGAATTATACGAATTTTTTTGATGTAACGAACTCAACGATATGTAACAATTTAGAGGCGTTAATTATGGCAGTTAGAAAGAATATTTGGACTTTGTCTTAGCTTAAATAAAAACAATTGACGATAGTGAACGTTTTAGTAAACTTATAAAAATGGCTCTGTCACATCACTTGGTTGGTTTTTGACGGAAAAATACTGTGAAATACTTTGTGTTTTGCTCAGTTACAGACCGCAGAGGGTATGCGCCTTCGCAAAACGCTCGTCTTTCTTGTATTTTTCTCGTCAAGTCGCTGAAAATGAATTTCAGCTAAAATCAACCATTTTCTGTGACATAGCCA
>SVIB01000055.1 GCA_015055505.1 Clostridiales bacterium
GCGGCGTTGCTCCAATCCGGACTTGTTGGCATACCGTCGGTCATTAAGATTATGATTGGAGCAACGCCGCCAAGATCGGGCATTTGACCGCCGTTTTCTTTTTTGCAAAGGTATTTTGTAAGCTCAGCGTATGCAGCCGATAGGTTTGTTGCGCCTTCGGTATTTATGTCGCGCCATTTGAATTCTTCTATGGTTTTAGGCTCGGTATATACCCATTTTGCGTTATCAGAGAAGGTGAGTGCTGAAATTTTTATAGTTGCATCGCTTGTATCATCTTGAATATCGGGCATAATGCTCATTACGTCACGAATAGCATTATTGACAGCGCCGATTTTCTCCCCCTGCATGCTTCCTGAGTTATCTATGACGAATATAACGTTGAGTTCCTGTCTTGCGATACCGTCGCCAAGCTCGAATTTTTCCTGAATTTTTTTATCTGCCATTATCTTATTTCTCCTATTGTTGTTTCATTAAATTTTATTTTGAGCCCTTGTATTATTGGAATAACTCCGCCTGCGGCAATAGTTTTTTCTTTACCTGTAGAGTCTTTTACGAGTATATCGTTTCCAATATTTATACGAATTCCCCACAATGCGGGGTTCTTTTTGTTTTGAATTACCTCTCCAATTTCATCATTGTAGAGAGATGAAAATTTATCGATGTGATGAGCGTAGAGCTTTTTATTAGGTTCAAGCAATATTCTGTGCTTACCTACGTACAAAATGCAATACTGTCCTTGGTTTTGGCTTTGACATAGGGGGCAAGCATTTTTTTGCGTTTTTTCAAAAGCGCCGTATGCATATTGCGCTCCGCAACTGCAGGATATAAGCTCGTCGCGGTATCGAGTTAGAAGTCGTAACCATTCAAGCTCGGTTGTACGTTCATTTTCTCTGTCGTCAAGACCGTCAACAAAGGTTCTGTGGAATGCCTCTTTTATATATGTTGGTAACTGTGGCCAGCGATGGAGTACACTTGAGTGATAGCCACGAATCGGTCGATTTGTTCTGTTTTCTTTGTGATAAATGAAGATTGGATTTTCACCGTACATCTCGTATTCCGATTTTTCATTTGTAATTGGATAGTCTTTTAGACGTTCTCCTTCGTACGGGTTGCCAAGGCAAAGAGCTAAAAAGAGAATAACGGCAAGTGAAAAACGGTCTGAGTGAACGTCGGGCATTTGAGCTTCTTTAGTGAGGGGGTCTATATCTCCACGAACTATTTCGGGAGCCATGTATCGCATTTTTCCTAAAATTCCGAGATTTTTCTTATCTGCTGTTATATTATCGTTGTCGCAAATAAGTAAGTCACCCGTATCTTTATCAAGGAAGAAGCTGCCGTCGTTTAAGTCTTGATAGGAATATCCTTTTTCATGCAATTTTTTGAAGGATAAACATAGTTCAATGCACCAGCGAAGTAGCGTGCTTTGATCTTTAAATTTGTTTTTGCCCGTTAAGTATGAGATAAATGATACGTAGTTTGAAGGTCTTAAATCCATTAAGTAACCAAAGTAATCGTCACCTTCAACTAAAGCCTTTGGCCACAGAAAAGTTTTTGAGGGACTTCCTTTTTCAATGTTGTTTTTTAAATTGTAACGAAAGTCGGAATGCGGTTTATTGAGATAGATTTTGAGTGCGTATTGCTTGCCTTCACATTCGGCAAGATATACCACACCTTGACCGCCTTCTCCAAGCACGTTTGTGATTTTGTAATTTTTGCCGTTTGAAGAAATGATTTGATTTGCTTTGAATTTCATAAGTTCTCCTTTTTGATTTTTATTTGGTGATTTGTAATTAACTATACGTTGCTTTACATGCGTATCTCCTTTCATTAGATGTATCTACAATACAAGTATATCGATTTTGCCTCTGATTGTAAAGTGAGTAAAAGTGTCCTATTTTAGTAGGTGAAACAGCTTTCATATTCATTACGGTAGGTAAAAGGACTTGTTGTAAAAGCGTTTTTTGGGGTTGCGCTTATAAAATAGGGACTCAGCGTAAATTCTTCGTTTAATTGTATTTTAGCAAACAGTTTGGCGGTATTTTTGGCATCTATAAGTGCATCGTGCGCGCCGTAATCGTAATATATGTCGGCAATGGGTAGAGCTTCGGAGAGTTTGTATTTTTTTGTGGTATTCATTTTTGAAGCAAAAAGCTGTTGGCAGTCTATCCAATTTCCAAAGGTTTCACGTAATTTCGGAATATCAAAATGTTTGCGTTGAAGCTCGTTTTTAATTTGTTTTTCGTCGTTTTTGCTCCAAGCAATAATAGTAGCATCTTTGGGTAACCATGCACTAAAGGCTTCTAAAGCATCTCTTGAGCAAGGAGCGTTTTGAGTATCTTCTTTGGAAATTCCGGTTAATTCTTTTATGAAGGTATCAATCGTTCCAAATTCGGGGCGAACGTAAGTAACAAATGAATCTATTTGCTCGTAATTTTCATTTAGCAATATCGCGCCTATTTGAATTAGTTCTTGCTTATAATTCATTTTTTGATTCATAATAGATTTGTAGGTGTTGCACATTTCGAGGTCAATAACAACGTAATTTTTCATAATAATTAAAAGCCTTTCTTTTTTTGAATGTGTTTGATTCTATAATAATTATACAGATATTTGGGGTTTTACAAAAGGTAATAAACTGTCCTACGTAAAAAGGCTATATAAAAGCATAACAAAAAAAGCTATCCCAAAAATTTGAGATAGCTTAAAAATATAAAAATTCTTCGGTCACCGTTCACAAAACAACTCACAGGGTTGTTTTGTTCACTGCGTTCGACTCCTTTTATTAAATCACGCAAAATAACAAAAGGCGCACTTGCGTACGCCTTTTTGTTATTTTGAGAGTAATTGGTGAAAAGGATACAAATTTATATAATGGGCGCTTTTTATATCACTATCTCTATATCAAAAAACTTTTCTTGAAAAGCAACCAAATTCGTGATTTCTTCCTTTGTGAAAGACTTGTCTTCAGGAGCTACAACCCATTTATCTTCAATGTCATTAAGTCGATGGATAATAGCAATAACCTTTCCGACAAATTCTGTAACAGGTTCATTTACACCTAAAATATAGGCATCTTGCTCTTCGCCATCAGGAGCAAAAAATTCGGGAACGTAACCATAGTTAACACTATATATCAAATCCTTGTGATTTGGATGGTGAGTACCAATCGATCTATCAACAATAACTTTTACAACTTTACCAATCATAAATTCTTTCATAAGTCATCTTTGCTCTTTTAATGTTTTGCAACTCGAAATCAACATTCGTCTAATTCTTCCGCAAAGGTTACGATGCTTCTTGTATGTATCTTCATCAATACCATTTGTATTAAATAATAACTGTAACCAACCTTCTGTTTCACTACATTCTTTAAGCGCAATTTCAAATTTGGAAAGCATGTCTGCTTTACTTTGACCGTAATTTGCCTCACGGATATTGGCATAAACGCTACTTGAACTTTTTCGAATTTGAAAAAGTGTGTTTGACGGTGCTTTAATGCTTTGACACATCAATTCAATATCGGTCGCAAGCTGTTCGGAATATATCAATAAATAGTTCTTTGACATAATATCACCTCTTTAAGTGTATTATACCACATTCTAACATTAAAATCAAGGCGTGAGCCTTGTATATCATCAATTTCGCAGAAATTGC
>SVIB01000024.1 GCA_015055505.1 Clostridiales bacterium
CATTTTTCACAAACAGTACCGATTATGTTAGATAATTTCTTGCAATTTTCATTACAAAGAAGAGAAGTTGTAATTGCCGGCATTCCTGCCATTTTACCCGTTAACCCTTGAGATATTGCAAGAGTTTTAAAAGGTTTAGTTTTAATAAAATTTTCTTTCATAATAATCCTTTCGTTGTATAGTGCCTTTCGAGATAATCTTTTATTATTTGTGCGTGGCACATTTTCGGATAACACCAACAATACAGTTCTAACTTTCCGTATTGAAATAAAAGCGTTCTAAGCCTTTCAATTTCTTTAATAAAAGCCGAATCTCCATCGTAGATTTTCTTGTGAAAATACCTTCTATATTTTTCACAAACGAGTCCACGTTCGTATTCGGATTTCATATAAAACGGATTACCAAGTACCGAAGAGCGATCAACTTTAACCTGCCATTCCATAGTAGGTTTTTGATATCTTAAATTTTTAATTTCAATCGAATACATTAAATCACCTCCTTAACTTCTTCAAAGTCATTAAAATATATTTTTTCAAAGAAACGACCGTATTCAAAATATTCACCGTTCGAGTCTTCTTTAATTTCATATTCTAAAACGCTAATTTTACCTTCTGACGAAGAAGCAACTATTGCTAGTTTCCTTTCATCATCTTTATATACCACGTTAAAGGTAATATATTTTTCAGTATCAAAATGTATATATTCTTTCATTTCAGTTCTCCTTTAGTCGGCGTATTTAAACCAAATACCGTATTCAACTTCGATTTCGCGTGTATCGTAATTGTTATTTTTAGTTTCTAATTCAACTTCGATAATTTCTGTTATGTTACCTTTGAATTCGTCGTTTTTACCTTGAACTTTATAACAACGTTTGATACAATCCTCGAAGATTCTTACGTAAGGTTTACCTGATTTTGAAATTGCTGCTATTACCAAGTCCTCATCTGTTACGTATCCGATACCGGATACCTTGGTTTCATTCCTACCATACTTGGTAACTGAATAGATTACTTTTTTCATTTTTTTCTCTTTTACTCCTTAATATTTTTTGCCAAATCGGCAGGGGCATAAGAGCATAGGACGGTCAAAACATATAACTTTATATATAATATAGTGGTTGTCAACTGCAAGACGGAAAATTATGCTATACCCAAAGCAATTCTAAAAATGATAGTATTTGATTATTTTTGGGTATAAAAAAGAGCCAAGTAAAAACTTGACTCTAGATAAATTTTCAATTTGGCTCTTTTTAACTTTTAGTGTATTTAGTGTAATTTTACAGACGGCAGTTTACAGCCACGAGGAATATGCTACGATGCCACAAACGAGGTGGCAAAAAATTAAGGAAATTTCGTAATAAAAATGAAAAAATTAAAATAAAAAAAGGTGTAAATCGAAAAGTTCAATTTACACCTTCTATGGTGACCCCTACGAGAATCGAACTCGTGTTACCGCCGTGAAAGGGCGATGTCTTGACCGCTTGACCAAGGGGCCGTTCTTATCAAGGGTAGTGTGGTAGCGGCGGTCAGATTCGAACCAACGACCTGCCGGGTATGAACCGGCCGCTATAACCAGCTAAGCTACGCCGCCATATTTTTTTCTTCGGCAAGCAAGTTTCTCTCGCTTGCCAAAGAACTATTGGTTGCGGAGGTGGGATTTGAACCTCACGACCTCCGGGTTATGAGCCCGACGAGCTACCAAGCTGCTCTACTCCGCGACGAGTTACATTCTTGTCGAATGCTCATATATATTACCTTAAAATAAATATTTTGTCAACAGTTTTTCGGTGTTTTTTCAAAAAAAATTTTTAAATTTTAAAAAGTTAATTTTTATTGTAAAAATATGCGCTTTTTATTGTTTTATCTATCGAAAATTGCTATAATATATTTAAGTTTTTTCAGTTTGGAGCGCTTACCCCTTTGGAAAATTTCCTCTACCTTAATAAAAAATTAATATTAAAAGGTCAAACGGTTGGCGTTGCGCTTTCTGGCGGAAAAGATTCGATGGCGCTTTTGCGCCTTCTTTTGGACGAAAAAGACAGTCTTGGAATTTCAGTAGTTGCTTTAAACGTTGATCACGGTATTCGAGGCGAAAGTTCGGCCTTAGACAGTCAATTCGTTAAAGATTATTGTGATAGTCAAAATATACCTTTAAAACAAGTTAAGATTGACTGCGTTGCATATTCTAAAGAAAACGGTATGTCAGTTGAAGAGGGGGCGAGAAAACTTCGCTACGGCTTTTTTAAAGATTGTATAAAAAGTGGATTTTGCTCTGTGGTTGCTACCGCGCATCATAAGGCTGATTTTACTGAAACCGTACTTTTCAATCTATTTCGAGGGACTTCTCCGGCGGGCTTAGGTGGGATTCCTGAAATTTCTTTAGATAAGACGATTATTAGACCTATATTAAAAAATTCTAAAGAGCAAATTGATTTATATATTGAAGAAAACGGAATTCCTTTCGTTACGGATGAGAGTAATTTTGAAACTGATTATTCTCGTAATTTTCTCCGCTTAGAGGTAATTCCTAAAATAAAACAAAAATTTCCCGAGATGGAAACTGCTATTATGCGGTTTGCTGAAGTTTTAAAGACTGAGAACGAATATTTAAATCAAAAAGCCGAGATTTCAGTAGCGGAATCAGAAGGGGAATTGTCTATAAAAACCGACCTCCCTAACGCAATATATTCAAGGGCGTGTATTCTTGCAATGAAGAGGTTAAACATCGTAAAAGACTACGAAAAAGCGCATATAGACGCACTTATTGGTTTAAAGACCGCGGAAACAGGCAAGCGTATAACTCTTCCCGAAGGCGTCGTTGCAATAAAAAATTACGACTGTATTACCTTGTTTGCCGAGAGAGAAATACCTCAGTTTTATGCACCTTTTTTAATTGGGGAATTTAGTGTAGGAAACCGATTGCTTTCTATAAAAGAAGGAGTTGTAGACTCGGCAAACGGTAGAAAAATTTTAAAAATTGACGGTGATAAAATTCCTAAAACCGCAGTTATCCGTTATAGGCAAAAGGGCGACGTTTTCACGAAGTTTGGCGGAGGAACGAAAAGTTTAGGCGATTATCTAACGAATAAGAAAATTCCGCTAAAAGATAGGGACTTTATTCCGGTTATAGCAGACGGAAATGAAATTTTAGTCGTTTGCGGAGTTGAAATTGCAGACAAAATGAAGATTAGCGAAAATACAAAAAAAATAATTAGCATAACGGTTGTTTAAAGGAGAAAATATGTACGAAAGTTTTTTAGAGAGGGTTCTTTTTTCGGAAGAGCAGTTAAACGAGCGAATTACCCAAATTGCAAAACAAATTGAAAGTGACTACAAAGGTAAAAAACCGCTTGTAGTTGCAATTTTAAAGGGTAGCGTTTTGTTTTTTAGCGACTTGATTAGAAAAATTAACGGAGATCTTGAAATTGATTTTATGTCGATTTCAAGTTACGGAAGTGGCTCAAAATCGTCCGGAGAAGTAAAAATGATAAAAGACCTTGACAAAAAAATCGAGGGAAAAGACGTTATAATCGTTGAAGATATTATTGATAGCGGATACACTATGAAATATCTTAAAAATCTTCTTCAAGCGAGAAATCCGTCATCTATTAAAATTTGTACTCTTTTAGATAAACCGTCGAGAAGAGAGGCTGACGTAACCTCGGATTACGTAGGTTTTGAAGTCGAAAATGAATTTGTAATAGGCTACGGTCTTGACTATGACGGACTTTACCGTAACTTACCGTTTATAGGAATATTAAAAAGGTCTGTTTACGAAAAATAAGGGGGTGGATTGTGGAAAAAAGGTTAATATTAATAACCTCACCACCGGCGTGCGGAAAAACGAGGCTTGCTAAACGGTTGTCGGCTGAACTTAACAACGTCGTTTATCTTGATAAAGATACTTTAATTCCGCTATCGAAACAAATTTTTAAAGTTGCCCACAAGCCGTATAATAGAAGTTCGGCGTTTTTCCAAAAGAATATTCGGGATTACGAATACGAGGTGATTTTAAATTTAGGTTACGAGGCGATAAAATATGCTGATTCTGTAATTATTAACGCTCCGTTTAGGCGTGAAGTTAGGGATAAAGGTTATTTAGAGGGATTAAGAAATAGGTTTGCAAAACTTAACGCAAAAATATTTATAATTTGGATTTCTGCAACCCCTGAACTTGCCTATAAAAGGATGAAAAAGCGTAACTCTGACCGCGACAAGTGGAAACTTGAAAACTGGGATGAATACGTAAAAACCGTAGATTTTTCCCCGCCTGATGAAATTGAAGATTTATTCATCTTTAAAAACTCTACTGATGAAGAATCTAACGAGAGTTTTGAAAGACTTTTAAATCACCTAAAAGACGAATAATCAACTTATAGGCTGACTTATGTATTAAAAAATACGGCGTAGCGAATATTTTCGCTACGCCGTTTAAGTTAAATTTTGTATTTTACCGACTTTAAAATAAGAGCGTTTGGCGGTAACGTTAATGCAGGGTTGTCTTTTCTCTCTTTACCGTCGTTAAGCAGTTTTTCTACCTCACTTAGTGAAAGTTCGTTTTCGCCGACTTTAACGATTGTTCCTGCTATAATCCTTACCATATTATATAAAAATCCGTCGCCGGTTATTTGCAATACTAAGCGATTGCCGTCGTTTATTAATTTGCAGTCAAAGATAGTTCTAATCGGTAAAATTTTATCTTTTGACGGGGTTTTAAACGCCGAAAAATCGTGTTTTCCAATAAAGAGTTTGCACGCGTCAATCATTTTTTCAAGGTTAGCCGTGTCGGAAATTTTATAGTTTTTAGGATTTAGCAACGGTTGAACGTGTTTTGAAAGATAAAAACCGTATTCGTACGTTTTAGATACGGCGTTATATCTTGCGTGAAAATCTAAAGGCACTTCAGTCGCCGATTGCGTTTGTACGTCTTTAGGTAAATAGCGGTTGAGTTTAAAAGGAACTCTATCGGTTGGCAACTTAGTTTCGACTGAAAAGTCAAAATAATAACTTTCAGCGGAAACACCCGCATCCGTTCTACTGCAACCGTTTATTTGCGCATTTTGATTAAAGACCTTTTGGATAGCCTCGCAAAGTTTTTGTTCTATGGTAACGCCGTTATTGACGGATTGAAACCCGTTATAATTTTTTCCGTTAAATTGAATTTCTACTAAAAATTTTCTCATAATTAACCGTCTATACGCACATATTTTATCATAAATCGACCTATAGGTCAACTTTTTATATAAATTATTTACAATACGAGTGAAAAACATTGATTTTTGTTGACGAAAAAAGCAGTAATGGTTATAATTAATATACTGCGTACGGCAGGTTAAAAATTTAGTTGGCAATTACGAAAAGGTGATTTATGAAAATAGTAGTAAAAGTTGGCACGTCAACGCTTACCCATTCAACGGGAATGCTTAACATAAGAAGGACGGAGCAATTATGCAAGGTTTTAGCGGACCTTAAAAATAGCGGTCACGAGATTATTCTCGTTTCGTCTGGGGCTATCGGTATGGGAGTAGGGAAATTAGGGCTTAAAGAAAGACCGACCGATATTCCAACCAAGCAGGCGGCTGCCGCTGTTGGACAAAGCGAACTTATGTATATTTACGATTCGCTTTTTGAACAGTACCACCATAACGTTGCGCAAATTCTTTTGACCGGCGACGATTTTAATCACGAAGATAGGCATTGTAATTTCACTAACACCATAAATAGATTACTTGATTTGAACGCTTTACCTATAATTAATGAAAACGATACTGTTTCAACTGCAGAAATAAAAGTTGGGGATAACGATACTCTTTCGGCTCTTGTCGCAAAAAGTGTAAAAGCCGACCTTTTGGTTTTGCTTTCGGATATAGACGGTTTATATACTGCCGACCCTCATAAGGATAATAATGCAACTCTTATTCCCGAGGTGTGTGAAATCACGCAAGAAATTGAAAATCTCGCAGGAGAAAAGGGGAGTGCGCTTGCAGTTGGCGGAATGAAAACTAAAATTTCCGCTGCAAAAATTTGTGTTCAAGCAGGTGCGGATATGATTATAACCAACGGCTCAGACCCCGAAATTTTGTATAAAATAGTTGACGGGGAAAAGGTTGGAACGAGATTTAAGGCGAAAAAATAATATGGATAATTTATTAAAAATAGCAAAATCAGCAAAACTAAAAGCGACTAGACTAACAACTGAACAAAAAAACAACGCTTTAATAATAATGGCGGAAGAACTCGTTGCAAATACCGATAAAATTTTAGAGGCAAATGCCTTAGACGTTGCCGAGGCTACGTATCTTTCGCCCGTTATGGTCGATAGGTTAAAACTTACCGAGGAAAGAATAGTTGGAATGGCAAACGGGATGAGAGAAGTTGCTCTTCTTCCCGACCCTGTCGGCAGGGTTATTTCTAAGCATACTAACAAAGCGGGGTTAGAGATTAGTAAAGTGTCCGTGCCTTTCGGTGTAGTAGCCGTGATTTTTGAAAGCAGACCGAACGTTTCTTCGGATACGGCGAGTCTTTGTTTGAAAAGCGGTAACGTGTGCATTTTGAGAGGAGGAAAAGAAAGTTTCCGTTCTTGTAGCGCAATAGTTTCCGCTCTTAAATTAGGGCTAAAAAAAGCAGGTCTTAGCGAAGATTTGATAAATATAGTAAGCGATAGGTCAAGAGATAGCGCAAACAAACTTATGACGGCAAACGGATACGTGGATTTGCTTATTCCAAGAGGTGGCGCAGGTCTTATAAAGGCTTGCGTTGAAAATGCGACCGTGCCGTGTATTGAAACGGGAACGGGTATTTGTCACGTTTACGTTGAAAAAACGGCTGATACGACTATGGCTCTTAAAATTATTGAAAACGCTAAAACGAGTAGACCGTCCGTTTGTAACGCCGAAGAGGTGTGTTTGATAGACGAGGATATAGCATATAACTTTCTACCGCTTTTAAAACAAAAACTCGTAGACGAGAGAATTGAAAAAGGTTTACGCCCCGTCGAACTTAGGCTTTGCGAAAAGTCTAAAAATATAATTAGCGGTAAAGAGGCAAGCGAAACTGATTTTGATACTGAGTTTTTAGATTATGTTTTAGCGGTAAAAGTCGTCAGTGGGGTAGACGAGGCTATCGAGCATATAGAGGCGCATTCAACTCATCACAGTGATGCTATAATTTCCACTGATAACGGTGCTATAGATAGGTTTATTGCTTCAATAGACAGTTCGTCGGTATACGTAAACGCCTCTACGAGGTTTACTGACGGCGGAGAATTTGGAAACGGTTGCGAAATTGGAATATCAACCCAAAAACTTCATGCGAGAGGTCCTATGGGGCTTAACGAGTTAAACTCGTACAAATACATAATTAAAGGCAATGGTCAGGTGAGATAATGGAAAAGTTTACTTTCGGCTTTATTGGTTGCGGAAATATGGGCGGTACGCTATTGAAAGCAGTAGCCAAAAAATTTCCCAAAACTGAAATATGCTGTTATGATAAAATAATTGAAAAATCTAATGAAATGAGCGATTTTGCAACGGTTTTAAGTGGGAGTTGTGAAGTTGCGGAAAAATCGAGAATTATCTTTATAGGTGTAAAACCTCAGTTTTACGAAGACTGTTTTGCCGAAATAAACGGCGGGCTTAGTAATAACCTTGAAGGCGTGATAGTAAGTATGGCTGCAGGCGTATCTATAAGCGGAGTTGAAAAACTTATTTCTACAAAAAGAGCAATAATACGCATTATGCCAAATACGCCGTGTCAGTTTGGTAAAGGCGTTATTTTGTACGATTGTAATAATTTCGTAACGGACGACCAAAGAAGACTGTTTTTAGATTCAATGCAAAGTTGTGGGCTTGTTGATAATCTTGAAGAAGGTTTGATAGACGTCGCAAGCGTAATTTCGGGATGCGGTCCTGCGTTTGTGTATATGTATATAGATGCGTTAAAAAAGGCAGGCGTTAAGTTAGGTCTTGACGATGAAAAAGCCTTAAACTATGCAGTAAAAACCGTTGAAGGCTCTGCTGTTACCGTGCAAAACTCAACGAAGTCGGTCAGTGACCTTATAAAGGCTGTATGTAGCCCCGGAGGGACGACTATTGAGGGGGTAAATTACTTTGAAGAAAACGGGCTTTACGAATTGGTAGAAAAAGCGTTAAACGCATCTTATCAAAAAACGTTAAAGTTAAAAAAATGATGATAAACAAGGCGAGCCAACCGATTTTCGGTTGGCTCGCTTTATATTTGCGTAAAACGAAAGCCGTTCCAAAACACGTAGGAACGGCTTAAATTTGTTTATTCGCATATTATTGCGGTTTTTGCAAATCGAGCAGTAGATTCAAGTGATTTTTCGCATTGTGCCTTACTGTCGTATTCTGCGCTTTTTACGATAACTCTACCTTTTTGTGAAAGGATTTTAAATACGTATTTGCCTTTTTTAATTTCTTCAACGGTTACGTTGTTTAAATTGAGCGCTGACTTTACGTTTTCTATGCAATCAATTAAACCTTTAACCGTCGCATATTTAGGAGTTTCAATCATAACGGTTCCGTTAGAAGCGATAAGTTTTGCGTTTGCACCGCTCTCAGTATTGCAAATCTCCCATTTTCCGCTATAAGCAACCCTTTCTTTAATTGCAGTCTGTTCGTTTATTTGGGTTAAAACTTTCTTTTGAGTAGAATTCTTTTTTATGAGTTTGGTAATCGGTTTTTGGTATTTAGTCTTTTTGCCGATAGGGGTTGCGGGGATTCCGTCACCGTAATCTTTATATTGTGGCTTTTTTGTGGTTACGGCGTTTGCTGATTCGTTTTCGTTCGCGGTTAAAGTTTCGTTTGCGGTTAAAGTTTCGTTTGCGGTTTCAGTCGAAATTTCTTCCTCGACAGGAGTTTCAACCTTGTTATCTTCAGTTTCTACTGCCGAGAGGGTAGAAGATACGGCAACTTCTTCATAGGTTTCTTCATTTTCTTCAACGTCGAAATTGATATCTTCTAAAATAGCCTCGATAAAGACGACTTCTTCTTCGGTTAAGTTTTTAACGTCGACTATTTCAACAATAGGCTCGGCGTAAGAGCGGTCAACCTCTACGGTTTCAATGGGTTTTTCTTCAGGCTCTTTAACCGTTACGGTTTCGCTGTTGATGTCTGCAATAATAATGTTGACGTCCTTTGGTTTTTCATCCGATCTTACTGCAGTAGCGGTGGTAACGGGAGCAAATTTGATTTTTTTAGAAGTTTTGGTTTTGGCGCGTTCTTTTTGAGTTGATTTTACGTTCTCAATAGCAAGAGAAGTTTCTTTTTCGGTTTGCGCACGTTTTTTGCACGCAATCTCGTATTCTAATTTAGCCTTTCTTAATTCTTCTAACGCCTTATCTTCGGTTTCTTTGTCGGCGATACGCTTTTGCTTTGCGTATTCGTCCGTAATGGTTTTAGCGTCGTCAAGCGTTAATTTGTACTTATCTGAGCCAACTAAGTCTTTAAGTCTTGTTTCAAGGTCAAGTTTTTGGGCTTCAAAAGACTTACGCTTTTGCGTTAAAGAGTAAATACGTTGATCGCTTTCCGCGGTTATTTGATTTATTTTAGTTTCAAGTTCTTTTTTGCGGTTTGCTAAGTTTAAAGTTCGTTTAGAAACGTCTATAGAATATTCGTTCTTTTCAGCGTCGAGGTCGCTTATAAGTTGTTTCGTAGTTTCAGCCTTTTTCATTGACTTGAAAATACCGCTTTGTTGATTTTTGAGATATTCGTTTAATACCTTTTGTTTTTGCGCGAGTTCATCAATTCTGCCTTGACCTTTTGAAATAACGGCGGTTTCTTGACTTGCAAGCAGTTTTTCTTCTTCAGTGAGATTAAATATTTCGTCGCTTGCATTTTTCTTTTCAAGTGCTATTTCTAAATCAATTGAAGATATTTCGTTTACCGTTTGGGTTATTTGATGGCGTAAGTCTTCAATCACGCGTTGTTTTTTGTAAATTTTTGCTAATTTTTTAGTCCTGCGCTTTTTAGGATTGATAATTGCAATAATTAACAATACGAGAAAAAGTAGTAATAACGCGCCGACAATAGACACTTGTATAACGGCTACCGTATGTCCCATAGTTTCAACTAAGAAATCAAAGACTTTTAAATATAAATTTTTTAAATAGTCAAAAGCGTCTACGAAAAATGCGCTTACTACAGCCCAAGTAGATTTGAACCAATTAATAATCTTATCCATTGTCAACCTCAAAACAACTATAAATAAACCTTTTATACTATTTTAAAATAAAATAAGTATAAAGTCAACCAAAAAGGCAATATCGCAAGAGAAAAAGGTTGAAAATAATTTCTTTTTTTTACAAAATGTGTTAAAATATAAACGAATAACCGATTGGAGATAAAATTATGTCTAAAAATTACGCCGTAGCCATTGTTGGCGGAGGGTTTTCAGGGCTTGTTTGCGCCGAAGTGCTCGGTAGCAAATTTGGTGGAGAAAAAGTATTAGTGCTTGAAAAAAACGATAGGGTAGGCAAGAAAATTCTTGCTACCGGAAACGGCAGGGGTAATATCACAAATCTTGATTTATCACCCGAAAAATACCACTCACAAAATGGCGCTGATATTTCTCAGTTGCTTGAAAAGTATGGCAATAAGTCGATTATTGAATATTTTGAAGGTCTTGGAATTGGCTTTTCGACGGAAGAAGGAAAGGTGTTTCCGTCCTCTTTTCAAGCAAATTCTATATTAGACGGATTGAGAATGAAAATTGAATATCTCGGTGTGGACGTTCAAACTTCAAGAGAGGTAAAGAGAATAAAGAAAACTGCCGTCGGTTATATTTTAGAAACGGACGGGCGCAGTTTTTTTGCAGATAAAGTAATTTTTGCTTGCGGAGGAAAAGCGTCCAAGCAATACGGTACGGACGGCTCTGCGTATGCGCTCTTACAAGAATTGGGGCATAGCGTAACCGACCTATTCCCGTCGCTCGTTCAAGTTAAAACCGACGTGTCTAAGATAAAAGGTCTTAAAGGTTTAAAACAGCAAGCCGAAATAAAAGCCGTTTGTGACGGAGTTAAAACGCCGACTTTTATTGGCGATATACTTTTTACCGATTACGGTATAAGCGGAAACGCCGTTTTCTACCTTTCGGCGTATATATCCAATAAGAATAACGCAACCCTTTCAATATCTTTTCTTCCCGATAAAGGAAAAGGGGAGATTGCCTCGTTTATAAGAGAAAAATTTAAAAATCTTCCGTACGTTGAGGCTGAAGAAGTGTTGACGGGCATTATAAATAAGCAAATAGGAAAGGCTATAATTAAAGACTGCGGTGTTGTTGCTAAAAACAGTCGCTCTGCAGATGTGATAGCCTCAAAAGTCAAAGATTTTAGACTGGAATATAAGGGAACTTTAGGTTTTGACAACGCTCAAGTGACAAAAGGCGGAATTCCCTTTAACGAAGTTAGTGAAAATACTTTAGAGAGTAAAAAGGCAAAAGGTCTTTATATCGTTGGAGAAAGTTTAGACGTTGACGGCGATTGCGGTGGTTACAATCTTCAATGGGCTTACACAAGCGCGAGAATTGCATGTGACGGAGTTTTAGACGGTTATGAAAATAGATAATATAAAAATATCGCCAAACGAAAACGAAAAAGAGGTTTTTTCTATTGCGTTAAAGAAAAGCAGATTAAAAAGTTCGCAAGTAAAGACTTTTAAAATTTTAAAAAAATCTATTGATGCAAGGGACAAAACAAACGTTAAAATTATATATTCGGTAGAGATTTCAAAAGAGGAAGATAAGCCGATTGAAGTCAAGTTACCAAAAGTGGAAACGAGAAAAAGAGTAGGTATAGTAGGCTTTGGTCCGTGCGGTATATTTTGCGCTTTATATTTAGCGAGAGCGGGAATAAAACCTATCGTTTTCGAGCGTGGGAAAAAGGTGGATGAAAGGCAAAAGTCGGTCAATAAGTTCGTTATTGATAAGATTTTAGACGAGAACAGCAATATTCAATTCGGCGAGGGCGGTGCAGGAACTTTCTCGGACGGAAAACTTAATACTGGTGTTTCAAGTCCGCTTATTAAGTTGGTTTTAAAAGATTTCGTCAACTTTGGCGCGCCAAAAGAAATTGAGTATAATGCTAAACCTCATATAGGTAGCGATAATCTTCCTAAAGTCGTTAAGGCTATGAGGGAAGAGATTGAAAGACTTGGCGGAGAAATTTATTTTAACAGTAAAGTTGAAGATTTTACCGTTAAAAACGGAAAAGTCGTTAGCGTAAAAACTGCGAGCGGAGAAGTCGAGGTTGATGACCTCGTAATTGCGGTTGGGCACAGCGCAAGAGATACCTTTTACCTATTAAGGGATAAGGGTGTGCCAATGGAGAGAAAACAGTTTGCAATGGGGCTTAGAATAGAGCATTTGCGCCACGATATAAACGTTTGCCAATACGGTGAGAAATACGCCGAAATTTTACCGAGCGCCGACTATAAACTGTCAAGTAGAAAGGGTGAAAGGGGCGTGTTTACGTTTTGTATGTGCCCCGGCGGATTCGTTATGCCGTCCGCATCCGAAGAGGGCGGTGTGGTAACTAACGGTATGAGTTGTTTTGCCCGTGACGGAGAAAATTCCAACAGCGCGCTTTTATGTGAAATTTATCCCGAAGATTTTTTAGACGGCGTACTTGGTGGAGTGGAACTGCAACGCGAGTTAGAAAGAAAAGCCTTTACTTTAGGCGGGGGTAATTACAGCGCTCCCGTCCAAACTTTAAAAGACTTTTATTCGGGGGGAGTGAAAACACCCTTTACACGCGTAAAACCGACCTATAGCGCGGGATTTACCCCTTTTGACCTTAATAATTTACTCCCAAAATTTATGCTTGATAATTTAAAATTAGGCATAAACGATATGGCGAATAAAATAAAATGTTTTAACTTAGGCGACTCGGTTTTAACAGGCGTTGAAACGAGGTCGTCAAGTCCCGTAAGGATAATTAGAAATGAAAACGGAGTAAGTTCTTTTGCCGATAATCTTTACCCTGCAGGGGAAGGATGCGGATATGCGGGCGGTATTACGAGTGCCGCGGTTGACGGTATAAAGACGGCAATTAAGATAACTGAAAAATATACGGGGATTAAAATTGAATACTAAAAATAGCGCCAATATTAAAAATTGGCGCTTTAAATTTATATAAATTTAAAATTATTCCTAATTTTTTACAAAATTTAACTCATTTTGCGTTAAAGCCTTTACAAAATTTAAGTTTAAGTATATAATACTTACGTATGGAAAAAGTTAAGATTTTTTTCCGCTCTGACGCAGGCGGAGTGGAATTTAGGAAAATTTATTCGGGAGATATGAAAAAAGCGCAAAACGAAGTCAGTCTTTTTTACGAAGATACGGACGATAACGGCGTTACTAAAACCGAAATTTGTATCGTAGGAAAAGATTTCGTTACGGTAAAAAGGGCGGGGCAGTTTTCAAATTATCTTGAATTTAAAGAAAAATACGCGTTTAGCGGAGAATATTTAACTCCTTACGGAAAAATTCCTGTCGAGGCTTTTACCAAAAAGTTAGAGATAGACGACGACGGGGAAAATTTGAAAGTGGTTGCAAAATATAATTCCTCGCTTATGGGCGAAAAGACTGAAAATGAATTTTCTATTGCTGTAAAATACGGGAGGGCAAAATGAAAGTAACTTATCTTGGACATTCTTGTTTTTTTATTGAAGGTAAAGAAAAGTCGGTTGTTACCGACCCTTTTACCGATATTGGTTATGAACTTAAAAAGGTTTCTGCAGATTACTGTACGATTTCTCACGAGCATTTTGACCATAACTATCAAGACGGCGTAAACGCAAAGACTTTCGTTAGGTCTACTGCCGACGGTTTTTTGGCAATAGATTCATATCACGACGCAAACCTTGGCGCAAGAAGAGGTAAAAATACCATTTTTAAATTTACCGTTGACGGAATTACTTTCTGCCACTTAGGAGATTTAGGGGAGTTTTATTCGCAAGACTTAGTCGACGAAATCGGTGCGGTTGACGTGCTTTTTATTCCCGTAGGCGGAACTTATACTATAGACGCCAAAGAGGCTGTAAAATTTGCAACTGCAATAAACGCGCCTATTACCGTTCCTATGCATTTTAGAACGCCGTCTTGCACCGTCGACATCAACGGCGTAAGAGATTTTACCAAGAAGATGGCAGGAGTTGAAAAGGTGGGTAAAAGCGTAAACGTAGAAGATTATTTGCATGCTGATGAAAACAGCGTTTTAGTTTTTGACGACGGTGAGTTTTAAAAGGGTGAATATATGAAATACACTTATGAAGAATTAATAGGGAAAAGCGTTCATACTTTAAGAGTTGTTTTAAGAGAGGTTGGCGGAGTTCCCGGCACGGCGGATAAAAAACAGTTGATAGACGGGATATTGGCGATACAAGGTGGAGAAAAGCCCCCAGCAAGAAGTCCAAGAGGAAGAAAGCCTATCGAGAACTTGATTTCATTATCTTCTAATGCGGAGCCGGATTTGAACGTGCTTGAATTTAACGATATTCCGTTAGGGGAAAAATACAATCTTTCGGGCGTTGTGGAAATTTGTAACGGCAAATACGGTTTTTTAAGAGGCTTAAATTGTGCTTTTTCTAAAAAGGACAGTTATATTTTGCCTGCAACAATTTCAAATTTCAACTTAAAACACGGCGACGAGATTGAGGTTGTTTGTGAAAAAACAAGAGAAACCTCTGTTTTGACCGTAAGTCAAGTGCTTTCCGTGAATGGCTTTTTAGCCTCAAAACCTTTTTCAAGAGAGGAGTTTGACTGTCTTTCGCCGAGATATCCCACTCAAAAGATTGAATTGGCTGACGGAGCGCAAGACGTTTTAAAACAAATAGACCTCTTCTGCCCAATAGGAAAAGGTCAAAGGGTAATAATTACTGCGGACGGAGATAGATTTGACGGCGTAATAAAAAAGATTGCGTCCTCAATATCAAAAAATAATAGCGATATAACTCTTTCGGTGTTACTTTCAGGAGTAAAGCCTGAAGAAGTGACGGAGTACAACGATATAGAAAACTGTAGAACTACCGCTTTGACGGGCACGGGCGAGGACGAATATGAAGAGAGAAAACTCGATTTGTTTTTTAGCCGTTTAAAGCGTAAAGCCGAATGCGGAGAAAACGTCGTTGCTATAATAAATTCTTTAGACAGTCTTGTTAGGTATTTTGCGGAGAAAGATAATATTGATAACCTTAGCGGAATTAAGAAAGTAAAAAATCTTTTTTCAAAGTCTGGTAATTACGGAAAGGGAAGTATAACCGTTATAGGTGTTGTTAGCGATAAAAACGGAGAACTTTACACCGAACTTTTAGAAATTGCAACCTGCGAAATAGCCTTAATCGGCTGTAACGAAAGGGGCGACAATAAAAGAGTGGATATAAAAAAATCATATACGGTTCGCGACGAATATCTTTTATCCGAGGAAGAGATAAAACTTGCCGACGAAATAAGAAATAGAGGTTAAATTTTATTAATAAGTTCGTAAAATTTACCGTAAATTTTTTTGCGCGAATATACGTCCATTCTTTCGGGGTGAAATTGGACTGCTAAAATATTTCCGTTTATAGAAAAACCTTCCACCGTTCCGTCGGTAGAAAAGCAAACGTCTTGGGCGTTTTTGCAAAGTTTGTCTACCGCTTGACGGTGAGAGGAATTGACTAAACTTAAATCTTTTAAAAACCCCGAATTTACAGTGTTTACGGCGTGAACTTTGTCGCCGTTAGAACAAAAATGCCCGTCGACGTTTTTTAAAGTACCGCCAAAATATAGGTTTATAATTTGTAAGCCTCTGCAAACGCCGAGTACGGGAAGATTATGTTTTACAAAATAATCTAAAATTTCAAACTCATATAAATCCCTAAAAATATTTATATTACGGGCAAAGACGTCACCGTTATAAAAGGGCGGAAAAACGTCACCGCCACCGGTTAGCAAAAGACCTGAAAAACGGGATAGCAAAGATGGCGAAAACGCACAAACGGGAGTTAATCCAACTTCAAAAAGCGCGTTTAAATAACTTATAGGCGGGTTTTCTTGGGGAATTAAAACTTTTTTATTAGAATTACTCATACGTATAGTATATTAAAAGCGGAGGGAAAAAGTTACTATGAAGAAAATTGGAATGGTAGTTGCAATGCAAAGCGAGGTGGAGAGTTTTCTCTCGGCGCGCGATTTATCCGTAAAGCATACTAAAAACGGCGGATTTGACATTATCAGTTTCAATATCGGCAAAAATCAAATAATTTGCGTTCAGTCGGGAGTCGGAGAAATTTACGCGGCGGCTGCAACGCAAATGCTCATATCGGTATACGGAGTTGACGCGGTTATAAATTTCGGCGTTTGCGGTTCGCTTATCGACGATATAGTAGTTGGAGAGGTCGTTTTAGTTGAAGGAGTAATTCATTACGACTTCGACACTTCGGCAATAGACGATTGCGAGGTTGGAAGGTATATGCAATATCCCGAACTCACGCTTCGTCCCGACGAAGGGCTTATAAATCTCGTTGTGGGACTTTTCCCTGCGATTACTAAAGTTACTTGCGCCTCTGCGGATAAGTTCGTGGCTGACGAGAGTAAAAAGGATTATTTGAACAGAAAATTTGGAACGGCAGTTTGCGAAATGGAAAGCGCGGGCGTTTTGTTGACTTGTATAAATGCAAACGTTCCATGTCTTATCGTAAAAGCCGTATCCGACGGCAAGGGCGGGGCGGAAGAATTTAAAGAAATGGTACGCCACGCGTCCGAGCAATACGTCGATTTAATTTATAGATTATCCGCAATTATTTAAATTTCAATTTAAATTTGACAATAAAAAAATTAAAAAATACTTATACTAATTTTATGGAAAAAGCAAAAAAGATAAAACTCGGTTTATGCCTTGGAAGCGGTGGGGCAAAAGGTTTAGCGCACGTTGGGGCAATTAAGGCCTTTGAAGAAGAGGGGCTAAAATTTGATTTAGTAGCAGGGACAAGCATAGGAAGTATAGTCGGCGCTTTGTACGCAAAGGGCTATTCGTCAGACGATATGCTCTCTTTGTTGCAAGAAGTAAGTTTTGCGGACGCGCAGTTTACTATTGCTATGGCGTTAGGAATGGTGTCGCTTACCGATATAATTTCAAAATTCATAGGCGGAGCGCATTTTGAAGATTTAAAAATTCCCTTTAGGGCTGTTGCGGTTGACGCTGAAAGGGGGAAAGAAGTAATTTTTTCAAAAGGCGATTTGGCTATTGCCCTTGCGTCCTCGTCGGCAATTCCGCCGTTTAGACCAATAGAACACGAAGGTAAAATATTGGTTGACGGGGCTTATTTAAATTACGTTCCCGCAGACGTCGTAAAAGACATGGGCGCGGATTTCGTTCTATCAATCAATCTTGGGGAAGGAAAAGATACAAATCAAGGTATAAAAAGTATATTAGACGATACTTTCCCCGAAAACAAAATACCGTACGCAAATAGAAGTTGGCAGTGCTACGAGTATTCAAATTACGTTTTACACCCTCAACTGTCGCAATACAGTACGTCGTCTTTGAAAAATCTTGATGAAATATATAAAATCGGGTACGATTGCGCAAAAAGTCAAATCAAAGATATATTAAATGCAATAAAAAATTAAGGCGTTTATCACACGCAAATTTTTCAAAACTATAGCAGAATAAAGATATACAGTCTAAAAAGGTCGTTATGAAAATCCATTCAAAAGAGAACTTGTACGGAGAATACACCGTACCGTCAGACAAATCAATAACGAGTAGGGCGATAATACTCGGCAGTATAGCAAAGGGAAAAACCTTAGTCGTAAATCCTCTTCTTTGCGAAGATGCGCAAGTAATGATTAATTGTGTTAAAAAATTAGGCGCAAAAGTCAAAGTAAAAGGAAAAGCCATAGAGATAAAGAGCGCAAAAAAACTCCGCGACGGACAAAAGTTCGACTGCGGAAACAGTGGCACGACTCTCCGTTTTTTATGCGGATTGGTTGCCGGTAGCAGATTAAGAGCAGTTCTTTCCGGAGATAAGGCTTTAAATCAACGCCCAATGCGGTCTATAAAAGAACCGCTTGAAAAAATGGGGGCAACCGTTGCGCTTACAAATTACAAAACTCCCCCCGTTTTAGTTGAGGGTGAGTCCGTAAGGGGTATAGATTATCCTATGCATATAGGAAGTTCGCAAATAAAGTCCTCAATACTCTTATGCGCCTTACAGGGCGGAGTAAAGACTTCTATAAAAGAGGAACTTGAAACTCGCAACCACATGGAAATACTCTTAAAACAAATGGGCGCTGATATTGAAAAAGACCCGACGACTGGGGTTATTACTCTTAACAAAAGCGAGATAAAGGGTAAAAGATTATACGTTTGCGGAGATTTTTCGGTTGCGGCAAATTTTATTGCTTTAGGGATTTTGTGCGGGGAAACTGTTTGTCACAGCGTAGGCGTAAATCCAACGAGAACGACTTTGTTAGATATCTTGCGTAGAATGGGCGCTAAGATAGAGATTACTAATAGACGGGTATTGTGCGGAGAGCCTATTGCGGATATAACAGCATATAAAAGTAAACTTACCGCAACCCACGTAACGGGCGAGGAAGTGCTTAAAATTATAGATGAAATACCTATTCTTGCGGTGCTTATGGGAGTAGCGGAAGGAGAAAGTATTATAAGCGGACTTGGAGATATTCAATATAAAGACGTCGACGTTTTGGGCCCTGTTGACGAAATGATTAACGATATGGGCGGAGATTGCCGTAAATTTAACGGCGGATTAGTTATAAAAGGCGTTGAAAAGTACAAAGGCGGAGAGGTTTGCGTGCACGGTGACGCCCGTATAGCAATGAGCGCGGCGATAGCACTTTCGTCAAGTGAAAACGGCGGAGAAACTGATGACGATTCTTGCGTAAATAACGCTTTCCCCGGATTTTTTGAAAGTTTAAGAAAAAATTCCATTATAAGGATAGGAAAGACTGCGGACGGAGATGCGGTAAACGGTATTCACGCGTATATCCTTAATAAAATGGGGGTTAAAAACTTTACTTATTCTCGTCTTTGTATGAACGACGGTAACGTAAAAAGAGCGGTCGTGGAATCTAAAGAATTTGACGGCTGTACGGTAAATTATCCGTATGGCGGAGAAGTTGCAAAGAGAGTGCCTAAACTTGTTGATACTGCAAAAATAGTGAGAAGTGTCAACACTGTAAAGGGGGGATGCGGTTATTCTACTGACGGCGTAGGATTAACGCTTGCGTTGACACATAAAGACGTAGAACCGACGGGAAAGAGAGTCCTTTTACTGGGGTGCGGGTCGGTCGCTAAAAGTATTGCGTGCGTATTAGTAAATTCAAGGGCAAACGTAGAAATGTACAATCGCACCGTAAAAACCGCGCAAGATTTCGCAAAGAAATTATCGCAAATAAAAGTGCTTGACAGTCTTCCTACGGATGAAAATTACGATATTATAATAAATGCAACCCCAGTAGGCGGCGGTTTTACAAGTGGAGAATTGCCCGTAAAGGAAGAATTGGTGAAAAATTCCACAGTCGTTTGCGACCTCGTCGTAGCGAAAGAAAAGACGGCGCTTATATCTTTAGCCGAAAAAGAGCAAAAGACAACCGTAAACGGTTTAGAATTTTCATTTTTTACAACCTATTATTCGGCGTGTATATTAACGGGTAGAGAGCCTACGACTGAAGAGGCGTTTGCTTTTTTAAGCGAATACTTAAATAAGTCAGTATAAAAATCCAAAAACGAAAAGTGTAATAACGATTTGCGGAGATATAAATGATAAAACTTAAGAATATAAAAAAGATTTACCAAATAGAAGAGAGAAAGTTAAACGCCTTAAAGGGTATTTCTCTTGATATGCGAAAATCGGAATTCGTGTGTGTGTTAGGTCCGTCGGGATGCGGAAAAACTACGCTTTTAAATATAATAGGCGGTTTAGATAGGTATTCGTCGGGCGATCTTATAATAGACGGAAAGTCTACTAAGCGTTTTACTGACGAAGATTGGGATACGTATAGAAGTAGAAAGGTCGGTTTCGTCTTTCAAAGTTACAATTTAATATCTCACCAAACGGTTTTGGAAAACGTTGAAACCGCGCTCGTTATAAGCGGAATAGGAAGAGAAGAGCGCAGAAAAATGGCGATTGACGCTCTCGTAAAGGTTGGGCTTGCCGAACATTTAAGAAAAACGCCTCGCCAACTTTCGGGCGGTGAAATGCAAAGAGTTGCTATAGCAAGGGCGATTGTTAATAATCCTCAAATGATACTTGCCGACGAGCCGACGGGTGCGCTCGATAGTGAAAACAGTGTTAAAATAATGGATTTATTAAAGGAAATTGCTAAAGATAGGTTAGTTATTACCGTTACTCATAATAACGAACTTGCCGAATCTTACGCAACAAGAATAATCCGTATGAAAGACGGCGAAATTTTAGAGGACAGCGCCCCGTATAAAAGCGCTGTCGAAGAAGAGAAAAAGGAAGAAAAAAGGAAGTCTTTTATGCCTTATTCTCTTGCCACTAAATTGAGCCTTAAAAATCTTGCAGGTAAAAAGGTGAGAACGGCTCTTACTTCGATTGCCTCGTCTATTGCGATAGTGGGTATTGCGCTCGTTTTGGCTTGTACGAACGGACTTAATTATTTTATAGACAAAATTCAAATGGATACTATGTCGAGTATTCCAATCACCGTAAGTTCAAAATCGACCAATTACGCGCCTATGATCGAGGGTATTTTCGGTTACGTTTCGTCTACCGCAAAGGGAGAAAATAAGCAAGCGCCAACAAATAGCGTAATAATAAATCACGCCTTAAAAAATATGCAGGCAACCGAAATAACTAATGAAATATCCGCGCATTTTACCAATTATTTAGAAAACGGCATTGGAAATAAGAAAGGGTTAGATAAAAACAGAGTTAGATACGACGCAGTGAAAAACGTCACTAAAAACGTGTATAAAAAGGTAAACGTAGAAGTTTATCCAATATCAAAAGTATCGTGCCCTTTAAATATTATAGAACAAAATGCGGGAAGTTGGTCTTGCCTTCCCCCCGATAGATATATTTTGGACGAACAATATCATTTAGTAGCGGGCAAATATCCTGAAAGTGCAACTGAATTATTGCTCGTCGTTGATAAAAACTCGGCAATAGCGGATACCGTGCTTGCAAAACACTTGATAGACGTTTACGCCGTTGATGAAAATTTAGGAAAGGGATACTATACCTATGACGAAATTTTAACCAATCCTATTATCAACGAATATAATCTTGTTTTAAACGACGATTTTTACGGCACGGAAAATTTTTCGACGGCAAAAAAAGTTGATTTAACTTCTCATATTGAAACTTTTTATAGGGGAGAGGTTAAAGCGCTTGAAGATATACTAAAATCAAACGAATATATCAAAGAAATTTACAACAGTATAAGGTGTTATAACGTTGACCCAAACAAAGACGACGGCTCAATAAAACTTAAAATCGTAGGAATCGTCAAATTAAACGACGATACCCAGTACGGAATGCTTACCTCGCCAATAGCCTATACGAGCGCTCTTAACGATTTCGTAATAGAAAAATCTTATAATTCAGCGATAGTTACGGCTCAACTCGAAAAAGACGGAGTAAACGTTTTAACGGGCGCGACGGTAAGCGGAAAAACCGCGTTAAATAATACGCTGTCTTCGTTTGGGTACGCCGAACTTCCAACTCAAATCAAATTTTATCCAAGAACGATAAAAGACAAGGACTACCTTTTAGAATTTCTTGACGCATATAACGAAATAAACGGCGATAATCCCGATATAACGTACACCGATAACGTAGGTGCAGTTATTGAACTCGTTAGAGTAGTTGTCGGCGGTGTTAGCGCAATACTTATTGCGTTGACTGCAATATCGCTCGTGGTTTCGGCTATTATGATAGGAATAATCACATACGTGTCTGTTATTGAAAGAACGAAAGAGATTGGAATTTTGCGTTCTGTGGGCGCAAGGAAAAAAGACGTAGTGCGCCTTTTCGTGACCGAAACAGGTATGATAGGATTTATTGCGGGTATTTGCGGTCTTATTTTAACGCTTTTAGTATGTATTCCTTTAAACGTAATAATGGCTAATTTAACCGGCGTTACGGGATTCGTATTTTTATATTGGTGGAACTTTATAGCCTTAATCGTCGGCTCGTCGCTATTAACTGTGGTTGCAGGGTTAATTCCCTCTCTTTTAGCAAGCAAACAAGACCCAGTTAAGGCTCTTCGCTCGGAGTAATTATGAACGGAATAGAACAGTCAAAAACCAAAGAATTTTTATCGGGCGTTTATTTTTCGGTAATAGTTATCGTACTAATAGCAGTAAGCACGGGCGTGGGAGCGTCTATAACCTCGATAGTTGCAAAGGAAAGCGATTGGTATAAATTTTTATCGTTTTCCTTAAGCCCGATTGCTTTAATACTAACTACCGTTTTGGTGTGTTTGTATACTAAAACTCCCATTTTAGAAAGTTGTCTATTGCAAAAAACTGAAAAGAAGTATTATTTATACGGAGTAATACTTTGTGTGTCGGCGATATTCGGTCTTGGCGGACTTAACGGACTTTTTATAGATTTTTTAACCGAAAGTTTTGGGTACTTGCCGTCAGTTATAATTTTGCCTAAATTTTCAGTCGGCAATTATTTGCTTGTAATTATAACCCTTTGCGTTTTGCCTGCAGTTGCTGAAGAGATAGCGTTTAGAGGTGTGATTTTAGGCGGTATCAAAAGCGGAAATATATACGTTAACGCGCTTATAGGCGGACTTTTGTTTTCTTTATACCATATGAACCCCGCTCAAACGCCGTATCAGTTTTTAATGGGATTTTTCTTTTCGGTAATCGCTTTAAAGAGCAAGTCAACCTTTCCGGTTATGATTGCGCATTTTTTAAATAACTTTTACGTCGTTACTGCGGAATACTTTTTCCCAAACTTTTTAGATAATCCAACCGTATTAGCCGTAACAACCGTTTTGGGTATCGTTGCGCTTGGAGTATTAATCTTTTTAACGGTAAGAGAAAAAGGCGAAAAGGAGCAAAAAGGAAACTTAAAAGTGTTTTTAATAAATTCTATCGTTGGAATTTTGTTTTGTTTATTACTGTGGATTTCGGGATTTATGGTGTAAGGTATGATAAAATTAAGACTCGTTGCGGTAGGTAAAGTAAAAGAGAAATACTTTACCGAGGCTATAAACGAATATTCAAAAAGGCTTTCGGGGTATTGCGATTTTTCTATCGTTGAAGTAAAGGAAGAAAACTATAAAAACCCTTCGCAAGCCGAAATAAAAAAAATACTTGCCATAGAGGGTGAGAGAATAGAAAAAGCCGTAAAAGGTTACGTTATCGTTCTTGCTATCGAGGGGAAAAAGATTACGAGTGAAGAATTTGCTCAAAAGATAAAAACACTAACCGATAGGGGCGAGGGTGAAATAACCTTTGTAATAGGCGGTAGTTACGGCGTGGACGAAAGAATAAAATGCTTAGCAAAAGAAAAGGTTTCATTTTCGGGAATGACCTTTCCTCACACCTTAATGAGGGTAATAACGGCTGAGCAACTTTATAGAGCGTTTTCTATAAACGCAGGTAGCGAATATCACAAATAGGACTGTTATGGAAGAAAAAGAAAAATTTATGAAGTGCGCCCTAAGGCAGGCAAGAAAAGCCGAGAAGGCGGAAGAAGTGCCGATAGGTTGCGTAATTGTAAAAGACGGTAAAATAATTTCAAAAGCGTACAATATGCGACAGACGAAAAGACTGTCAACCGCGCATGCGGAAATACTCGCTATTGAGAAGGCGTGCCGAAAGATAAAGGATTGGCGGTTAGACGGAATGGATATGTACGTCACTTTAGAGCCGTGCGCAATGTGTGCGGGGGCAATTGCAAATTCTCGAATAAATAAGGCTTATTTTGGCGCGTACGAGCAAAAAGGTGGGGGAGTAGTCAGTAAATTTAATATTTTAACTGAGAGCGGTCTTAATCACGTAACCGATTTTGAGGGCGGAGTATTGGAAGATGAGTGTTCAAATTTAATAAAAGAATTTTTTAGAGCACGCAGAAAACCGACTAAAAAAGAAGAGGGTTAAATTTTTAAATTTAAAATGTAAAAACGGCGGTTTTTTGCTTGCATAATTTTAGTTGATTTATTATAATAGTATAGTAATGCGTTGATACGCGTAATGATTTTTAAACGACGGAGGACTTATGATAACACACGGTACGGAAATCAAACTTTTTGCGGGTAACTCAAACAAAGCGCTTGCC
The DNA here is from genome assembly GCA_015055505.1 of Clostridiales bacterium. Lineage (GTDB taxonomy): Bacteria > Bacillota > Clostridia > Christensenellales > Borkfalkiaceae > UBA10281. The sequence goes on from SVIB01000024.1 coordinate 24,296, forward strand.
GAGGCTATTGCAAGAGAACTTAATCTTTCTTTAAGCAGCGTAGAAGTAGGTCATTTTAGTGACGGCGAAACAAGCGTGCATCTTTGCGAAACCGTAAGAGGTAGAGACGTTTTCATTATTCAGTCTACTTGTTCACCTGTAAACGAAAACCTTATGGAACTCCTTATAATGGTTGATGCTGCAAGAAGAGCGTCGGCAGGTAGAATTACCGTAGTAGTACCATATTTTGGATACGCAAGACAGGATAGAAAATCAAGAGCGAGAGATCCAATTACCGCGAAACTCGTAGCGGACATCATTACTTCTGCTGGTGCGGACAGAATTTTAACGATGGACCTTCATGCCGCTCAAATTCAAGGCTTTTTCGATATTCCCGTTGACCACTTAGTTGGCGGTCCTCTTCTTTACAAATATTTTAAGAAAAAAGTTGACGACGACTTTATGGTCGTTTCTCCCGATATGGGTTCGGTTACGAGAGCAAGAAACGTAGCCGCAAAACTTAACTGTCCTATGGCTATTATCGATAAGAGAAGACCTAAGGCAAACCAAGTTGAAGTTATGAATATTATCGGTGACGTACAAGGCAAGAGATGTCTTATGGTTGACGATATGATTGATACGGCAGGTACGATTTGCCAAGGCGCAGAGGCTCTTCACGCAAACGGCGCAAAAGAGATTTACGCATGCTGTACTCACGCAGTATTAAGCGGTCCTGCTATTGAAAGAATTAAAAATTCGCCTATTACTAAACTTGTCGTTTTAGACACTATTCCTTTAACTGAAGAAAAGAAAATTGATAAAATTGAAGTATTGTCGGTTGCAAAACTCTTTGCAGTTGCAATTGAAAACATCTACTTCGATAGAAAAATGTCTGATATTTACGACAACGAAAACTAATAAAGACAAAGGGCGACGGTTTACCGCCGCCCAAATTTATAAGTGAGGAGTAAGACTAATGAAATTGGTTGTAGGGCTTGGAAACCCCGGTCTTAAATATTTAAAAAATCTTCATAATATCGGTTTTATGGCGGTAGAACTCCTTGCTGAAAAATACGGTGTAAGTTTTAACAAAAAAGGTTTTAAAGGGGAATACGGCGAAAAAAATATAAACGGCGAAAAGGTTATATTTTTAAAACCGCAAACTTTTATGAATTTAAGCGGTGACTGCGTTCAAGAACTCTCGGCTTTTTATAAAATACCCACTCAAAACATTCTCGTTATTTACGACGACCTTGATATTGCTATCGGGTATATAAGAATAAGAGCCAACGGCTCGGCGGGAACTCATAACGGTATGAGAAGTATAGTGTCAAGGCTTGGAACGACTGATTTTCCAAGAATTAGAGTAGGGACGAAACCCGAAGTTGATTATGAGATTATCGATTACGTTCTTTCGGATATTAGAAAGGAAGACAAGCCGAGATTCCGCCAGTCAATCCGCGCCTCGGTTGATGCCGCCGACTATTTTATAAACGGCGCAAAAATCGACGACGTTATGTGTAAATTTAACTCCTTTAAGCCTACTGTTTAAGCGAGCAACACCGCGCCAAACTAAATTAAAGCGGTGTTTTTTCATATATGCTAAAAGATTATTTAAAATTTGAAAGTTTAGGCGTAGATTTTGAAAATCTTGCAATTTCCGTCCGCAGTGGAATTCCCTCTGCGGTTTTTGGCGTTACTTTTGCTGAAAAATGTCACTTAGCAACTAATTTTGATTCTCAAATATTATATATTGTTAAAGACGGACTGTACGGGGCAAGAATCGTAGAAGAATTAAGGAGTTTAAGCGGAGAAGAGGTGGTATACCTTCCTGCAAAAGACGACGTATTGCTTTTTAAAACCGCCTTTAATAAGGATAATTTTTATAATAGACTAACCGCCCTTTACAAGATAAAAAGAGGGGCAAAATATATCGTTGCGACTCTTGAAAGTTTATTGCAACTTTTCCCAAAAGATATTCCTTGCGTAGAGATTGAAAAAGGAAAAGAATACGACTTAGAAAGTCTTGCAAAAAAACTCGTGTCAATAGGCTATAGAAGAGGAGAATTTGCCGAAGAAAAGGGAACTTTTGCTATAAGAGGCGATATTTTCGAGGTTTTCCCAATAAATGAAGAAAAAGTTTATAGGGTAGACTTTTTCGGCGACGAGGCGGAAAGTATAAAGCGTTACGACGTTTTTGATAAGGACAATAAAGAAACGGTTACTTTTGTTACGGCGATATGCGCGACTGACGCGTTAATTTGCGAAAGCGAGGCGAGCGGATTAATTGAAAGAGTAAAACTCTCACTTTCCAAGTTTGCGACTTTGGCAGTTAGAAGCGACGCAAGACAAATAGCCGACGAATTGAGAGAAAAACTCGAAAGCGGTAATTATTCCGCCGACTGTTTGCAATTTTTGTTACCCGTTTTAAATAACGTCACCGATAATTTCTTAGAGTATATATCCCCGTCGGCGGTCGTTGTGTTTGACGAGTGTAAAATGCTTTCGGACGGTATGTCCGCAGTCCTTAAAGAGCATACCGAAAGAACGCTTACTTTAAGTCGCGCAGGTAAGGCTTTTGATTTCACGATTAAACAGTTATCTTCAAGTAATCAACTTATAGAGCGACTTAACGGGTTAAAAAGAGTTGCTTTTCAAACTCTTACAACGGCGATTAATTTCTTTAATCCGCTAAAAACTTATTCGTTTAAGTGTTCGCCGATAACGAGATATTCGGCAAAACCGACCGAACTTTTTAAAGACGTTAATAACTGGAAGTTTAACGGGTACAGAGTAATTATTTGTTGCGGTAATTCTCAACGCGCAGAAAAACTTGCCGACGATATGCACGAAAACGGAGTGTCGGTAATTAGGGCGGATGAAACCTATCTTCCGCTTGGTACGGCGGTAATAACGACCTACTTTTTACCAAACGGATTTATATATCACGATGCAAAAACGGTTGTCGTGGGTACAGGCGATATCTATATTGAAAGACAAAAAGAAAAGAGAATAAGACGAAAGAGAGGAGATTTATTTGAAGCGCCCGAAGTGGGGGACTTTGCCGTTCACGAAGTGCATGGTATAGGTTACGTTACGGGAGTGGAAAGAATAACTACTCAAGACGGAAGCAAAGATTACGTCGCAGTGCAGTATTTAGGCGGAGATATGCTCTACGTTGGGGTTGACCAACTGGATAAACTTACCAAATACGTAGGCGGTGGCGAAAAACCTAAACTCAATAAAATCGGCGGTCACGAATTTGACCATATTAAACAAAGGGTAAAATCTTCTATTGCCGAAATGGCGATAGACTTGAAAAAATTGTATAATGCGAGAAACGAGAAAAAAGGTTTTGTTTTCTCTGCGGATAGCCCCTTTGTGGAAGAGTTTGAAGAGGCGTTTGAATTTGAACCGACCGAAGACCAATTGCAGTCGGTAAAAGAGATAAAAGGGGATATGGAAAGCACTAAGGTAATGGATAGGCTTTTATGCGGTGACGTAGGCTTCGGCAA
>SVIB01000025.1 GCA_015055505.1 Clostridiales bacterium
GCGATTACCGATTTGCGTTTGCGGTAAGAAAAGGGAGATTAAGTTGATCAATAAAAAACCTATTGAGGCAACCGAAAAAGAGTGTTTAGAGAACTCAAGGTCAAAAAGCGCAAAATTAAGAATTATTGAAAAAATCTAAAAAATTATAATATAATCAGGGGAGAGAGAATATGTATAATAACGTAAGAAATGATAGTTTAGTAAAAGAAAGAACGACCAATCAAGAGGCACTTCGCCACGAAAACAATATAAAGAAAAATTGGGAACAGTTAATGTCTTTTAACAAAAGACAGGACGTACCCGTAAAACAAGCGCTTAAAGCATATCAAAGTCCGTCCGTAAAATACGTGATGAATGCTTTCGTTGAAGAAGCGCCGGTAGAAGACAAGGTAGAAAACGTGGACTTAAAGCCCACTTCTACTACCATGCAATTTGAAAAGAGCGAACAAAACGATATATACGAAGAGATTAATGCAAAGCGTGATTTAAAAGAAGAAAAAGGATATAAAATTAATGCTAAAGGCAAAGTTTTAATTGCCGTTTACGCTTTAGTTGTCGTTACCATTTTTTCTCTTATAGTATTAAATTCAAGAATGCTTAGAAATCTTGATAATTCTATTGATAACTATTCTGCTCAAGTTCAAACTTTAACAGAGCAAAGAAACGAAGTTTATAACGAATTAAGCGAAGTTATGAGCGACGACGTAGTTATCGAAAAAGCAGTTCAAATGGGTATGGAAAAGGCTTAAAATAAGGAGAAAAACCTATTAATAATTTTAATTTAAATATTTTACGAAAGAGGTTATTAGCAATTACCGTTGCTATAACCTCTATTTTTTTGTCAATTTTAGGGCGTGTGTTTTACGTTCAAATAGTTTGGGGCGATCACTTGCAGTCTAAGGCGATAGACCAGTGGACGAGAGAGTTGCCGATAATCGCAAAACGCGGACTTATTACCGATAGAAACGGTGTCGTTTTAGTCGGTAACGCTCAATCTTACGCCGTTTACGTCAGGTCAAGGTCTGTTACCGATTTTGATAAGGTTGCAATTACTCTTGCCGATACGCTTGAAATAGACGGAAATTCTTTGTATAAAAAAATGACGGAATCTGCAACTTCAATTATTACCGTAAAAAGAAGAGTAGATAAATCCACCGTAGATAAACTGTCGAAAATTAATCTTGACGGCGTGTATTTTTCAAGCGATAATACGAGAATTTATCCGTACGGACAAAGTTTATGTCAAGTTTTGGGATACACGTCAACCGACGGTAGCGGGCAAACGGGTATTGAAAAAAAGTACGATAATTATTTAAGCGGATATAACGGCGAAATTTTATACGAGGCAGACTTAGTTGGAAAAGATTTAGAGGGGAAAAGCGTAAAATACCTTTCGGCTACCGACGGGCTTAACGTAAAACTTACGATTGATTTCGAGATACAGGCTATTTGTGACGCGGTAATATCAAAAGCGTACAAAGAATACACTCCAAAGTCTGCGTCGGTAGTAGTTTTAGATCCTTCAAACGGTCAAATTCTTGCGCTCAGCCAAAGTCCGTCGTACGACTTAAACGAATTGCCGAGAGAAGATATAGAAACCTTAAATAAAGTGGGAAGATGCAGTATAATTGTCGATTCCTACGAACCGGGGTCTACATTTAAAGTGTTGACCGCCGCCGCTAATATAGAAGAGTATTTGCAAGGAAACCCAAACGCATTTTCTCCCGACCACGTTTTTAATTCGTCAAGATTTAGGTCGGTTGGAGGAAAACAAATAAAATGTTGGAGTACGCACGCAAACGGAAAACATGCAAATGAAAATCTTGCAATGGCTTTAAATAACAGTTGCAACCCGTGTTTCGTTGATATAGCCATGTCTTTAGGAAAAGAAAAAATGTACGATTATATCGAGGCGTTTGGGTACGGAAAGGTGACCGGCGTAGACTTTCAAGGCGAGGCGCTTGGAATGGTCGTTCCCGAAAGCGCAGTAACCGACGGGGATTTGGCAAGAATTAGTTTCGGTCAAACGATAGCGGTTACTCCCTTACAGTTAGCGTCCGCAACTGCCTCCGCAATAAACGGCGGAATATATTACGAGCCCTATTTCGTAAGCGAAATTTACGACGAATACGGAAATATTGCAGAAATAATAAATCCTAAGCAAAAAAGAAGAGTTATATCTAATCAAGCGTCTAAAATCCTTGCAGGATATTTAGAGGGTGTAGTTGAAAACGGTAGCGGAAAGCAAGCGTTTATCGAGGGGGCAAAAGTTGGCGGAAAGACGGGAACTGCTCAAAAATATGAAAACGGTGTAATATCTCAAGGTAAATACGTAATGAGTTTCGTAGGTTTTTTCCCTTCGGACAATCCAAAATATTTAGCGCTTGCTATAGTTGACGAACCGATTGGCGGTCAATACGGCTCGACCGTTGCCGCTCCTATAGTTAGAGAGATTTTTGAAAATATAATTAATTGTAAAAATTTATAAAAGGCTACGTTACAACCTCTTTTTACGGTAATGGGTTGTAATACTGCTAAAATAAGAGGTAAAAATGCTTTTTAAATTGCTATTAGACAAAATGGAAATCGTTGAAACGGTTGGAGAAGTACCAACCGAGATAACTGCAATCACAGACCTTTCTCTAAAGGTCGTTAAAGGCGGTGTATTTTTCGCCGTAAAAGGGAATAATAACGACGGTAGAAACTACGTAAAAGAAGTAGAACTTTTAGGCGGAGCGGTTATTGTGAGCGAGCAAAAATTAGATACTTCGCTATGTCAAATTATTGTTAAAGACGTAAGAAAAGAACTTGCTCTTTGCGCTCGTGAATTTTACGGGAATCCACAGGAAGATTTAAGGATTATAGGCGTGGTAGGAACGAACGGAAAGACTTCTACGTGCCATATACTGTCGTCGATTTTTACTGCAAGCGGTTTTAAAGTTGGCGTAACTGGAACTATAGGCACGTATTACGGCGGAAAAATTTTCGAGAGTTCGCTTACAACCCTTGGCGCAGTTGACTTATTTAGGCTTATAAGCGATATGGTAAAGGCGAAAGTCGATATTTTAATAATGGAAATTTCCGCTCACGCAATAGACCAAAAACGGTGCGACGGCATTTATTTCGATGCGCTGATATATACTAACTGTACGGAAGACCACTTAGACTATTTTGAGGATATGGAAAGGTATTCGGCAGTAAAAAAGAGTATATTTTCTTTTGAAAATTGCCGTTATATGATAGTAAACAGCGACGATAAAGTAGGAAGGGAGATTATAAGAGAAAAGAGCGGAAATCTTATTACTTACGGTATTGAAAACCCTGCCGACGTATTTGCAATAGATATAGTTGAAAATAATAACGGCGTGAATTTCGTAATAAATCTTTTCGACCTAATATACGGCATTGATTGCGGTCTTTTCGGTCTTTATAACGTCTATAATTTGCTTGGCGCATGCGCTTGCGCGGCTACTTTTGGGGTTAAAATGCACGTAATTTCTCTTGCTCTTAGAAGATTAAAACCAATTTCGGGTAGGTCAGAGCCTATTGGGGAATATAACGGCGGTAAAATATTTTTAGACTACGCGCATACTCCCGACGGGCTAAAGAGAACGCTGTCGGCAATGAGAAAAATATGCGACGGAAAACTTATATGTCTATTCGGTTGCGGTGGAAATAGGGAAAAGCAAAAACGCCCCGTAATGGGCAGTATTTCAGGTGCTATTGCTGATTTTACCGTTATTACTACCGATAATCCAAGATACGAGGACTGTTGTCAAATAATTCGCGAGATTGAGGACGGACTTAAAAAAGTTACCAGTAAATACATAACCGTGAGCGATAGAAAGTCGGCAATTATATACGCTTTGGAAAAATTAAAAAGCGGGGACGTTTTAGTTCTTTGCGGAAAAGGTGCTGAAAAGTATCAAGAAATTATGGGAGAAAAGAGATATTTTTCGGACAAGAAAACGGTAAACGAGTATATTGCTTACAAACAAGGAGACGGGGTTTATTGAGAACTTTTGTTGGCGCGTTTTTATTTTGCTTGGTTTTGTCAATAGGGATTGGTTTTATCGTTATACCGCTACTAAGAAAACTTAAAATCGGGCAAAATATTTTAAATTACGTAACGGAACACAATTATAAAAGCGGAACGCCTACTATGGGCGGAGTAGTATTTATCGTAGCGACAATTATCGGTTTTTGTCTTTTTTCGGGCAAGGACGCATATTTGTCGCTCGTTTGTATTGCAGTCGGCGTTAGTTACATGGTCGTTGGGTTTTTAGACGATTTTTTAAAAATCAAATTAAAGAGGAACGAGGGGTTAAGCGCTATTCAAAAGACGCTTTTTGAACTTGCAATAGCGCTTATTATTTCCTTTTTTTCTCTTTCTAAAGGTTTGACGAAAATACATTTGCCGTTTTTAAGCGAAGTCGTAGACTTGGGGTGGTGGTTCGTTCCGCTTTGCGTATTTATCTTTTTAGCAAGTACTAACAGCGTAAATTTAACCGACGGATTAGACGGTTTAGCGGGTGGAGTTTCGTATATTTATTTTCTTGCGATTGCAGTTATTATAGCGTTACAAATTAATAACGATTCGCTAATTTACGCCAATGCAAACGAATACAATAACGTTGCCGTGCTTTTATTTTGCCTTTCGGGAGCAACGCTCGGCTTTTTGCTTTTTAATACCCATAAGGCAACCGTTTTTATGGGGGACACGGGCTCGCTTTCGCTTGGCGGATTCGTTGCAATTACGGCAATCGTAACTGGAAATATACTTTTTATTCCAATAATTGGAATAACTTTCGTCCTATCAAGCATATCCGTCATAATTCAAGTCATATATTTTAAAAGGACGGGAAAGAGAGTGTTTTTAATGGCTCCTCTTCATCACCATTTCCAGCATAAAGGTTATGAAGAAAGCAAAATTGCAATAGGCTATAAATTAGTAACTCTCTTTTTTGCCCTTATTAGTATTATTTCTTATTTATAGGTGGTAGAGAATGTTTTTAAAGCGAGATAAGTTTTTGGTAGTTGGAATATCAAAAAGCGGTATAAGTGCAACCAATTTACTGCTTTCAAAGGGTGCTAAATGTTATATCTACGACGATTACGAGAGCGCAAAAATCGTAGACGAGTGTAAAAGTCTGCAAGAAAAAGGCGCTGTATGGGTAAAAAAAGACGAAGTGTTTGATTTACTCCCCGAAGTCGACGTAGTTGTTTTAAGTCCGGGGGTTGCAATAGACCACGATATTCCAATAAAGGCTAAAAAGTTGAAAAAGAGGATAATAGGCGAAATTGAACTTGCATCTTATTTTTGTCCTTCTCCAATAATTGCGGTAACGGGTACAAACGGCAAGACGACTACTTGCACTATGATAGACGTGTTACTTAAAGGCGGTGATACCGACAGTTGTCTTTGCGGAAATATAGGCACGCCCCTTTCTTCGGTAGTTGAAAAATTGACCGAAAACTCCGTAGTTACGCTTGAAACTTCAAGTTTTCAACTTGAAACGGTAAGTTCGTTTACTCCGCACGTTGCCGTTATTACGAATATTACCCCCGACCATTTGTCAAGACACTATAATATGGAAAACTACGTATTTATAAAGAGTAAAATACTTATGAACTTGAGAGAAAGCGAATACGCCGTTTTGTCTTACGACGATGCGCAAGTGGTAAAAATGGCTGAAAAGACGAGGGCAAAAGTAGTATTTTTTTCTACTAAAACTCAAGTCAACGGTGCGTATCTTGAAAACGGAAAGGTTTTTTATAAGGGGAAATACGTGCTTTCGCTTGACGAATTGCCAATCAGCGGTGAACATAATACTCTCAATTTTCTTGCCTCGCTTTGCGTTGCAAAGATTATGGGGGTTACCGACGAGGCTATATACGAAAGGGCTAAGACTTTTAAGGGGGTTAGGCATAGAATTCAATTCGTGCGTACCGCTTACGGAGTAGACTATTATAACGACTCTAAGGCAACTAACGCCGACGCAACTGAAAAAGCCATAGACGCAATGTCTAAACCTACAGTGTTGATTCTTGGAGGTAAAGACAAAGGCTTAGATTTTATTAGACTTTTTGAAAAGATAAAGACGGGTAAAGTAAAAAGCGTTATAGCGACGGGTGAAAGCCGATATAGGCTTTTAGATAGCGCAAAACAAACGGGATATGCAAATATTTCAGTAGTTGAAGATTTTTACGTCGCTTTACGTCTTGCTACGATAATTGCTAAAGAGGGTGACTGCGTGCTTTTAAGTCCTGCTTGCAGTAGTTTTGACAGATTTAACGATTTTGAAGAAAGGGGAGAGAGGTTTATAGATTACGTGGAGAATATCTATGAGTGATACCGTTATACGCCAAAGAATTGCTCAAATTAAAAATAAGAACGAGAGGAGGGGAGATTATCTTCTCCTCTTTTTGGTAATAGCCCTTTCGATTGTAGGTCTAATATTTGTTTATTCGGCAAGTAAATATTCGGCGGAAACGACCTTTAATAACAGTTTTTATTTTGCTGGAAAACATTTAGTGGGACTATTAATAGGCTTTTGCGCATTGATTTTTGGGGCGAATTTCAATTATAAAAGGTTGCAAAAGACGGGAGTAGTGGCGCTAATTGTCGCAATAATATTGCTTTTAACCGTGTTTACTCCGTTGGGCTATGAAAATTACGGCGCAACGAGGTGGATAAAACTCGGCGGAATAACCGTTCAGCCTTCGGAAATTGCAAAAATATGTTTCGTTATATTCGTAGCCTCGTATTTTGCTAAAGACCCGACGAGAGCAAAAAGTTTTTTAAAAACTTTACCGGTAATAGGCGCAGGCGGTATAATTTGCGTTTGTATTATTTTAGAGCCGAATATGTCTATAACCGTATGTTTTGGACTTTTAATGCTTGCGCTTTTATTTGCGTCGGGAATGAAAATTTCGCATTTTATATTGATTTTAACCCCGATTGCGCTTTGCGTACCCCTACTTATTATTGCAGAACCGTACAGACTTAACAGGCTCTCCGCTTTTTTAAATCCATGGGCGTCGCCAAAAGGAGAAGGGTATCAACTTTTACAGTCGTTATATGCGTTAGGCTCGGGCGGTTGGTTTGGCGTGGGACTGTTTAATTCAAGACAAAAATTCAGGTTTTTACCCTTTTCGGAAAGCGATTTTATTTTGGCGGTAATTGGAGAAGAGGTTGGCTTTATCGGGTTGGCACTATTGTTTGCGCTAATATTTTTTATAGTAGTAAGAGGTATTAAAATTGCTCTAAAAAGCAAGGATTATTTTGGGTTTTTGCTTGCTATTGGTATATCTTGCATATTTGGTATTCAATCGGTAATTAACGCCTTAGTCGTAACGGGAAGTATTCCGCCTACCGGACTTCCTTTGCCTTTAGTTTCGGCTGGGAATACTTCGCTTATAGTCTTTTTGTTTTCTTTCGGTATTTTGTTTAACGTATCTAAAGGGGGTAAAAATTAACTTTTTCTAATTTGACGGCATATCTTGTTATGTACGGAGAAAATTATGGAAAAGTTCGTTATTAGCGGTGGAAATAAATTATACGGAAAACTTACCGCAAATTCTGCAAAAAACTCGATTCTACCACTTATAGCGGCAAGTATTATATGTGAGGGCGTTACTGAAATTGAAAACTGTCCCAAAATAAAAGACGTCATAATAATGTGCGAAATACTGAGAAAAATAGGCGGAAAAGCCGAGTTTTCGGGCGATAAATTAATTCTTGATACGACGGACGTCTTTTCTTGGGAATTACCCACAGATTTAACGGGTGAAATACGAGCGTCACTTTTTATCGTGGGCGCTCTTTTAAGCCGTTTCGGGTATGCGCTTATGCAATTCCCCGGCGGGTGTAAAATAGGCGAAAGACCCGTCGATATACATATAGACGGATTGCGCTGTATGGGGGCAACCGTTACTTGTAGCGACGAATTGGTTTTTAACGGTAAAAACTTAAAAAGTCAAACGGTTACTCTTAGATTTCCAAGCGTTGGCGCAACCGAAAACTTAATTATGTCAGCCGTAAAACTAAAGGGGAAAACGGTCATAAAAAACTGCGCTAAAGAGCCTGAAATAGTAGATTTACAAAACTATTTAAATATGCGTGGCGCAAAAATCAGCGGGGCAGGAAAGGACGTAATTGAAATTGAGGGAGTTGATAAACTTTCTTCTAAAAAAGTAAGTTTTACGCCGTCTATTGATAGGATAGAAGTAGGTACTCTTTTACTGTCCGCCTCAGCGGTTGGCGGAGAATTGGAATTTGACGGCGAAATGGTAAAAAATTCTTATTCTCTTATGAAAATTTTTGAAAATAACGCTTGCAAAATATATAATAATAATGGTAATATATATAATATAGAGTTTAAAAGGCGGAGTTTGGGCTTTGGTAAAGTCGTAACTGGTCCATACCCCGATTTTCCTACCGATTTACAACCTCAACTCGTCGCGTGCGCATGTGCGCATACGGGACTGACTGCAGTAGAAGAAAAAGTTTTTCCCGAAAGGTTTTCATATACGGAACAACTGCAATTAATGGGAGCAAATATTGATTTGTATAAAAACTTGTGTCTTGTAGAGGGTGGAAATCTTCACGGAGAAAGCGTCGTCGCAGGGGATTTAAGAGGCGGTGCGTCTTTAGTTATCGCAGGGCTTGTAGCCGACGGAGAAACCCAAGTTAAAAACGTGGGACATATCGATAGGGGATACTATAAACTCGAAGAAAAATTAACTCGTTTAGGCGCAAAAATAAGGCGTGAAAGATATTAAAACGGAGAAAATATGAAACACAAAGGAATAATAATTGCTAGCACAATAGCGGTTTTCGTGCTTGCCACGGTTTTATCTTTCGTATGGCTTTTTACGGTAAGACACTTAAGCGTTTCAGTTGTCGCTATAACTACTGAAGAAAAAGCGACTTACGATTATGCAAACGGTGTTTTGGAAGAAAATTACGGCGGTAAATCTTTCTTCGCGATAAACGTTGAAGAGATTGAAAAAAAACTCGCTGAAAACCCGTATATAAAAGTGAATAAAGTGAAAAAAGTTTTTCCTGACCGAATAGAAGTTTCGGTTGAGAGGAGAATTGAAAGATTTGCGCTCGTTTCAGACGACTCAACTTGCTATATAACCGATAGCGAATACGTTTTATTAAGGCGCGAAACCGACGAAAGTTTAATTGGCGAGAAAATAATTAAAATGAGTTTGAACGGAATCGACCTTGATCAAAGTACTTTGAAAGAGGGAAGTAAAATAGGTTACGAAAACGATAGACTCGTTGGGTATATGACTACCATTTTCGCAGGTTTTACCGACGGGCTTAATATGATGGACGGAGTTACCGTAAAGGGAAAAGAAAATAGGATAATTTTTAATACTAAAACGGGAGTTACGGTTGAATTTCGTTTTGCTCCGTCTAATCCAACTCTTGGCGAAGAGCAAGTTAGACGTGAAGAGCAGGCGTTAGTCGCAAAAGTTGGCGAAGTTGAAAATTATTATCTTTCTTTAAGCGAAAAAGAGCAAAGGTCGGGTTCGGTTTTGGTCTTTACAAAAACTGACGGAGCGATAACTATTTATCATACAGCCGACTAATATTATTGACAATAAGCGCAATATATGATAAAATTAAAATATTAAAAATATTTTAAAGGGGAGAGCGTCGCGATAATGAAAAGCGTTGCGGTATTGGACGTAGGGTCTTTAAACATAACTTTAATAGTCGGCGAAAGAGGGGTTAATAATTCCTTCTCCCTTAAAGCGAGGGCGGAGCGGAAATACGAAGGTTTTTCCGAGGGACAGTTTTTTAGTGAAGAAAGTTTGCAAACGGCAATAAAAGAGGTCGTTGAAGAGGTAAACGGTAAACTAAAAAAGCCTTTAACTGAAATTTACGTAGGAGCTTCGGGCGCATTTGTCCGTCTTGAAAATAAGAGATACAGAATTTCTTTTGGTAAAGCCAAAAAGATAAGGCAAAAAGACGTTGACGCGTTGTTTGATAAAGGACAGGCTTTAATAGAAACCGAAGGGTATGAAGTAATTGGAAGAAGTGAAACCTTTTTCGCTCTTGACGACAGCAGAAGGGTTGCAAACCCCTTGGGTGTCGTTTCTTCAACGCTTGGCGGTGCGATAACTTATATTTTGTGTGAAACGGCGTTTACCGAAGTTATTAGAAAAATTTTACTACAGCAAAAGATAGACTCGGTTAAATTCGTATATCAAGGACAAGCCGAAGGACTTTATCTTTTGAATTATACCGAAAGGGAAATACCTGCGCTAATAATGGACGTTGGGTATATAACGACTGACGTTACTGTGCACATGGGTAACGGTATAATTGCAAAAACAACCGAAGATTTCGGCGGTGGTATGCTAACCTTTGTCTTAGTAAAGGAATTTGGGTTAGACCCCGAAAGCGCGGAAATATTAAAAAGAGATATCAATCTTTCTTATTCAAGAAACTCAAACGGCGTTTATACGGTCGTTACTGCTGACGGGGTAAGAGAATTTTCTACCGAGCAAGTAAACGAGAAAATAATTGAAAGTATAGACGGTTTTATCGGTCTTATAAGCGAGTTTATTGAAGAGAATTTGCAAATTTACAGTGAAGCGCCTACCGTGTATTTAACCGGCGGTGGCATTTCATATCTTCGTGGAATAAAATCACACCTTTTGGCAAGGTTCGGCGAAAACGTAGAAATACTTGCTCCAAACGTCCCCTTTTATTCAAGGGCGGGAGAGTCGTCTAAGTTTGCCCTTTTGGATTACGCCTTAAAGGATAAAGCCAAAAAATTTAAACTTTTTTAATTTTGGAGGAATTACCTATGATGGATATACTTGATAAAGATTTAAGAATTTGTAAAATAAAAGTAATCGGTGTAGGCGGTGCGGGAAATAACGCCGTAAACAGAATGATAGACTTGAACATTTCAAGCGCCGATTTCGTTGCTATAAATACCGACAAACAAGCCCTTATGTTATCTAAGGCAGACCCCGAAAACAGAATAGTTATCGGCGAAAGCCTTACCGGCGGTCTTGGTGCAGGCTCTGATCCTGAGGTTGGCGAAAAGGCTGCGGAAGAGAGCAAAGCCGAAATTGAAAAGGCGTTAGAAGGGGTAAACCTTTTATTTATCGCCGCAGGTATGGGCGGTGGAACGGGTACTGGCGCTGCTCCCGTAGTTGCAAGAATAGCAAAAGAAAAGGGTTGCGTTACCGTGGCAGTCGTTACTAAACCCTTTGCTTTCGAGGGAAGAAAGAGAGAGGAGAACGCGAGAAGAGGTATCGTAAACCTTGAAAAATACGTAGATACGATAGTCGTTATTCCTAACGATAAACTTTTAGAGGCTCTTCCTGAAAACGTATCAATGATTGAGGCGTTAAAATATGCGGACGATACTCTCCGTCAAGGTATTTGCGGTATAGCAGACCTTATTTCAACTCCCGCGCTTATAAATCTTGACTTTGCGGACGTTAGAGCGATTATTCAAAATCAAGGTCTTGCCCACATGGGTATAGGTAGGGCAAAAGGCGAAGATAGAGTTGTAGAGGCTGTTAGAAAAGCCGTTTCAAGTCCTCTTTTAGAAACCACAATCGAGGGTGCAAGAGGGGTTATATTAAACGTTACCGGAGGAAGAGATATTACTCTCGGTCAAATTTACGAGGCTGCAAAAATCGTACAGGGCGTAGTCGATTATTCGGCTAATATAATCTTTGGCGCAAATATAAACGAAGAACTTAAAGAAGAAATTGAAATAACGGTAATTGCTACCGGTTTTACAAATAAAGACAATGCTAAAACCGATAACGACCAGCAAAGGGGCAACCGTTTCGGTATAAAACAGCAAAACGAGATCTATTACGATATTTTCGAGGAAGAAAATCCTGCTCCTATAAGCGTTGAAAAGGAACAAAATATTATTCCTTCAGTTGGAAAAATGGAAGATTACGAGCATGACGAAAATATGATAATGAATAAGTATACCGCCGAAAGAAACGAGCCCGAAAAAAACGAAGGCAAAAAAGAAATGCCGTCGTTTATGCAAAAACTCTTTGGTAAGAAATAAAAAATCTAAAGATATTAAAAGAGCCACGAAAGTGTATTAAACTTTCGTGGCTCTTTGCTCTTTTATAACGCATAAAAAGTTGTGGGGGAAGTCTTTAAAATATATTTTCTATTGAAATTTTGTAGTTTTTAGGCAACTGCCTCGTTAAAGTAATTGCCACTTCAAGTTTAGAAATAGCCTCTTCTAAATTATCGAGATTAAAATAAGCGACGGCTTCCGCAAGCCATAAATCCATTTCTTTTATATCGTTATGAGGAATAAAAAAATGTAGATATTTTTTCTTTTCAAGCCATAAATTTTTAACCTTTTCAACGTCGTTTCTATTAGCCGTTTCATCTTGCATTTTTTCATATACGGCAGTATAACTTTCTTCTAAGATTTCAAAGGTTTTTTCCATATAGATTTGTTCGCCAATTCCAATAAAAACAAAAATTAAAAAGGCGATTATAACCGAATAGATAGATTTTACCATTGTACCCCCTCTTTAAGTGTGATATTAAACACGGTGTATTTACCGCGCTGTTTTTGAAAATAAACCCGTCCGTTGCCGTCTACGGTCATTACTCCCACTTGTTTGATTGATTTTGCGCCGTGCTTTTTAATAATATCTAATACCGTTTCCAAGGTAAGCCCCGTTATGGCTAAATTTTTATTTATTATTTGCCCTTCGCTTATAATGAGTACGGGAAGAGAGGAGTTTTTCTTATCGTAATTTTGTTTTTCTTTGGTTGACAGTTTACCGTTAGATTCAAATATGGCGTAATCGAGGTCGTCAAGAGAATAAAACCCTGCAGAGCGCATTGATTCAATTAAATCTTCTACGTCCATATTATTTTGTCTAAGTTCATAAAAATCAACTCCGTCTTTATTTAAAACGAGCGACGGTTTACCGCTTAAAACTCTTTTTGCGGTTTGGCTTGCCCGTTGAACGACTGAAAGAAGTTGATGGAGAATAAATATCGCAACTATTGCCGAAATGCCGTATATAAGCGGTATAGAGACGTCGGTTAGCGGTATACACGCAAGTTCGGAAATTAATAAAGTTATAACGAGTTCAAATGGTTGCATTTCGCCTATTTGTCTTTTTCCCATAAGGCGCATCACGAGGAGTAATGCTGAAAAGGCAACCAGCGAGCGTATAAAAATAATAATCATAATTTTATTTTTTTTATAAATTATATTTTTATGTATACGCTTGACAAAAAAGACAGCAAGTTATATTATATAGAAAAGCAGAGTAGTACAAAAAGCGTTAAGTGCCTCGTAACGGGATGTTGAACGGGGACGAAAAGGTTTATCCTTGCGATTTTTTGGCGCATCCAATGCAAAAAGTTCTTAGTTTTGTTTTGGTCTCTCTACTTTTAAAGTGGGAGGTTTTTTTATGTCTAAATTTAACTTTTTTTCGGTGCTGAGAAAGTTAGAATGGTCGCCTTTGATAATTGACGCTAAAAAGTCGAGAAAGGTTGCCTACGTTGCCATTATGACTGCAATTGCGGTAATTTTTAATATCGTATTTGAATTTGTCAAACTGGCGGATTTTCAACTGTCGCTTACCTTTGCGGTGTCTATTTTAATTGGATTAATTTTAGGCGCAGGCGCAGGTTTTGTTAGTTGTTTTTTGGGCGATTTGTTGGGATTTTTCGTCAATACTGGCGGTAACGGTTATTTCCCTTGGGTGGGAATATCGGTTGGCACGGTAGCGTTTATATCGGGTGTCGTTTTTCACTGTTTTAAAAGTAAATCTACCTTTTCTCTATACTTAAAAATCACCGTGGTTTCGGTGTTGACTTTTTTAATATGTTCAGTGGGTATTAATACGACTGCGTTTTGGATTAGTTTCAGTTCGTCAACCTATTTTGAATACCTTTTTTCAAGATATATTTTAAAAGGTCAACTTTTAGTTAGCGTTATTAATTACGCGCTTGTTTTTGTCGTCGTCCCCGTATTTAAGAGAATGTCCTTTTTTAAAGGGCTTAATCTTTGATTCTAAAAAATCAAAAAGACCGAAAATCCAAAAGAGTAAAAATGAAAAAACTGCGGTAACAAAAACCCCTGCGATAGTAGAAACCGTGAGATTAGTCTTTAAAATCAGTAGGTTTTTTAGAAAAACTCCAAACGTTGCGGTTGGGATAACCGTCATAGCCGAAACAAAAAGGTACTTTAAAAATTCAATTTTTTCGGGACTTGTTTTATATAGCATTATTAAATTTATTATTGCGCTTAAGGTGAAATTTAACAGCATACCTACGGTTAAGGCGTCTATGCCGAGAATTGCAGGTAAAAATATTATTGAAAGTATCATAACGGATGCTCCAACGAAATACGAGGCGAGCGTCCGTTTTTCTTTGTTTAAAGAGTTTAACATACTCGTCGAAATCATACTTAAACTCATTGGTAGCATCATAATGGCGCCTTTTACGATATATTTACCCGCATCTTTGCTTGAATATAGGAATTCGCCGATTTGTTCGCCAAAAGAGAGAAATACGGGAATTATAATACAGGCAACTAAGCAAGAAAATTTAAGCGCCTTTTCTATATTTGATTTTAGATGGGGGAAGTTGTGAGAATAATAATCGGTAGACAGTTCGGGTACTAATACGAGTGCGAGCGAGCCGATAATTGTAGACGGCATAAAAATCAGCGGAAACGCCATACCGAAAACCGTACCGAATTGGCTTACCGCATCAGCGGACGATATTCCGTAATAAATAAGTCTTGCAGGCAATAAAACGGCAATTAGGGTATTAATTAGCGAAGTTGCCGTCCTCATTGCGGTAATAGGTGTTGCCGAAGAAAGAAGAGGGGCAAATTCTTTATTCGGGGATTTTAGCCTTCCGCCTTTAGCAAAAAAGACTATTACAGAAACTGTAAAGGAAAATAGGTACGAAATTAAAACGGCATACGAGGCTTTGTTCACTCCGTCTAAGGTGTCGGTTGCGAAATTGACTAAAATAATGCCGACTATAAGCATTACCGCCTCTTCAAAAAATTCTATTAGGCTGTACGGTAGAAATTGTTTATTGCCCCAAAAAGTACCTCGAATAACTGCGTAAACCGAAGTGAATATCAGTCCCGGAATCATTATCATAAGTAACGGTAAACACCTACTGTCTGAAAACAGTAGGTTCAAAAGACCGCTTTTTGAAAAGACTAAAAGGGTAAGAGGAATACAAAGTGCAATAGAAATCAAAATTCCCGCAGTTACCGTGCTATGAGCCCTATCACTACAGCCTTCCGCTTTATATTTTATCATCATTCTCGACACAGTAACCGGAATTCCCGAAGAAGTAACGGTCATAAACAGTCCTAAAACGGATAGCGATATTTGGTAAAGCCCAAGACCTTCCGCCCCTAAGGTTCGAGATAGAAATATACGGTAAACAAAACCTAAAAACCTCTCGGCAATAGAAAATGCCGTTACTAATACGACGGTATTAAATACGTTTTTTATAATATCACCTCTAAAAGCGTTATATTAAATATTTATTGTTCATATAATAAAACTATGATAAATAAAATTAAGTTAAATTCAGTTTACGACAATAAAAAAACTTTTATATATATAGCCCAAAAAGAAGATACCGTGCAAAGTCTTGCCGAGCGCTTTCATACGACGCAAGAAGTGATTATTTCTTTAAATGGGCTAACTGAAGATGTTTCAAAAGGCGAATATCTCGTTATTGAAAGAATAGACGGGGTAGAATATACCGTTATGCCTTGTGATACGGTTGAAAGTATAGCCGAAAAGTTTTGCGTTAACGCAGTTGATATAATGTTAAAAAATAAAGTGGACGTTATATACGTAGGGCAAAAAATTTACGTATAGTAATAAAAATAAATTTAAAAACCGCCTTGATTTTGATATGCACCCAAAAAGTTTGTCCAACTTTTTGGGTTCACTTCAATAACCAAGGCGGTTTTTCTTATTATATTATATCGTCCATAGAATACATTCTACATTCGTTGTTTTTAATAAATTCGGCTGCTTTTAGCGCGCCTATTGCAAACAGTTCTTTAGAGTGCGCAGTATGAATTATCGTAATGCTTTCATGCTCTCCAAAGAAATTAATTTCATGCGTACCGACGGTCGTACCGCCTCTTACGGCGTGAATTCCCACTTCGCAAGGCTTTCTTTTCGTCTTTCCTTTTCTACCGTGTATAGGGGATAGTTCGGAGTTTTTGGCTTTATTAATTTCATTGAATATCATAAAACTCGTTCCTGAAGGGGAGTCCTTTTTATTTTTGTGGTGTTTGTCTATTATTTCCACGTCAAAAGTATCTAACGCTTTAGCCGATTCTTTACATAATTTCAATACTAAATTAACCCCTATTGAGGTATTCGCCGATTTAAAAATGGGAATATATTTTGAACACTCTAAAATTTTTTGCTCTTGGGTTGGAGTATGCCCCGTAGTTGCTATTACGAGGGCAACGTTATTTTCTTTTGCGTAACTTAATAGACTGTCCGTTATGTCGGGAGAAGAGAAATCTATAATTACGTCAACGAAATCTTTTATTTCGTCAAAAGTTTTATATATTGGACATTCGGCAGTACCAACTGAGATTTTATCGATACCGCATACGACGTTTACACCTTGCTTTACGGCTTGTTCGTAAACGTATTTTCCCATAGTGCCGTTTATACCGCATATTGCTAAATTTATCATTTTATCACCTCGTCTAAAATATTTTTATAGTAAATTAAATCTTCTTCATTAGCAGGAGTGAGGGGTAATCTCACGTAGCGGTTTCCACCGTATAAAATTTGCGCCATAGCCTTAATAGGTATGGGGTTTACCTTGGAAAAAAGCGCTCTGTAAAACTTGTCGAGCCGTATATGATTTTCAAAAGATTTGTTCTCGTAATTATTTATAAAATCGCCGTATATATCTTTAATTTTTAAAGGTATTACGTTTGACGCAACAGATATAAAACCGCTTGACCCACGTTGCAAAAAGTCAAAATTTAATTCGTCGTTTCCGCAGTATATAGCAATATCGTTATTTGCAATTTTGAAAATCTCTTCTATTTGATTTTTGTCTTTGGACGCTTCTTTTATTCCCAAAACACACTCTAAATTTTTCAACTTGTTAAGTGTTTTAGGTTCAATATTTACCCCAGTTCTACTTGGAACGTTATATAAAACGAAAGGGAAAGAAGTTTGATTTGAAATAGCCTCGTAGTGAGCGTAAAGTCCGTCTTGTTCGCATTTGTTGTAGTATGGTGTAACTATTAGCGCGCCGTCAGCGTTTAAACTTTTTGCTTGTTTGGTTAGTTCGATAGCCCTTTTAGTGTCGTTTGATCCCGTGCCTACTAAAAGGGGAACTTTTCCTTTGATTTTTTTAACTGCAAAAGATATAAGTTGTAACCGTTCTTCTTCGGTGACCGTCGGGCTTTCGCCAGTCGTTCCTAACAACACCAAACAGTCAATTTTTGCGTTTAGTTGTCGGTCTATCAACTTTTCTAAACTTTCAAAGTCAACGCCGTTTTGTGTAAAAGGAGTGTAAAGAGCGGTTGCAACTCCCTTAAAAAGAGGTGTTTTCATTGTAATCTCCTTATTTTTTGTGAAATAAATATGATTTTTTTAAAATTTATTGAAAATCGTTTGTAAATATTTATATAATAGTTTATTATATAATATGTGCAATTATGTAGTAGTCAGCGATAAAACGCAAAATTTCGCTCGACAAAATTTTTAGAGGTGACAAATGGCTAAAAAAGGCTTTATGGCAAGGCTCATAGAGGGTCCGGAAAGGTCGGAAACTTACGCAATGTCAACCCTTCCCACGAATAGATGGGAACTTGGTTGGGACGTTTTTAAGACTAATAAAGGAAAACTTTGTGGGCTTAACCTATTAACGATAGTATTTATGCTTCCAATGCTTGCGCTCTTACTTCTTAGATATATGCAAAAAGTTGTAAACGTAGCAACCTATCCCTTTACTCAAAATATGGGTTTAGGTTATCCCGTTTATCCTACGAGCGCTGGACTTGAATCTCAACTTGCTCTTTCGCTTAATATTGAAACTTTTAAATATATTATATTAGGCGTTGCAGTGGCAGCAGTTGCAATCTCAGGCGGATTTTACGTTATGAGAAATATGGTATGGGCAGAGGGCGTAATGGTAACGTCCGACTTTTTTAAAGGTGTTAAGAAAAACTACTTCGTCGTATTTTTCTCGCTTTTATTAT
The DNA here is from genome assembly GCA_015055505.1 of Clostridiales bacterium. Taxonomy (GTDB): domain Bacteria; phylum Bacillota; class Clostridia; order Christensenellales; family Borkfalkiaceae; genus UBA10281. The sequence continues at coordinate 18,267 of SVIB01000025.1, forward strand.
ATACGGTCGTTATAGTGCTTTCTATACTGTCCATTAATATGGCGTCAATAATGATTGCTTCAAACGATCAATCGACTTGGTTATTGGTTGGCGCTCAAGTAATAACCTATATTATTATGGCTGTTGCTACTATTATGGTTTTATATATGATAACTATGGGAATAAACTACCGTTTAAAGTTTAGAAATCTCATTAGGAATGCGTTTATTTTAACGATTGCGCTTATTCCTACCAATATTTTCTTCGTTCTTTTTGCGGCTGTTTGGTTCTTACTTATTTTTATGGGATTCCAACTCTTTTCCGTGCTTGGCGTTGTCCTTTGTGTCATTTGGGGATTCTCTCTCTTTATGCTTATTTGGACTAACTATTCTCATTGGGTATTTGATAAATTTATTAACGATAAAGTTCCGGGTGCTAAGAAGAATAGAGGTATTTACAAGACTAATGCAAACGAAGACGACGGTGAGGCTATCGTTATTGAAAAATCTAAACTTGCCGCTAAACCCATCAAGCCTATTACCGATTACGACGTAGAACTTTATGAACTTCCTACAAGTTTCAGTAGAAAAGACCTTCAAAAACTTGAAGAAACCAAAGAAGCAATGCGTAGAGATAGCGACCAATACGCAGAAGACCATAAGGACGATTACCTTAATAAGAAAGAGCCTGAAACTATCGACGACCTTATGAAAGCCGAAACTGAAACGCAAAACGAAAAGACGGAGAGCGGTAAAGATGAAGAGTAATGCTTACTCAGCACTCGCACCGCACTACGAAAAACTTATAACTTCCTGCGACTATGAACAATGGTCGCAGTATGTTTATAATAAAGTAAACGAGTATGCTCCCATAAAAAAAGGGTGTGACTTAGCGTGCGGAAGCGGATATTTTACGAGGTATTTAAAAAGGCAGGGCATAGATATTTACGGTGTTGACCAAAGCCAAGAGATGCTTTTAGAGGCTCAATCTTTGTCTATAAAGGAAAAAGTGCCCGTCGATTATCAAAATCAAGATATAAAAAAGTTTAAATCTTTTGAGAAACTTGGGTTTATTACCGTAATAAACGACGGAATTAATTATCTATCTCAATCTCAACTTCAATCGGCGTTTAAGCGGTTTGCGTCTAACCTCGTAAAAGGCGGAGCGCTTATTTTTGATATATCTTCGGAGTATAAACTGAAAAACATATTAGGAGATAATTTATACTGCGAAGATAGGGATGAAATAACCTATATTTGGTTTAATACCTTTTTAGGTGACAGTGTAAAAATGGATTTGACTTTCTTCACTAAAGACGGAGAAAAGTACGTAAGAAGCGACGAAAGTCACGTTCAGTATATTCATAATACTGAAGAGGTAAAAAACGCCCTTTATAATGCAGGTTTTGACGTGGTGGAAATTTCGGGACATTTAGGCGCGCCGTTGACTGAAGACGGACATAGGGTAAACTTTGTGGCGGTAAAAAAATAATTATGGGAAAACTTTACAAAACTTTAATTTTTGACGGGGAAATTTCGTTATCCGTGCTTGAAACTACGGATATAGTTAATAAGGCGATAGAATATCATAAATTAACGCCCGTTTGCGCTGCGGCGCTCGGCAGGTCGTTGACGGTTACCGCGTTTATGGCGTCAGCGTTAAAAAACGAGAATGAAAGACTTTCAATTACTATTGACGGAAACGGCGCAGGCGGTAAAATCGTAACGGCAGCAGACGGAAGACTGAGGGTTAGAGGGCTTGTGTCTAACCCCGATGCGGACCTTCCGTTAAAGGCAAACGGTAAACTTGACGTAGGCGGTATAGTTGGAAAACAAGGATATATTACCGTCGTTAAAAACTTAGGACTTAAAGAGCCTTACGTTGGCAGATGCGATTTAGTAAGCGGTGAAATAGCCGAAGATTTTACTGCCTATTACGCTTATAGCGAACAACAGCCCACGGCAATGGCTCTCGGCGTTTTAATCGGCAAAGACGAAAAATGTATGGGTGCAGGCGGAATAGTTATTCAGCCAATGCCTAATTGCTCGGAAGAAAGTATAGTAAAAGCCGAAAAACTTATGACCGAATTTTCGGCAATAAGTTCTATGGTGTGCGAAATTGGTGCAAAGGGAATTATAGATAAATATTTCCCCGAATATCTTTTTACCGAATATAATCCCGAATATATTTGTAACTGCTCGAAAGATTATATTGACGGAGTAATTATCACTCTTGGCGAAAAAGAACTTTACGATACTATTGAAAAAGAGGGAAAAATCGAAATTTGCTGTCATTTTTGCGATAAAAAATACGTCTACTTAAAAGAGGACGTAGACGCGTTGTTTGGAAAGAATAATGAGTGAAAAAATAGTCGAATTTAAAAGGAGTATCGACACCGTTTACGAATTGGCAAATAAAAAGTGCGACGAGGGAGATTACGTAGGGGCGTTATCGTCTTTGCTCTTTGAAAGTTCGCAAAATACCGACTATGCCGATATTTACGCGCATATCGCCGATATTTATACCGAACTTGGACTTTACGAAAATGCAATTTGTTTTTGGTTTAAATACCTTTTAAAATCAAAGAAAAAATATTATTGCGACGGTTTTAACGGTCTTGGCGCTAATTATTATTTTACGGGAGATAAAAATCTTGCGGGATATTATTTCGGCGAACAAATAAAAAACGATAACGGTGAGCCGTCAGTTTACGAAGAGGTTTTAGAGGAGTTTCGTGACGAACTTTTAAACGAGAAACCTAATATTCACCTCGTAAAAGACGTAACGGATGAAGAGATAGACAAAGGCGTAATTGAAAAGGCGAGAGAATACAATAAAGTCGGCTCCTATCAAGAGGCGATAAATTCGTTAAATACCGTTTCTTCAAAAAGCCCTTTATACGGCGAGGCTATTTCTGAAAGAGCGTTTTCAAATTTTTGCATTGAGAAGATTGACGACGCCGTTAAAGACGTTAAAGAGGGCATAAAAGCGGGATACGTTACAGTTAATTCTTTGACTTTTGCAATTCATTTATTCGTAGTAACCGAAACCGAAGGCGTTGAAAATCTTTTGGATTTACTTTCTAATTTGAAAGCCGAAACGGTTGAAGAAAAGTATAAAAAACTTACCGCGCTTTGCGAATTTTGTCTTTTTGAGCAAGCAGATTTGCTGGCGGACGATATTTTAAAAGAGGATAAGTTTGACGTTAATACAACTTTTATAAAGGCGTTTTTGACCTATAATAACGGAGATTACGAAAAGGCTGAAACCCTTTTCCAAAGGGCGTATATTTTGTCTTTTAGTCCAATTGCGCTGTTTTATTTAAGACAAAGTCAGCAAGCCGTTTTAGGTAACGTAAAATACAAGAATTTTAAAATTGCATTTGATTTGCCAACTGATGAAATTGAAAATATTAACGGTATTATAAAGAGTATTTTAGAGGGCGAAAAGACGAGTGCCGATTTTCCGGTATCGAGATTAAAAGAGGTTGCCGATTGGTGTTTTACTTGCGGTTCAAATTCTTCTAAGATTGCAATAGCGGTAATTTTTGCTAAGACTGAAAATAAAGAGTGTATTAACTATTTAGCCGAACAACTTGTAAATCCGTCCATAATAGACGAGGTGAAGATGAGAATGGTTTCTCTTCTTTGCGAGTATTCTTCTTTTAAAGAGTTAAAAGTCGTTTACGGACACATTTTTAGAATAATAAAAGTAATTCGTCCCGAGTTTATCGACCAAAAAGAGTTGCTTTTTAAAAAGGCGTACAGTTACGCTTTCGGCAGACTTTCACTGTTTGAAAGTAAAAGACTTCACCTTTTAGAACTTGGAGCGATTGAACTGCAAAAGGAACTTAATGCTTGTAATAATCTTGATAAGATAAAGGACGTAGCGACTCTTGCTTGCGCAATATACTTTTATTCGGGAATGAATACCTTTAAAGAGCCGAGCGTAGTATATAGGCTTTTCGACGTAAAAAAGAAAGACGTAGTACAAATAATAAAACTCACGGAGGAAATAAAAGATGACGATTGATATTGATAAACTTTTTGAAGAGTATTTCAAGAAATTTATTGCTGAAAATATGGGGAAATATACCGAGGACGAACTTGAAAGCAAGGTCGCTGAAATATACGGGGAATTCGGCTCGACAAAACTTGACGAGTTGGGCGGAAAAACTCCCGAAGAATATTTCAAAGAGATGAGTAGCGAAGAACTTGTAAATTGTTTAGCGGACTGCGTTAAAAACGGTACTCACGTGTCAGATTATCTTTGCGACGAGTTGGAAAAGAGGGAAGACTCTCACGCTTTGCTCGTTGAATTCGTTTCTTCAACCGAGTTAGACGAACTTGCAACTTACGCAGTCAATATTTTAAATGCGTCGGGGTCTAAAATTGCGTTGAAAAAATACGTGGACGTAATTTGCGAGGGAAAAGCAAAAGAGAGTTTAATTGAGGCGGTTACCGAAGCGCTTGCCGATAATGCAAACGAGATAAAAGAAGAAATTTTAGCCGTATACGACAAAAACCAAAAGAGCGCTAAATATTTCGTTGAAATATTATCTTGCGTTTCGTTTGACGATAGGGTTTTTGAAATTCTTTGCGACGAGTTTTTAACGCATACCGACAACCTTGCTCTTTACGCAACCTATCTTTCAAAATACGGCGACGATAGAGCGTTACCCCTCCTTTACGAGCAAATAAAAAAAGACGGGATTTCATATATTGATTACAAAGAAATGAAACTTGCAATAGAGGCTCTCGGTGGAGAGTATGAAGACGGAAGAAATTTTCAAAAAGATAAAATCTTCAAAAAGTTAAGAAGTAATTAATTTAAAGACTTACTCATAAGTTAAAATATGGGTAAGTCTTTTTTTAACTGTTTTTTAACCGTTTTTACCGTAATTGGCAGTGTTATTGGCGCGGGGTTTATAACTGGGAAAGAAATATACGAATTTTTCGCCAACGATTTTTCCGTTAGCGGTGTATACCTTGCGTTTATTTGTTTTTGGGTATTCATCTATTTAATGATGAGTATAGATTACGGCAAGTATAAAAAACACGTTGAAGTCGTAGTTGCATTAGCAAGTATTATAATTAGCGGGTGTATGATTTCGGCGTTAGACGAGGTATACGTAAGAATTTTCCGCCTTTCGGAAAAAGTTAAAATATTATCGGTAATTACTGTGATTTTGGTATTTATTACGAGTTTAAAAGGGGTTCGTGTAATTGAAAAATGTTGCTTTGTGTTAATACCTATAGTAATAGCGGTTTTGATAGCGTTTACCCTTTCAAAGACTGAATACCTTTCGCTTAACTTTACCCCAAAAAGTAAGAGAGGAATATATCTTCCGTTTATTTACGTTGGCTTTAATTTATTGTTATCTTCTAAAATAATAAAAAAAAGCGGAGAAATATTATCTCCGCCGTTTAAAATATTAAGTTCGTTTATAATATCTTTAATACTGTGCTTTTGTATTTTTATCGTTGGCAATTTGTTATATAGTAGTGATAAACTTGCTGATATGCCGTTTAGAGAGATGTTTTTAAAAGACGTAAAACTTTTAATAATTATTGATATTATAACGCTTTTTGCGATAATTACGACCTTATTTTCTTCAGTATATACTTCAATAGAATTCGGTGGTGTAAATTTAAAACTGTGGCAAAAAATTTTAATTTTGTTACTTTCTTTAGCCGTTTCAAACGCGGGATTTTCAGCAATCGTTCAAATACTTTATCCAATTTTAGGCGTTATTGGGTATGGTGTAATATCGTTTACTTATCTTTTACGATTACCTTTTCTAAAAGAGCGACGAGTGCGTACATACCGCCTGCTAAAGCGCACAAAATAACCGTACTTGCCATAACTAAATCGAGTTTAAATACTTGACCGCCGTATACGATTAAGTATCCTATGCCTTGTCTTGAGGTTAAGTATTCTCCCATAATTGAGCCAATCCAAGCCATGCCGACGTTTATTTTAAGGCAGGAAATAAAACTTTTCATTGACGAGGGGATTACAGCCTTTAAAAGTATTTGTAATTTGTTTGCGCCCATTGATTTTAATAGCATAATTTTCCCTTTGTCGGTTGAAAGAAAAGCGTTTTGCATTGTTATAATAGTTACGATAAGGGTAATAATTACTGCCATAAAAATAATTGACTTCATTCCGCTACCAAACCAAACTATTATAATTGGTCCTAAGGCTATTTTAGGTAAACTGTTTAATACGATTAAATAAGGCTCGGCAATTTTTCTTAAATTTTGCGACCACCAAAGCGCTAAGGCTATAAAAGTTCCAAGAGCGGTTGCAATAATAAAGCCTGCAACCGTTTCAATTAACGTCGTTATAACGTGTATCCACAAATTGTCGGTAATAATTAAATTTTTAACGGTTGTAAATACTCTTGACGGGCTACTCATTAAAAAACTGTCGATAATTTCATACCGCGCGAGTATTTCCCAAAGGAAAATAAAGACGGCTAAAATAATAAACCGCATTGCGTTAATAAAAAGAGCGTTAAGTTTTTTCTTTCTTAAAAATAAGAGGTGTTCTCTTGAAAATTCAGTCGTTTTTTCCATTGTTTAATTCCCTCCATAGTCTTTCAAACCACTTTGAAAAGCCTTTATCTTCTCTTCTATGAAGAGGAGAAAGAGTTTTATCGGTATCAATATCGTGAATATTGAGTATTTTTGACGGTCTATCGGTAAGCACGATTATTCTGTCGGCAAGCGCTATTGCTTCCGATATGTCGTGCGTTACGAGTAGCGCCGTCTTTTTTTCGCTTTTTATAATTTTATAAACGTCGTCGCAAACGTTTAGCCTTGTTTGATAATCGAGGGCGGAAAAAGGTTCGTCAAGAAGAAGTATATCGGGGGAAGAGGCAAGCGTTCTAATAAGTGCGGCGCGTTGTCTCATTCCGCCGGACAGTTGATTTGGATAAGACTTCCTAAATTGCCATAAACCGTATTTTTTGAGTAAAAGTTCGACCTTTTCACGTTTTTCGCCGTCATTTTCCGCCTTGTTAATTTCAAGCGGTAAAAGGGCGTTTTTTTGTATAGTACGCCAAGGGAATAGATGGTCTTTTTGTAGCATATACCCGATTGACGGCGACGGGTTTAAAACCTCGTTACCTCTTAGTAAAACTTTTCCGTTACTTGGTTTTAACAGCCCTGCAATAATTGATAAAATACTTGTTTTTCCGCATCCTGACGGACCGATAATAGCAACGAATTCACCCTCGAAAACGTTAAACGTAATATTTCCTAATGCCGTTATTTCTCCTTGCTTAGTGTGATAAGTAAGGGATATTTTGTCAAGACAAAGTATTTCGTTCATAATTTCCTCCGTCGTTAGTATTTTTTGTGTTAGCCGTAAACTTCTCCATACAGTTTTTCGGCGTAAGTGTTGTCGGTTATAACTTTGTAGTCGATACGTCTTTCAAGTTCGCCTGCGTTTTCCATTACGTCTTGCAAATTGTTAAACGCAGTTTCGGTCATAGCCATATTGGTAGTCCAAGCGTCAATTCTTTTGTAACTTGCAAGCGCGGTAGCAACCGAATTTAAAGACGTGTCGGGGAATTGTTTAAGTAAACTTTCCGCAAGTACGGTATCGTCAGTTTGCTCCATATATTTTTTTGCTTTGTATAGCGCTCTAATAAATTTTTCAACGATTTCCGTGTTTTTAGAAATATAGCCCGAAAGAGCGGTAAACGCAGTATACGGAATTTCTCCGCTTTCTTCGCCTACGCTTGCCACGATAAATCCTTTGCCGGCGCGTTCGTATTCGCTTGCGGTGGGTTCAAAAAGAGTAGTATAATCTCCCGTACCGCCTTCAAACGAAGGTCCCATAAGGTTAAAAGCAATATCGTTATTTAAAGTTACGTTTTGACCGTTAAAAAGTCCGTGCTTGTTTACAACGTATTCAAAAGTCATTGCGGGAACGCCACCCGTTCTACCGGCAATAATTTCTTTATTTTCAAGATTTTCCCACTTAAAATCGGGTTCGGCAACTCTCGAAACTAAGAACGAGCCGTCGCGTTTTGTCAACTGACCGATAATTTTAGGAACGTCCTTTTTACCTTCAAGATAAACGTAAACGCTCGCTTCAACGCCCATAAGACCAATATCGGCGTCGCCTGATAAAAGAGCAGTCATAGTTTTATCGGCACCGCCACCGTTCGTAAGTTCTACGTCTAAGCCTTCGGCTTTAAAAAATCCGTTTTCAATAGCAATATAAAGCGGAGCGTAAAAAATAGAGTGAGTTACTTCGTTAAGGCGTACTTTTGTAAGACCGTCGGTTTGATTATTGCACGCCGAAAAGGGAATAATAGTTATACAAATTGTAATTAAAATTGCGATAAATTTTTTCATAAAATCTCCTTTAAAAGTCGGCTTTGAAGA
>SVIB01000056.1 GCA_015055505.1 Clostridiales bacterium
TTGTTAAAGCGAGGTTTTTATTCTTGTATATTTTTATTCTTCTTCAAAGTTTGTAAAGGTATATACCTTTCCGTCCTTTTTTACGCTATATACTAGTTCTTTTTTAGTGTATTTTGAAAAACTTTAGAATATGATGATTTTAACACGTAAGAATTACATCTAAAAGCAATCATCTTAGTTTGAGCGCGTATAATATCTGTTGATTCTCCACGCTGATACCCAGGAACTAGTATAATATCAGGCTTTTGCATTGCCAAATATTCTATTTGCTCGTTATAATAAACGTCGTAACAAGTTAAAAACCCAAAACGAATTCCATCAACTTCGCAAAAACAGGCTCCGTCTCCATGTTTTACACCTAAATCTATTTCCGACGGTGGTAGGTGAATTTTATCGTAAATAAACGCCGTTTCACCTTTTTTGTTGAATAAATACGTGCTGTTTTTAATCGAGCCGTCTCTATCTTCTAAAACGTTTATAGCAACGTAAGCAGATTTTTCTTTTGCAACTTTTCTAGCCTTTTCTAAAATGGTTTTTGCACGAGAAATTGCTTTAAGTTCTCGTTTTACGTCGCTTAAGCCTCCTGCGTTTGAATATTCTGGTAAAACTATTATTGAATTATTAGTAGCATTTTCAAGTTCATACATTAAAAATTCTGCAATTTTTTCATCGGGATTTTCCCCAACAAAATATGCAGGTTGCAAGACAACAACCTTCATTTTCAACCTCTAAAAACTTTTTTAATATTGTATAACTTCCCATACAAAATGTCAATAAAATAAAACTACTGCAAAGCCATAGGTGGCTCTCCAGTATCTCACTTGGTTGCGGGGTTTCTGCCCCTTAGTAAGGGGCAGGCAAACGATAGTTTGCGAGGGATTTGCCGTATCCGGCAAGGAAGGGATTTGCTTCTCTCGAGCCTCCCGATAAACAGTGGGTGTCCACTGTTTACCCTACGGGAAATTTGCAAGCAAATTTTCTCCTAATTCAAATCCCCTATACTCTTTGTCGTACTCAATACAAATAAATAAAGGCAACCCTTTGGGATTGCCTTTATTTATTTGGTTGCCCCTAAATTATCTAGTTTGAATTATAAAAGGATTAAAGCCAAGACTGAATTTTCTCAATCTTGGCTTTTGTATTTAGGTTATTTTACGTACGACATTTCAAGGTAATCCTAAACCATCTTTTTAATATTTTCAAAAATAATATTTTGACGGTAAAGGGTTGTGAAGAACGCAATGTTGATTTTGTCGCCCGTACGACACTTTTCGGTCAAGTACCTTCTTCGATAAGTTTATCTACCGTTTTTGGACCTGCAACCTTGGACGCGTTTTTAACCATTTCGTAGAATAAAGGTTTAGACGAGTCGCGTTCCATAGCCGTCCAAAAAATAATTTAGTCTATAATAACTAATTCGGTATTAGTAAGGTGTGCAAAGAGTTCGATATCTTCTTTAGTAAGTGCAGTAGAAACAACCGCGTGGTGTGCGCCACCTGCATATATCCATCTTTCTGCGCCGTTAGAAAATTCGGGTAGAATTTTCCACATTACCCTTGCTACGGGTAGTTTAGGCATTTCCTTGGGTTGCTTTACGAGTTCTACGTCTGCGCAAATCAATCTAAAATGCGTACCCATATCGACCATTGATACGGCTATACCCTTTCCTTCAATGCCGTCAAACACAAGACGTGCGGGAGCGGATTTACCGCCTATGCCCAAAGGATGAACTTCTATTTTCGGTTGATTTTTAGCAAATACGGGGCTTACTTCAAGCATATGGGAAGCAAGTTCTAATTCTTCGCCTTCGGTAAGGTCGTAAGTATAGTCTTCCAAGAAAGCGGTTGCGCCTTCCCTATTTTCCGACATTTTGCATAATACTGCCATTAATGCGCTAGTCTTGTAATCGCCCTCAGGTCCAAAACCGTAGTTTTTGGACATAAGGTTTTGAACAGCAAGGCCAGGTAATTGGTTTAAGCCGTGCAAGTCTTCAAAAGTGTCGGTAAACGCACCGATTTTCTTTTCAGATAAGAATTTTTCAAGCGCAATTTCATACTTTGCCTGTTCTTTTACTGCGTCCAAATTATCGGTGTTCATTTGGTATTTTGCATTATATTCGTCAAGTTTTTCCTTAACTTCAGCATCAGTAACTTTATTTACGAGCGTTACCAAATCACCTATTCCGTAGTAATTGACGTTCCAACCGTAACGGATTTCACTTTCAACCCTATCACCATCGGTAACCGCTACGTCACGCATGTTAAAACCGAAGGTAGCAACTTTAAGGTTATGCGAAAAATCCATTGCCAAAGCGACGTCTACAAAGTTAGAGATACGTTTTATCACCTTTTCGTTTTTATAATATCCTGCAACTACCTTGCGTTTAATGCCAAGTCTCGTGCAGATAAAACCGAACTCCCTATCACCGTGCGCAGATTGATTTAAGTTCATAAAATCCATATCAATGCTGGAATATGGAAGTTCACGATTATACTGAGTGTGAAGGTGTAAAAGTGGCTTCGTTAATCTTTGCAAACCTTTTATCCACATTTTTGCAGGCGAAAAAGTGTGCATCCAAGTTATAACCGCTATGCAATCTTTGTCCGCAGACGCTTTAATTAAGCAGTCTTCGGCTTCTTCGCTGTTTCTTACAGTTGGTTGCCATACTATATCTACCGTGCTGATCTTCTCATCTAAAAACTGAACAACTTCTTTACTGTCGATTGCAACTTGTTTTAAGGTTTCGTCACCGTAAAGGTCTTGACTTCCCGTTATAAAATATATCTTTTTCATTTTGTCTCCTTTTGACCGTAATAGGCGTTTTTTCCGTGTTTTCTATAATAATGTTTATCGAGCAAATACTTGTCTACCCGTTCGGCTTTTGCGTTAAGTAGTTCGGTATACATTGCCATCTTTGCAACTTCTTCAAGCGTAATCGCGTTTTGAACTGCTTTTTCAGGCGTACTACCCCAAGAAAACGGACCGTGATTTTTAACTAAAACCGACGGTATTGCGTTATAGTCCTTATTTGCAAAGGTTTCCACTATAACCTTTCCGGTATTAAGTTCGTATTCACTTTCGATTTCTTGTTTAGTTAAAGCGCGCGCGCAAGGAACGTCGCCGTAAAATGCATCGGCGTGCGTAGTTCCGTACGCAATTATATCTCTACCTGCTTGCGCAAACGAAACGGCGTTGGTCGAGTGAGTATGGACTACACCGCCGATTTCTTGGAATTTTTTGTAAAGGTATAAGTGGGTTGGCGTGTCGCTTGACGGACGGTATTTACCTTCAACGACGTTGCCGTCTAAGTCAATAACAACCATATCATCAGCCGTCATTTTGTCATAATCTACACCGCTTGGTTTTATTACGACAAGGTTTTTTTCACGGTCTATACCGCTTACGTTACCCCAAGTTAAAACTACTAAACCATTTTTTACGAGTTCTATATTT
>SVIB01000026.1 GCA_015055505.1 Clostridiales bacterium
AACACCGTAAAACAGACTTCTGCAAGTTTAGGCACGTTCGAGCGGTATGGAAGAACTTTCGTTCCCGCAGGCATTATGTGGTCGGTAGTTATATCGTCGCCGACCTTTAAAACGAGTTGGCTTTCAAGGTTTTCGTTAGGCACTTGTCCGCGCGGAATGGGCTTTATATTCGGTCCTCTTAAAACCTCTACGTCTTTTGCCTCTTCTTCGCTTGCCGGAAGTTCTATAAGATTATCGTTTATAAGGAATTTTTCGGGAAGGGTAATATTTGGCGCGTCCCCTAATTCCGTTGGGTCTGTAAATACTCCCGTAATTGCCGAAACCGCCGCCACTTCGGGAGAAACAAGATACACTTTTGCGTCCGCAGTTCCGCTCCTCGCGAGGAAATTACGGTTAAAAGTACGCAAACTTACACCGCCTGAGTTGGGAGAAAATCCCATACCGATACAAGGACCGCAAGCACATTCTAAAATTCTTGCTCCTGCCGAAATTAGGTCGGTTAGCGCTCCGCACTGAGAAAGCATAGTATAAACTTGCTTTGAACCTGCGGAAATTGATAAACTCACGTTTGGATGCACCGTTTTACCCTTTAAAATAGAGGCTACCGTAAGCATATCTAAAAGCGAAGAATTAGTACAAGACCCTATGCATACTTGGTTTATGGGCTGACCTATAAGTTGGCTTATAGGTTTAACGTTATCGGGAGAATGAGGACAGGCAACGAGCGGTTTTAACGAGCATAAATCTATACTGTATTCGGCGTCGTACAAAGCGTCTTCATCCGCGCAAAGTTCAGTGAAACAGTCCTCTCTTCCTTGCGCTTTTAAAAACTCTCTCGTAACTTCGTCGGCTGGGAAAATAGACGTCGTTGCGCCAAGTTCCGCCCCCATATTAGTAATAGTCGCCCTTTGCGGTACGCTTAAAGTTTTTACCCCCTCGCCCGCATATTCTATTATTGCTCCAACTCCGCCTTTTACCGAAAGCATCCTTAAAACCTCTAAAATTACGTCTTTAGCGCTAACGTAAGCCGAAAGTCGTCCCGTAAGATTAATCTTTATTATTTTTGGCGTAGTGATATAGTAAGTTCCACCGCCCATAGCAACCGCAACATCTAAACCGCCTGCGCCGAAAGCGAGCATTCCTATTCCGCCCGCAGTTGGAGTATGGCTGTCCGAACCTATAAGCGTTTTAGCGGGAATTGCAAATCTTTCAAGGTGTACTTGATGGCAAATTCCGTTACCGGGACGGGAAAATCTCAAGCCGTGCTTTTTAGCAACCGACTGAATATACCTATGGTCGTCGGCATTTTCAAAGCCTGCTTGCAAGGTATTATGGTCAATATACGCCACTGAAAGTTCAGTTTTAACCCTTTCTATGCCCATAGCCTCAAATTGAAGATAAGCCATAGTCCCCGTTGCGTCTTGAGTCAGTGTTTGGTCGATTTTTATTCCTATCTCTTCGCCAACCTTCATTTCGCCCGATACGAGGTGGCTTTTTAATATTTTTTGCGCTACCGTATAGCCCATTTCATTCTCCTTTACTCTTGCCCGTTTGCGAAAGATTTTAAGTTTATTATACTGTTCATAGCCCTTTCAATATGAAGGGCGGTAAGTTGGTCGGCTCGGTCGCCGTCACCACTTAATATTGCGTTTAAAATTTCACGGTGTTCTTTTACCGAATCTTCAATTCTGTCGGGATTGGAAAGCGAAAGTTTTCTGTAAAGTTTAATTTTTTTATGTAAATCGGTTAAAATCTTGCACAAAACTTTATTTCCCGACGCGTTATAGATAATTTTATGAAAAGCCGTATCTTGTTCCCTGAGTTTTTCGGCGTCCTTTTTGTTTATGTAAAATTCCGCAAGTTCGATACACTCTTTAAGGGCGTTTTTATCTTGCTCTAAAATGTTCTTCGAGGCAAGTTTTGACGCAAGCCCCTCTAAACTCTTTCTAACGCTATAAGTTTCTATAAGGTCGTTTTGGCTTACACCTATAACCGTTACCCCTCTATTTGCGTTCATTTCCACGAGTCCTGCCTCGGCAAGTCTATGTAACGCCCCTCTTATAGGCGTTCTGCTTGCCCCAAGTCTTACGGATAATGCTTGCTCTCTTAACTGTTCGCCCGTTTTTAGTTTGCCCGACAGTATTTCCTCTTCAAGTTGCATATATATTTGTTCTTCCAAAGAAATTGCGTGGTTGTCAACTAACACCATTATTCCGTCCTCCCAAGTTTACCGCCCGAAAGTTTTTCAATCATAGCCTCAAGTTCTCCGTCGCTCATAACGGTCGTTCTTCCTCCTACGTATTCAGCGTCGATTAACTCTTTCATCTTTATTACTATTTCGTCTTTTTTAGTGAACTTCTCTTCTTCCTTGATATTATAATGGCAGTTTATCCAGTAGGCTATACCGGCAAGCCCCGAAGTGTTGGAAATAGCAACTTCTGCAGGTCTGTCAAGTATTTTTTCGGTATCAAAAATATTATATATAGACTCGTCTTTCATAAGCCCGTCAGCGTGAATTCCTGCTTTCGTAACGTTAAAACTCGACCCTACGAACGGCGTCATAGGCGGTATTTCGTAACCCATTTCAGTTTTAAAATATTCGGCAATTTCGGTAATTACAGTAGGATTCATTCCGTCTAAAGTTCCCCTTAAAGACGCGTATTCCATTACCATTGCCTCTAAAGGCACGTTTCCCGTTCTTTCTCCTATTCCAAGTAAAGAACAGTTTACTCCCGACGCCCCGTAAAGCCATGCGCTTGCAGCGTTTACAACCCCTTTATAAAAATCGTTATGACCGTGCCACTCAAGCATTGCCGACGGAACGCACGCATAGTGATGCAAACCGTAAACTATCCCCGGTACGCTCCTTGGAAGGGCAACTCCCGGATAGGGTACGCCGTAACCCATAGTATCGCACATACGGATTTTTACGGGAATATTCGCCTCTTTGGAAAGTTCGGTAAGTTCGTTTACAAACGGAACGACAAATCCGTAAAAATCTGCTCTCGTTATGTCCTCTAAATGGCATCTTGGACTAATTCCAGCGTTAAAGGCGTCTTTTACCACACCTAAATAGTGGTCAAGAGCCTGCGATCTCGTCATACCGAGTTTTTTGAAAATATGATAATCCGATGAGGATACGAGTATTCCCGTTTCTCTAATTCCAAGGTCGTGAACGAGAGCAAAGTCCTCTTTTTTTGCCCTAATCCATGTGGTAATTTCGGGGAATTTATACCCGAGCGCCATACATTTTTCAAGCGCTTCTCTATCTTTTTTTGTATACACGAAAAATTCGCTTTGCCTAATAATGCCGTTTTCTCCGCCGAGTTTTGCAAGCATTTTATAAATCTTTACGATTTGCTCGGGGGTATAAGGCGCGCGCGACTGTTGCCCGTCACGGAAAGTCGTGTCGGTTATCCAAATATCTTTTGGCATACAAATGGGCACTCTTCTGTGGTTGAACGCCACTTTCGGTATTTCGTCAAACGGGAATATCTCTTTGTATAAATTTGCCTCGGGAACGTCTTGCAACGCGTACTTATACTGTGACTGCTCAAGTAAATTGGTAGTTAAACTTTTTACTATCATATCTCAAAATTCCTTTAATGAATTATTGGGTTCTTTGCAAATTGTATTCTTGTATACAATTTATAAAGATGGGTCTATTATATACTATTTCAGTATTCCAGTCAAGTGATATTTTAAAATTTTAGCGCAAATAAAAAACGCGCCGAAACTTACAAAAAGTAAATTGCAGTGCGCTTTTTCCTTTAATTGTCGTCGCCACGCTCTATCGATAATATGTATGGAGTTGACTTCATAATCTCGTCAAGTTTTGCTGACGAAAATTCCTTATCTGTGTTAATAGTCGCCTTATAGAGCAACTTTTCGTCTTTTCGCTCAACGAATAAATGTACGTAATGGTCTACTTTAAACAGTTCTTTTATCTTCTCGCGCTCCCTTCCCGTTTCCTCAAAAACTATCCTTAAAATATAGTATCTTTTTGGACGGAAAATTTTGATGGGAGCATGAAAAATTATTTGTAACAATATAAGCAAAAGACACGACAGCGAGGCTAAAACGTAAAGTCTTGCTCCGCACGCCATACCAACGGCGGCAGTAGTCCACACACCTGCGGCGGTAGTAAGTCCTTTTACTTCGTGCTTACGGTAAACTATTATTCCTGCGCCTAAAAAACTTATGCCCGAAACTATTTGAGCGGCAACTCTCGACGCGTCGGAAGGTTGTGTGCCAAATCCGTATCTCGATATAAGCATCATTAAACACGCGCCCACGCAAACTATCGTATGAGTTCTTATTCCCGCCTCTTTAGAACGTATTTTCCGTTCAAAACCTATTGCAAATCCAAGCACTGCGGAAAGCAATAAATCTAATAGCATTTTCCACTCGTTCATTTCTACTCCTTTGGAAGAATAAAAACTATTTTTTCTCTTCCTTTTTTAGCAATTTATACGTTTCCTCGCCGGCAAGTCTTATTTTGGCTACCGGAATATTTTCTTTTGGAAAACAGTAGTAAAGTATTTCGCTATTACCTAAACTTACTATATCTCCGCCCTCGTACCAATAAAAATCGGCGTTTATGCTATACGAGTTTTTAGCCGACTGCGAGGCGGTAATTTTACCGTCTAAACTTACTAACTTTAATCCGTCGCTATTATGAGTGAGAATACCCTCTCCTACCTCGAAAAACGACTTATAGCCCGATATTACACCGTAATCCACCTTTGTTTCAAGGTTATAATTTCCGCTTAAAATTTCCTTTTTGACCTCTTCCCTTTCCCAATTATACCAGTCGGGAATATGCGGAAATTCGGTTTCTCCTATTAAGGCTTTCATTTGACCGTTTTCTTCTAAACGGTAGGTTTTTCCGCATTTAAGACAAGTTAAGTTTTCGCCTTTTCCTTGAGTTTCTTCCCCACCGCAGGCAGGACACTTATACAAAACTCTTTGCAATCCGTCCGCCCTGTTGGGTTCGGTTATTTTTACGCCGTTTAAATACTGATTTTTAAAATTGTCAAACGAAAAATCTCCCTTTACGGCAGTTTCAATTTCTTCAACCGATTTTTCGTTTAACTCCTCGGCGGTAAAAAGACATTTTACCTTTGCCGAAACTTTTACTTTTCTCTTTTTAAGTTCGTTATATAAAGGGTCATACAAAAATGCGCCGTCAGTTATTACGGTTACGACGGGTATTCCAAGCGATTTTATAAACGGGGCTAAACTCTTAGGTAACGCCGTTGCCGTGCCGTCAAAGGAATAGCCCGCCTCGGGATAGAGAAGTATACTGCGTTTTTTCTTTTTCGCAATCTTCATACACTCTAAAACGAGGGGAATATCGGGAACGAATTTATTAGTCGCCACGACTCCGAGTCTGCGCATAAGCCACTCTTTTCCAATCATAGCGTCGGCAGTTCCTATTATATTATAACACCTTGGGTAAAAAATCTTCGAGGCAATTTTGAGGTCTATGAAAGAAGAGTGGTTCATAAGAATTAAAATCGGTTGCTTTTTACCTATTAAATCCATTCTCTCTTGCTTATAAGAAAAGTCCACTTTTTTAAGTTCGCCAATAGATAAAATCCTTACCAGCGTTCTAAAAATAAAACTTGGGTAAGGCGCTTTTTTGCGCTTTACGCGTGGCAACGATAAAATATAATCGCCGTCTACTTTCCTGCTTTTTACTTTCATATAATCCCCTTTTGTATTTTAAAACGCTTTTATCCCCAATTAATCAACTTATAGCGCCACTTTTGCTATATTTATTTTACAATCTTTACACCCTCGGGAACGACGGTTTTTGTGGTTATCGTACCGTCGGCGTTTTTAATATGCTCGACTTTTAATACACCGTAAGGCGTAGGATACGACGCTTTAATAAATTTCAAATCTCCCATTTTGGGTGTAATACTTATCTCTTTAGCGCCCGCTTTTACAACTTTGATGCCAGCAACTTCATTCATCAAGAACGGAACTACACCGCTTGACCAGCCGTGACATAAACTGTGGCGAAGTTGTTTATAACAAAACGCCCCAAAATCAGCGTGAACATCATTTTTGCCTTTTACCGGTTTTCTATCTATTCTACCTGCGTTTTCAGCCCACGAAATATCAAAATCTTCCCAGAAAGAAGTCGCACCCAAAGAAAGCATTGTTCCGTAATAATCTTTTAGCATTTGGATACTTTCCCTTTCGTATCCGTATTCTATTGCGCCCTTTAAAATAAAGTAGGACATAAAGGTAGACATTCCCTTTGCTCCGCCGTTTACAATTAGTTTAGCGTCATTTTCGTCGCCTATTCCCGCTATTATTTTAATACCTGCTACCTGTTTATATTTCTTAACTATAAAACTGTTTTTTGAAAGTCTTGACAAGATATCTTCGCAAAGACTGTAATCCTCGTCTAAAACCTCGAACAATTCCTTTGCGCATTTTATAGCGTATACGGTTAATGCGTGAGTGCCTGCAATTTCGTCGTCTCGCTTATCTAAATCGGGGTCTCCTGCTGTATAACGGGTCGGCCAATCGATAAAGTTAAATTCGTACGTCGTTTTTCCGTCGGCTGTAACGAAGTTTGAAATTTGCTTGACAAGCCCTAAGAGGTATTCTCTTTGCCCGTTGAGATATTCCGTATTACGGTTTTGGCGGTAATAATCTCTCAAATTGATTATCCACCAAAGCGAATAGGTAGGAAAGTCGTTCATCCATTGAGGAAGGGGGGTTTGCTCCTTTACAAACGTGAGAGAATTTTCTACGTGCGGTAATTTACCGAAAAGGCAGTTTGCCGAAAGAGTTTCGGGGTTTATATCGCCAATCCATACCAACCTGTCACGCTTAATTCCGTCCCATATCATACCGTTTTGAAGACATAAACGCAAAGTGTAAGCACCCGTATCGAAAATTTTGTTTATAACTTTATCGTCGCACACGAATTTTCCCTTGAAGGGCTTTTCGTAAATAGTAGGCACTACTACTGCGTTTTTAATTCTAATTACCGAATTCCCTAAACTTTCAATTTTTACAAACCTAAATCCCGAATTTATCAAGGTCATATCCGAATAGTTAGGAATATACACCTCAAAATCTCTCGTTGCATGGTCGTTTGTAGCGCCTTTTTCTCCTATCTTAGACATAGCCTCCGAAACGGATTCCCCGTAAGTAATTCTTACCTTTCCGTCCCCATTGCCAACGTGCGCTAAAATACGAAGACTACCGCAAAGTTCCTTGCCGAAATCTAAAATTACATATCCGCCCTCTAAAATCTCGGTAACTTGAGGTTCAATTAAACCTATTTGCATAGGTTTCTTTATCTTTAAATTCTCTACCCCGTTTACGTTTTTACTTGCAATAATTTTCTTGGGATAAATAACTTTTTCCATGGTTGCACTCCTATTATATTAATAAATATACAATATAATAACAAACGCGCGCGTGCGTTGTCAATTAATTATTAAAATTTTAAGAGCAACAATTGTTTAACAAGGTTATAGTAAAATTTTTATTAGGCTGTGTTAGAGCCTTTTATTAAAACGCGCGCCCCTAAAAACAATTTTTAGGGGCGCGCGCACAATCGGTTACCAGTAGGTTTTGGATATTTAAATTATCGTAAGACCTTCTCCGTCAAAATCGACGGTTACGTTATCTCCCGTAGAAACGGTATTTGCAATTATTTTCCTTGCAATCTCAGTTTCAACCGTTCTTTGAATAAATCTTCTTAATGGTCTTGCTCCGTAAACGGGATCGTAACCCGTCTTTGCTATATACTCCTTTGCGCTGTCAGTTACGGTAAGCGTAATGCGTTTTTCTTCCAATCTCTCTCTTAAAGATTTAAGCATCAATTCAACTATTCCGCCAATCTCTTTTACCGTCAACGGCTTATAGAAAACTATCTCGTCAAGTCTGTTTAAAAACTCGGGACGGAACGAACTCTTTAAAATCGCATTAACCTCGTCCCTTGCCCTTTGCGAAATATTCCCCTCTTTGTCTATACCGTCAAGTATTACGGGCGAACCTAAATTTGAAGTGAGAATAATTACCGTGTTTTTAAAATCAACCGTTCTGCCTTGTGAATCGGTAATTCTTCCGTCGTCTAACACTTGAAGTAAAACGTTAAACACGTCGGGGTGGGCTTTTTCTATTTCGTCGAAAAGGATTACTGAATAGGGTTTTCTTCTAACCGCCTCGGTAAGTTGACCGCCGTCTTCAAACCCCACGTAACCCGGAGGCGCGCCTATAAGACGTGATACGGAGAATTTTTCCATATACTCGCTCATATCTATTCTAACCAAATTTTTCTCGTCGTCAAATAAGGTCTTTGCTAATGTTTTTGCAAGTTCCGTTTTACCGACGCCGGTAGGTCCAAGGAATAAAAACGAGCCTATAGGTCGATTAACGTCGGCAATCCCCGCTCTTGAACGCAAAATCGCCTCGGTAACTTTTTCAACCGCCTCGTCTTGTCCTATTACCCTTTCGTGCAATACGTCGGCAAGTTTTAGAAGTTTTTCTCTCTCCCCTTCCATAAGTTTTGAAACGGGAATTCCCGTCCAACGGCATATAATTTTCGCCACTTCTTCCTCGGTCACTTTGTCGTGAAGAAGTCCGTTTTCTCTTTGCCCCATTACCTTTTCGGCATTTTCGATTTTATCTTTTATCTCGGGAAGTTTGCCGTAACGAAGTTTCGCCGCCTTTTCAAGGTCGTATTCTCTCTCCGCCCTCTCAATTTCCCCGTTGACTTTTTCTAACTCCTCTCTTAGTTTTTGAACGCTTGAAATTTCGTCTTTTTCAGCCTTCAATTTAGCGTTCATTATATCGTACTTTTCCTTTAAATCGGCAAGTTCTTTCTTTATGCTTTCACGCCTTTCTTTCGATAGTCCGTCCGTTTCTTTTTTAAGCGAAGTTTCTTCAATTTCAAGCCTCATTATCTTTCTTGAAACGTCTTCCATTTCGCTCGGCATAGAATTCATTTCAGTCTTTATCATAGCGCAAGCCTCGTCTATAAGGTCAATGGCTTTGTCGGGTAAAAACCTATCGGTAATATACCTATCCGCAAGCAAAGACGCGGCTATAAGCGCGTTATCTTGAATTTTTACACCGTGGAACACCTCGTATCTTTCCTTTAATCCTCTTAAAATAGACACCGTATCTTCGACGGTCGGCTGATTAATTATAACGGGCTGAAATCTACGCTCTAACGCAGGGTCTTTCTCTATATACTTTCGGTATTCGTCTAAAGTCGTTGCGCCAATACAGTGAAGTTCTCCCCTTGCAAGCATAGGCTTTAATAAATTTCCCGCATCCATTGCGCCGTCGGTTTTCCCAGCGCCGACTATCGTGTGAAGTTCGTCTATGAAAAGGATAATATTGCCGTTAGATTTTCTTATCTCGCTGAGTACGGCTTTTAACCTTTCTTCAAACTCGCCTCGGTATTTTGCTCCGGCAACTAATGCCCCTAAATCTAGCGAAAAAAGTTTTCTATCCTTTAAATTTTCAGGGACGTCGCCTTTCATTATTCTTATTGCAAGCCCCTCGGCAACGGCAGTCTTTCCTACTCCTGCCTCACCTATTAATACGGGGTTGTTTTTTGTTTTTCTCGAAAGTATGCGGATAACGTTTCTAATCTCCGCATCACGGCCTATTACGGGGTCGATTTTTCCCGATTTTGCCCTTTCAACTAAATCGTAACCGTATTTGTTTAAAACGTCGTAGGTTTCTTCGGGCGTGTTAGAGGTAACTCTCGCGCCCCCTCTTACCTTTGCCAAGGCTTTCATAAACCCGTCTTTGGTTATTCCGCTACCGTCTAAAATTTGCTTAACCTTTCTCTCGGCTTTTTCAATTATAGCCATAAAAAGGTGTTCAACCGAAACGAATTCGTCTTTCATCCCCTTTGCAAAATTCGTAGCAAAATTGATAACTTCATTTAAATTTCGCGAAGTATAACCGTTACCGCCACCCGAAACTTTAGGAAGAGTTTTAATATAATTTAAGGTGTTTTCCGCAACTTCTCTTGCATTAACACCTAAATTATCGCATATTGAGGGAATAAGCCCCTCTCCGTCGTTTAATAACGAGTATAGCAAATGCTCGGTTGATACCTCGGGGTTTCCGTATTCGTTCGCAAGCGCCATAGCCGAATTTATAGCCTCGATACTTTTATTTGTAAAATTATTGTCGCTCAAAGCAGTACCTCCTTACTCTTTAACTGTAAAAGATATTCGTTTTCTACCCTTTTCTTTGCGTATTCAATATCACTTAAATTTGCAAAGAAAGTCCTTAAAAGTTTATCAAAACATACGACGAAAGAGGTTATTTCTTCGCCCATTTTTTTGGGAGAAAGCCCGTTAGGTCTTAATAAAATTCTCACAAACCTATTATCTCCGTATCCGTACGTCCTTTTGCCTATATATTTCTCCTCTAATGAGATGAAAAAAGAGTAAAAACCCTCCAATAAGTCGATTAACACGGGATTTTGCGAACGAAGAGAGATTTTAAGTTGACCTAAATCCCCCGCAGGGAAAAGTTCTACCGAATACTTTATTTTAGGATTGTACCTATAATCTAACGCGCTCATAACCGACGCCATTGATATCGACGCTTGGTTTACAAACCTCATTCCCGAAACTGCTCCAAATAAATTCTCCATACTCGTAAATATGTTTTCCATAACCGTGTCGGGCGTTTCTACCATTAAATAATCGGCAAGTATTTTATTAAGCATTACCGACCTGCTTACCTCGTTTTCATAGGCTACCGCATCTAACCGTCTTACAAGTTCGTCACTTAAAATTACACTGTATACAGATTTCATATAATACCTCTTTCGTGTTTTCTTGATAAAATTGTAACACGGTTTAAATAATTTGTCAACAAAATTATATAATATTTTTAACAAAATTATTTCAATCGGTTATCGATTGCCTTTTGGGGAATAAAATGATACAATAGTAATATGGAAAAGAGAGAGAGTTTACAATACGTAGCGGAAAAGTTGAAAAAATACGGAGCGGAGATATACAATTACCGCGGAACGGAGTTTATAGGGATAAAGAATTCAAATTCAGACAATCACATGGCGTTGACCTTTAACGACGAAGAGTTTTGCATGGAGTTCACCTATCAAACGGCGCGGTTTGCATACGGGAACGAAGACGATTGCGTTATGCACGCTGAGAAGTATTTGACTGATAAATTATGCGCAGTTGAGATATTTTTAAACGGGAAACCGCTTTTTGGTGGGTCGCGCGAAATAATAAAGGAAGAGATAAAAAGCGATAGGGAATTTGCCAATTATTATGCGTGCGGAAACGAGCAAATAGCGAATAATTTATTAGGGTTTATAAAAAACGGTGGAGTATCGGTTAAGATACTTTCGTGGAGTGGAAAACACGACCAAGAATTTGAAATATTAGTAGAAGGCGAACAAACGGAAATTAAAAAGATAAAATAACGAAAGGCTTTGCAAAATTTTGCAAAGCCTTTTTGCAACGTGACGTTGCATCCATACGCCACCTTGTTCAAGTACGTTTTAAAGGCTTAGGGAGCGTGACGCTCCACCCTTATTGCTACCACCATAGTTCATAGTTTATCTAAAATACTCAAACGAAACAAGCAAGACAAGACTCAAAAAGCGTTAGCGGATGGGGTCACCAGTCGCTAACGCTTTTAGAAACGCAGTATTGCGCTATTTATAAAGTTTTTAAACTTGTCTTAAAGGCTTAGATGCGAGCAAAAGAAGGCTCGCTTTAAAGGATAAGACACGATAGACCTCTTTGGTCATCGGGGTTTAGACTTTAAAGCAGTAACGCTCTTTTGCGATGTAGATAAGCCTTTAAATAAAGGGTTAGATGCGAGCACACCAAGGCTCGGGAGCGTGACGCTCCACCCGAATACCACCTTGTTCAATCACCGTTTTAAAGGGTTAGAAACAAGCAAGACAAGGCTCGTAAAATGATATCGGATGGGATAGACCTTGTCGGTCAGCAACGTGACGTTGCATCCATACGCCACCTTGTTCAAGTACGTTTTAAAGGCTTAGGGAGCGTGACGCTCCACCCTTATTGCTACCGCCATAGTTCATAGTTTATCTAAAATACTCAAACGAAACAAGCAAGACAAGACTCAAAAAGCGTTAGCGGATGGGGTCACTAGTCGCTAACGCTTTTAGAAACGCAGTATTGCGCTATTTATAAAGTTTTTAAACTTGTTTTAAAGACTTAGATGCGAGCAAAAGAAGGCTCGGGAGCGTGACGCTCCACCCGAATACCACCTTGTTCAATCACCGTTTTAAAGGCTTAGATGCGAGTTTACCAAGGCTCGTGAGCCCGAAAAGATTTGGTAGACCTTGTTGGTCACCAAAGTTTTGAGGGCGAAACAGTAAACGTAGGTAAACGAAGTATATAAGCCTTTAAAATTAAAACTATTCTGTGCGCAACGCAATTACAGGATCTTTCTTACTTGCTATACGTGAAGGAATAAGTCCTGCAATAACTGTAAGCGCCATTGAAATTACTATAAGAATTAATCCACCTAATAAAGGCAGTTGCGCTACGTTTGGTACTCCTGCTAAAGCCTTTATAATTAAACTTATGGGAATATTAAGCAGTACCGTTACCATAATTCCTAAAAAGCCTGAGGTAAAACCAATTATTACGGTTTCAGCATTAAACACCCTTGACACGTCTCTTTTTGATGCGCCAAGAGCCCTAAGCACGCCTATTTCTTTAGTCCTTTCAAGTACTGAAATGTAGGTTATGACTCCTATCATTATGGATGAAACGATAAGAGAAACCGAAACGAAACCTATAAGTACGTAAGATATAGCGTCTATAATATCGGTTATACCGCCCATCATAGTACCTAAATAATCGTTATAAACTATTTTTTCTCCGTCTTCTCTATCCTCGTTGTAATTGTCAATAAGTGCGTCTATATAGTCTTTATCTTCAAAAGTTGTAGAGTAAATATTGATTGACGCGGGCTTTTCTTTATCTACGTAACCAAGTGTTGTAAGGTTAATATGATAACTTGCTCCGTTTTCATACGCCTTGCCGGTAAATACGTCTATTTCGGGGTTTTCCATTTGCGCGGTAACAATTTCCGCCGTTTTAATTGAATATAAAAGTGAATCGGTAAGAGCCTTATTATAGATTAAAGTACCTTTAAGCGCACCGCTTGCAGCAGTCTCTTTTTGTCTTATAACACCTACGATTTTAACCTTTCTCGAACTTACGTAATCAGCGTTTGGGCTATATCCACCCTGTCCGTTGCTTGTAAATTTTTCATAAGGAAGAGTTATATAAAACTCTTTACCTACGACGTCTTTTACGGTGAATTGCTTGTTTGTCGGCTCAACTTTGTAAATTCCGTAAACGTTTTTCATATATTGAAGGAAACTGTCAGCGCCTTGTCCCATATTGACCGCATAAGCCTCTATCATAGGATAAACAAGTTCATTAGCATCCATAAGTCCAATAGCGGGTAAAACGTAATCGGGAATACGGTTGTAAGCATCAACTACGAGCATTACTTCGTCAGGATTAGAAAAATCAGCCCATTTGCTTATACTCTCGTCAACGAGGTCATACTGACTTTTTATAAGAACTTCGTTGTCAATAGCCTCGCTCCACGCGCCCATATTCATAAACGAAGACGCAAACGCGCCTACTTTGTCTTCTCCGCCACCGCCGGAGCCTGAAAGATTTAAACTCATAAGTTTATCAAAAGCGCCCATAAGCAGTTGCTTTTCCTCGCCGTAAACATCGGTTCCGTGAACTTCAAAATCTATATTGTACGTGTACTGTATTGCCGATATTTTTTCTTTATCGTAATTACCTTTATCTAAAAATTCTTTGAGTTCTCCTAAATTATTAGATACTTGCGAACTGTTATACGCTTCCATAAGTTTTGTAAACGTTTGGTTTGCGTTAATTTTTCCATCGGTAGGATACTTCTCCAATTTTGAACTACCGCCACTTAAATTGTCTAATATTGCTGAATAATCGGGGGTAGTAGCAGTTATTTGTATTGGGTAATTAGAAAGGGTATCTTCTTGAACCCTATTTATATACGCTTGAAATCCCGAAGATAGCGATAAAATTAATGCAATACCGATAATACCTATACTACCCGCAAAAGACACGAGAAGAGTTCTCGTCTTTTTTGTAAGCAAGTTTTTTAAACTCAGCGAAAGCGCAGTTTTAAAAGACATTGAAGTTTTGCCCTTGCCTTTATTCGTGCGCTGGTCGTTTGAAAGAATTGACTTTTCTTCTTCAAATTCTTGGTCGGTAACGGGATTAGGGTCTTCAACGATTTCGCCGTCTAACATACGGATTATTCTCGACGAATAAGTTTCGGCGATTTCGGGGTTATGAGTAACCATAACTATAAGACGGTCGTTGGAAATTTCTTTAAGTAAATCCATTATTTGAACGCTCGTCTTACTGTCAAGCGCGCCCGTAGGCTCGTCGGCAAGGAGAATTTCGGGATCGTTTATAAGCGCCCTTGCGATAGCAACTCTTTGCATTTGTCCGCCTGAGAGTTGGTTTGGTTTACTGTTGAGTTTGCTTTTAAGACCTACCTTTTCAAGTACTGCGATTGCCCTCTGTTTTCGCTCTTCCGCGCCTACGCCCGAAAGTGTGAGCGCAAGTTCTACGTTTTGAAGTACCGTTTGATGAGGTATTAAGTTGTAACTTTGAAAGACGAAACCTACCGAGTGATTTCTATACGTATCCCAATCTTTATCCGTATAGTCTTTCGTACTTTTACCGTTTATTACGAGGTCGCCCGAATCGTATCTGTCAAGACCGCCGACTATGTTAAGTAACGTCGTCTTTCCGCATCCCGACGGACCTAAAATTGAAACGAATTCGCACTTTCTAAATTTAAGGCTTACACCCTTTAACGCCTGTACCCTTTCGTCTTCGGTAACGTACTCCTTTACAATATTTTTCAATTCTAACATTTTTTGTCCCTCCAATAAAAATATATCACTATTTTAATTTAAAGTAAATTAAATACAATCTAATTTTATATTTTAACAAACTTTTTACACACCTATCACTTTTTATAAAAGTTTATCAAAATATCGGCAAAATCCTTTTTAAATTTTGCTAAATATGTTATAATTACTGTAACGCTTACAAAAGGGGGGAAAAGATATGTTTACAGTTTTAGTCGTAGAAGACGATTTCGGCACGAGAAAACTTATGACCGTCGTATTAAAAAACGCCGGTTACCGTCCTATCCCCGCAGAAACGGCAAGCGAGGGACTTGAACTTTTTGAACGCGAAAAACCCGACCTCGTCTTAGCCGATATTATGCTCCCCGATATGAGCGGTTTCCGCTTAACCGAAAGTTTAAGACGCATTAGTCCCGACGTTCCTATTATCATAGTAACGGCTAAACAGTCGCCCTCGGATAAGCATTACGGATTTATGGTCGGCGCTGACGACTATATGACGAAACCCGTCGACGAAGAAGAATTGATTTTAAGGATAAAAGCATTACTTAGAAGGGCAAAAGTCGCAAGCGAACAAAAAATGACTTTTGGGGAACTTGAACTCGATTACACTAAAATGTCCGCTTCCGTTTCGGGAAAAGACGCCGAACTTACCCAAAAAGAATTTTTGCTTTTATTTAAACTTCTCTCCTCGTTGGGAAAAATCTTTACCCGTAACGAACTTATGGAAGAGATTTGGGGAACAAGCGATAAAAACGACCACACCCTAAACGTGCATATAAACAGAATAAGGGAAAAACTCGAAGGCGTTTCATCTATTGAAATCAAGTCTGTAAGAGGACTTGGATACAAGGCGGTGAAAACCAATGAGTAA
Source organism: Clostridiales bacterium (assembly GCA_015055505.1). Taxonomy (GTDB): domain Bacteria; phylum Bacillota; class Clostridia; order Christensenellales; family Borkfalkiaceae; genus UBA10281. The sequence continues at coordinate 15,846 of SVIB01000026.1, forward strand.
AGCCAATAAACCAAAGAATAAAAAACCCCAAAAGGCGATTAATGAACTTATACGGGCATTTATTTGTGTTTTAATCACTACCGCTTTTGCAATTATCCCTATACTTTTGGCAACTCTTTCGGGCGCAATAGATATAAAACTCGACTACGGATATCTATTTCTTTTATTCGTTGCAGTGTGCGCTTTTTTTGCAGGGTTTACGGTGTTTTATAAACTGTATCAAAACAAATTGACGGATAACGAAATTATCATTAACGCAACCGAGAAACTTTTAAAAGGCGAATACGATTTGTCTTTCGACGAACTTTCGCAAGATTATAAAACCGTTGGCGAAAGGTTAAAAGAGATAGGGAAACTGTTGAAACAGACTCAAACCGAAAAAGACGATTTTATAAACGATTTTTCTCACGAACTGAAAACGCCGATAGTTTCTATTAGGGGTTTTGCAAAACTCATTAAAAACGGCGATTTAACCGAGGAAGAAAAGGCGGAATACCTTTCAATTATCGTTGCCGAATCAAATAGACTTATAGACCTTACGGCAAGCACTCTTATGCTTGACAGACTGTCTAACAATAAATTTGAAATAGAAAAGACGACCTACGACTTAGCCGAGCAAATAAGAAAGACTGTTTTGCTCTTACAAAACGAGTGGGAAGCAAAAAACTTAGAATTTGTTGCCGATTTTAACGAGTGCAAAATTCACTCTAACGAAGAACTATTATCAAGGCTACTGCTTAACGTAATTCAAAATGCAGTTAAATATTCTAATGACGGCGGAAAAATTGAAATTACACTTAAGAAAGCCGATAAACATACTACCGTAGCGGTAACCGACCACGGAATAGGTATGGACGAGCAAACTCAAAAGCGTATGTATGATAAATATTTCCGCGGAGATAAATCCCGCTCTACACAAGGTAACGGCTTAGGTCTTTCAATGGTTAAGAAAATCGCCGACCTGTTGGATATTGAATTAAAAGTAAAATCGCAAGTATCAAAAGGCACACAGTTCTCTATAATTTTTAAAAACTCTTAAACAAAATGCACCTTAAAGAAATCTTTAAGGTGCATTTAAATTTTATCTTTTGTATTGGCTAATCATTAAGCGTTTTCGCCGTCGTTTTTAACTTCTTCAGCAGGAGTTTCTTCAACGGTTTCAGCGGGGGTTTCCTCAACTTTAGCCTCTTCAACAGTTTCAGCAGGAGTTTCCTCTACTTTAACTTCTTCAACAGTTTCAACAGGAGTTGCTTCAACGGTTTCTTCTACCGCTTCAGTCTCTTCAACTTCTTCAGCAGTCTCTTCCGCTGCTTCTTCTAAAGTTTCAACCTCTTCGGTTTCTTCAACTTCTTCGTTATCGGCAACTTCAACCTCTTCGGTTTGGTCTGCGGTTTCAACTTCAACGTCGTCTTCTACTTTGTCGGCTTTCTTTGATTTATTAACTTCGTTTGCATCCTTCGGCTTGTAGAAAGCAAGTACGATAATACCAACTACGCAAAGGAATGCTATTCCAAGGAATACAACCGATAACCAGTTGTTCTTAATGAAGTTTCTAAATTTAACGTTTACAAGTTTATGAGGTTGAATTTCTCTATTAACGTAAATAACGTCACTTTCGTCGCTATCAGTTGCAAATCCGTCCGCACCGCCCTTTGCTTGAACAGTTATCTTGTAATAACCTTTTTTAAGCGGAGTAAAACTCGTTGAACTCGTCGTAAGAGTGCCGTAAGTTGCATCTTCTTCAGTTGCCTTAGCCCAAGATTTGTTATCTGCGCTATAATACAAATAAACTTCGTTATCAGTACCGTTAGAAGTTATCTCTATTGAAGTATATTCTTGACCAACGATACCCTTAACGCCGTTTTCTCCACCGCCTTTTACGCTAACTTCTAATTTTTCTTCTTTCGCATAATTGAACTTGAAGATAGGAAGAACTAAAGTTTCAACTTCTTCGTCGTCGTTTTCGTCAGCTGTACCCTTATCGTCGGTAGTTACACTATACCAACCGTCGGTCTTTTGAACGTAATCGCTTTTCTTTACGATTTCGTTTCCGTCAGGGTCTTTAACTTCAAAATAGAATTCGTAAGTTCCGGACGCCGAAAGTTTAACGTCAGGCATCTCAGCCTTGAACGAACTGTTTACTGCCGAGAAAGAACCGCCTGCAGACGCTACGTAAACCTTAACAAGAATTTGTCCGTTATCTTTTGCGCTGTAAACGTTACTGTTTATAAGATTCCAAATTTCATCAGGAATTTCTAACTCTTTTTCTTTAGTAGTATCAGCCGACTCTCCAGTAGGATTATTTAACCTTTCGACTTCCTTATTAAGTTCCGTCATAAATTCGCCAAGTTTAGTTGCGTCAGTCGAAACCGAAAGAGTTGCCTTGTCAACAACTTCTATATAAGATTTAACTTCGCCTACGCTTGCCAAGTCGTCAGTAAAGTCAACGGAAAGCACGTACGTACCGGCTTTGTTTACCATTATCGTACCTTTCTCGTATTTGAATTGAACGCCGGCAGTGTCGGGAATGTCGTTTCCGTCAGCATCAAGAAGTTTTACCTTCGTAGCGTCAATTTTGCTCGTGTCTAAAGTTGACGCAGTACCGTTTTTAGTTACGGTGAAATGTTCGCTAATCGGGTTTTGATAGAACACTCTGTCAGTGTTTCTATTCTCCTTAGTATTTCCCGTATAAACTATTGTTGTTGTAGTTTCGTTAGTATCGTCTGCAAAAGCAGAAACCGCCGTAAAAGAAGTTACCGCAAGGCAAGTTCCAAGTACAGCCGATACAAGTCCTAAATGTTTTTTGCTTTTCATAGATTAAACTCCTACGAATATCGTTCTTATTTGTGGAAAAGCACGTTAAGTGACAAGCCCACTTATACATAATCATTTTATATTTTATACTTTTCACGGCTTTTTGTCAATGTAAATTAAGCATTTTTATATATATTTTTATAGAATATAATGATTTTTTTCGTAAAATTAGATTTTTTAGGTCAAATTAAGGGGAAACTAAGTAATTACAGTCAATTTTTTCCGGTCGAGCCAAACCCGCCCTCGCCCCTTTCGGTGTCGGTCAACTGCGAAACTTGTTCGTATTCGACTTTTAAATAGGGGGCTATTACCATCTGCGCAATTCTATCCCCGCTTTTTACCGTGCGCATTTCTAAAGAGTGATTATGTAAAGCGACTTTTATCTCTCCCCTGTAATCGCTGTCTATAACCCCTACTTTATTTGCAGGAGCAAGTCCGCTTTTAGTTGCAAGACCGCTACGGGCGTATACAAGTCCTACGTAACCGTCGGGAATTTGCACGGCAAGACCGGTACCTATTAAAACGGTTTGATTTGGGGCTACGGTTACCTCTTCTTCTAAGCACGCGTAAAGGTCTCCGCCTGCGCTTCCGCTACTTCCGTAAGTGGGAATAATCGCACTATCGGTCAACTTCTTTATTTTTACTTTCATTTATACTACCTCCTCAAGGAGTTCTTTTTGGTTTTGATTTTTTATATTGCAGTGATAATAAAACTCTGCAAAAGTCCATGCGATTATCTCAATTGAAGCGAAAATAATCTCCCTTATAAGCAAGGTCGTAAAAGCAGTTTGAATTAATCTTTTAAGCCATGAAAACGGGTTTAAAATTTTTAAAAGTCGGCTTATTTTACCGCTCACGCCGAGCGCAGTTTTTACGATTTTATTGCCCGTAACGCCAACGACCAATTTCGCCATGCCGAAAACTGCGGATATATCGCAATTTTTCAAAAGTGAAACATCTATCGCATTTAGCACTTTTTCAACTTGCACCGTAACGGAATTTGCAAATTCAAAAGCCTCTTTTACTGAAAATTCGAGCATTGGATTTTTACTTTCGGGATTAAACACCGTCGCAACTTCGTTTATAAGTCCTTTATAAGCAAAAACCAAACTTTTACTTCGTTTTTTCTTTTTTAAGCCTGCAACTGTTCTAAAAATTACGCCTTTATTGGCTTTTACGTATTCTTTTTGCTTGGATTTTATAATTGCGTTTACTTTTTTCACGTTTCCGTCGTAAAACTTAAACGGACGGTCGCTACTGATTTGTAGATTTATTTTCTTTCTCAGCGACTTAACTATAAAAAGCAAAGTTATTATTCCGCCTAAAATCGCACCGACGAGAGCCGAACTTATCCATCCTAAAACCATTTATGCGCCCTCCTTTAAAACGAGAGCGTTTTCGCCGTTAAATGGCAGTCCGCCAGAGTATAAAAGATTGATTTTATCGGCTAAAATCTCCAAAATTTCCACGCAATACGGCTCTAAAACGTCCACGGTTTTATCAAGCGCTATCGGCTTTATTTTATTTAACGCCTTACCGACAAGGCTTCCTATTACGCCCTTCTTTTTTTGCGGGTCGGGCTTTAGTCTTTTTATTATTTCAATTACTTGCGAAAGTTTTAAATCTTCTGCGTTTTTTGTAATTTCCTGTTTTACGGTAAAAGCATTTACGATTTTTCCCACGCCGTAAACAAGTTTTACAGGCTTTGCATTTAAAAATTTAAGTATTTCGGCTTGTAATTCCTCTAAAAACTCCCTTAAAAAATATATCGCCTCGTAAACCGTAAAATCAAGAGAGATTTTTAAATCTTCTTCTAAAAATTTTACGTCTTCCGCGTTTAGAATTCGTCTTAACTTGGTATTTTTGTTATATTCCTTAGGAATTTCACTTAAAATTATTGACGACGCTGTTAAAAGCGAGGTCAGTTTTTTCTCGTTAAAACCCTCGTCGCAAGCAGTAAAATAAGATATAGCCTCGTTTTTTATAGGCGTTACGTCCTTTACCCCGTTAGCACTTTTCTTTTCTCTCTTTTTTAAAGCAAAAAGCCTATATATAACGTAAACGGCAATTCCGCCTAAAATCACTCCGCCAATAAAGAAAAGTAGGGCTATAGTTTCATTAAACGCCTTTTCCGTAATAAATTGAATTATTTTATCCATATTAAATAAGCCCTAAAAACCCAGTTATTGCAAGCCCCGATAAAGAGCCTAAAAGGTATAAAACTATTAAAATAAATAGGTTTCTTTTTACCTCTTTTGTATTTTTAAACAGTACGGCAAGACCTACTCCAGCATTGGAAACGAGCCCCGCAATTAGACCGCCGAAAGAAATTGCTCCGTTTACGTAAGCGCCCGTTATAATCGCTGACGACGCGCAGTTAGGGATAAGACCTATAAGAGAGGTTATAAAACTTTCGGCATACTTTATACTTGCAAGAAATTCTGTAAACTTTTCCTCGCCGATAAGCCCGTGCTCGCTAAAGAAAATTCCAAAAATAAAAGTTACCGCAAAAACGTATAAAAAGGTTTGTAAAGTATGAAAAAACGGTACGCCGATATACATTTTTACCCAAGCGTATTTTCCTTCTTCAACCCCGTCGTGACAGTGTGCGCATACGCTTTCGTGTTTTAATTCCTCATAACTCTCTTCTCTCTTTTTAGTAAAAATAAGATTGAAAATTACGCCAATTATTATCGCTAAAACAATTTTTATTACTAACAAAGGTATTATATCTAATCTTTTATTGCTTGCAAGCAGTATTGAAATGGCCTCGTCGGACGTTGCAATAAATACCGCAAGCAAAGTACCGATACCGATAACCCCTTTATCGAAGAGTTTTGCCGACATCACGCTTATACCGCATTGAGGAATTGAACCGGCGAGAGAGCCTAAGATGGGCGCAGTTTTACCCGTTAAAAATTTTCCGTTTTTAGCGAGAGAAGTTTTTCGTTCGATAAACTCTATCAAAAGATAGGTTAAAAACAGTAGCGGAAGCATTAAAGCGCAATCTTTTAGACTGTGTAAAAATATATGTCCAATATCCATAATTAACCTCCTTTTTATCATTTGCTTTCTTATTATATATTAAAACGCAAAAAATCGCAAATAAAAAAGGTAAATAAAAGTTGCAGTTTGACGAAATTATGTGAAAAATAATTTCACTAAGTTTATATTTTTCTCTCATTTACCTATCAAAAAGGTAATGTATAATAAGTTTGTAAGTTGGGAATAATAAACTTACGAATAAAATTACTCACACATAAGTTTTTTCTTGTTTTTATAAATCATTTCTCCATTTGTGTAAAAGAACGGCATTTTTGCCGTTCTTTTACTATATATGGGGCAACGTGACGTTGCATCCTAATTGCTACCGCCATAGTTCATATAGCGCACTAAAACTCAAAGAAAAGATTTTGTTCATCAAAAGATTTTCTTTGAAAAGGAGCGACCGATTGTAAAGTCTTACCGTTTGACTTTAGACAAACGGTTGACAAAAAAGAGAGCAAAAAGTTTTAACTTTCCGCTCTCTTTTGTCAATTATTCTTCAACTTTTTCTAAAACTAAATTCATTGAAATTTCCATGCCTTGTCCCGATTGATTTGCAACGTATGTAATCACTCCGTCTTCCCAATCCATTTCTTCAACAACCGTTATACCTGCTTGAGTGCTCTTTAATCTCACTTTGTTGTTTTTATACTCCCAAGTTCCTTCATTTTCAATTTTACTTGTAGTATTATTCCCCTTACTTTCAACTAATGCAGTACCGTCTTTATTTAAAGTTATGCGATAATATTCGTATAAAGACTCGTCAAGTTGAGTTGTTTGTCCGTTGTAAGTCATTGTGCCCGTTATGCTTACCATTTCGTACGTTCCAACGAATTTACTGTTGTTTCCGCACGAAGAAACTAAACTTAAACAAGCAAAACAAGTAACTACGCTTAAAATAATTGCTAAAAGTTTTTTCATTTTCTTTCTCCTTTTATATTTTTTAAACCGCGCTTTGCGATTTTATTACAAAAATTAGATTTGGGAGCGTGACGCTCCACCCTTACGCCACCTTGTTTAAGTACCGTTTTAAAGGTTTAGAAACAAGCACACCAAGGCTCGTGAACCCGAAAAGATTTGGTTGACCTTGTCGGTCAGCAACCTGAGGTTGCATCCATACGCCACCTTGTTCAAGTACAGTTTAAAGGCTTAGATGCGAGCAAAAGAAGGCTCGCTTTAAAGGATAAGACACGATAGACCTCTGTGGTCATCGGGGTTTAGACTTTAAAGCAGTAACGCTCTTTTGCGATGTAGATAAGCCTTTAAAATTTATAAAATAACGTTTATATGCACCTTCTTCCCCTTATGGAGAACAAAACTTCCCTTTTCCTTGACTTTAGCGGAAAGTTCTACGCTTGCCATCGTGATTTTAGTATCGTCAACTGAAATTGCATTACCTTCAATAAGTCGTCTTGCCTCACCTTTTGATTTGGTAATTCCCGCCGCCGCAATAATATCTATTACGTTAGTAAGACCGTTTGCCTCAAAAGTCGGCATATCTTCTACGTTTCCGCCAAACGCCGCTTTTGCTTGCTTTTGCGCCTCAATTGCCTTTTCTTCGCCGTGAACGAGTTTTGTAACTTCAAATGCAAGTCTTTCTTTTGCGACGTTCATTCTTTCGTCGTTGTACTTGGTAAGTTCGGCAATTTCATCCATTTCCATAAAGGTTAAAAGTCTCATACATTCAGCAACTTTTACGTCCTCTACGTTTCTAAAATACTGATAGAAATCGTAAACCGAACACTTCTTCTCGTCAAGCCAAAGCGCGCCCTTTTGAGTTTTACCCATCTTCTTGCCTTCACTGTTTAAAAGAAGAGTACAAGTTAAGCAGTAAGCGTCTTTTTGCTCTTTTCTTCTAATGAGGTCAACGCCTGCAAGCATATTAGACCATTGGTCGTCACCGCCCACTTCCAAAACACAACCGTGTTTTTGGTTTAAAACGAGGAAATCGTAACCTTGCATTAACATATAGTTAAATTCAAGGAAGGTAAGACCTTTTTCCATACGCTGTTTAAAACATTCCGCAGTAAGCATTTTATTAACTGAGAAATGTACGCCGATATCTCTTAAAAATTCAACGTAATTAAGTTTCATAAGCCAATCGGCGTTATTTTCAATAATAGCGGCGTTTTTGCCCTCGAAACTGATAAATCTTGACATTTGCTCTTTAAAGCAGGCGATATTTTTATCAATAATTTCAGGAGTTAACATTTGGCGCATATCACTTCTACCCGACGGGTCGCCAATCATACCCGTTCCACCGCCAAAAAGCGCGATAGGCGTATGACCGTACTTTTGCATCCATGCCATTGCCATAATGGGAATATAGTGACCTATATGAAGACTGTCTGCCGTTGGGTCAAATCCAACGTAGAACGAAACACTCTCCGTTTCGAGTTTTTTTCTTAAATCGTCACCGTACACCGTCTGTTTGACAAAGCCACGCTCGGTAAGTACGTCCATTACGTTTTTCATATATATTCTCCTTAAAACTTCGCTTTTTTTAATATATTTTAACCCATACGGATAAAAAAGTCAATTAAAGAGGTTAAAAGGTTATAAAAAACTTGAAATAATAATTGTAAAATTGAAATTGATATGTTATAATAGTTAAGATAAAAAATCTATTTGGAGGAATATATAATGCAATATTCTCACGAAGTTGAAAATATGGTATGCGTTGCAAAAGGACCTAACCATGGACCCGCTCCCATTCCCGAAGAAGGTTTATGGGTACAGTCAAGAGAAATTCAGGATATTTCAGGATTTACTCACGGTGTTGGTTGGTGTGCTCCTCAGCAAGGCGCTTGTAAACTTTCACTCAACGTTAAAAAGGGTATTATCGAAGAAGCCCTCGTTGAAACTATCGGTTGTTCGGGTATGACTCACTCTGCTGCAATGGCATCTGAAATTCTCCCCGGTAAAACCATCTTAGAGGCACTTAATACCGACCTCGTTTGTGACGCTATTAATACCGCTATGAGAGAACTTTTCTTACAAATCGTTTACGGAAGAACTCAGTCTGCTTTCTCTGATAACGGTCTTGTAATCGGCGCAGGTCTTGAAGACCTCGGTAAAGGTCTCCGTTCTCAAGTCGGTACTATGTACGGCACTAAACTTAAAGGTACGAGATACCTTGAAATGGCTGAGGGTTACGTTACTAAAATGGCTCTCGACGCTAACAACCAAGTTATCGGCTACTCTTTCGTAAGCCTTGGAAAAATGACCGACTTTATTAAGAAAGGTCTTACTCCTAACGAAGCGTATGAAAAGGCTTCGGGCAAGTACGGCAGATTTGACGAAGGCGTCAAGTTCATTGACCCACGTGTAGAGTAAGGAGGTGCTAATATGAGTATTACTTTTGAAGGATATTCCAGAAGAATTAACCAAATTAACGAATGTCTTGCTAAATACGGCATTAAAGACTTAGAAGAGGCAAGACAAATCTGTTTAGATAAAGGCGTTGACGTAGACGCTATCGTTAGAGGTATTCAACCCATTTGTTTTGAAAACGCTATTTGGGCTTATACCGTAGGCGCTGCAGTTGCTATTAAGAGCGGTGCTAAAAAGGCTGCTGACGCCGCTTCTTTATTGGGCGTTGGTCTTCAAGCATTTTGTATCCCCGGCTCTGTTGCCGACCAAAGAAAGGTTGGTATCGGCCACGGTAACCTTGCTGCAAGACTTCTTTCCGAAGAAACCACTTGTTTCTGTTTCTTAGCAGGTCACGAATCTTTTGCTGCCGCTGAAGGCGCAATCGGTATCGCTTTAAAGGCTAACAAAGTTAGAAAAGAGCCTTTAAAGGTTGTATTGAACGGTCTTGGTAAAGACGCCGCTTGCATTATCAGCCGTATTAACGGATTTACTTACGTTCAAACTAAGTACGACTATTATACCGGTGAACTTACTATCGTAAACGAAACTCCTTATTCTAACGGAGAAAGAGCAAAAATTAGATGTTACGGCGCAGACGACGTTTCCGAAGGCGTTGCAATTATGGCTAAAGAAAACGTACAAGTTTCTATTACCGGTAACTCTACTAACCCCACGAGATTCCAACACCCCGTTGCAGGTACTTACAAGAAATGGTGTATCGACAACAACAGAAAGTATTTCTCAGTTGCATCAGGTGGCGGTACGGGTAGAACTCTTCACCCAGATAATATGGCTGCAGGTCCTGCATCTTACGGCTTTACGGATACTCTTGGAAGAATGCACTCTGACGCTCAGTTTGCAGGCTCTTCTTCAGTTCCCGCTCACGTAGAAATGATGGGACTTATCGGTATGGGTAACAACCCAATGGTTGGCGCATCCGTTGCAGTTGCCGTTTCTATCGAAGAGGCTATGAATAAATAAGCCTTTATTTATAAGTGTTTTTACTCATAGGGACAAAAAGTGAACACTGGGCAAAATTCGATACGGTTTAGATGGGTTCAAGTAAAAAAGTCATTACGGAAAGAATACCGTAATGACTTTTTTCTACTATAATAAACC
>SVIB01000027.1 GCA_015055505.1 Clostridiales bacterium
TGGATAGGCTTTTATGCGGTGACGTAGGTTTCGGCAAAACCGAAGTTGCGTTTAGGGCTACGTTTAAGGCAGTTTTAGACGGAAAACAAGTAGCCCTCGTTTGTCCTACGACTATACTTTGCGAACAGCATTATAGGGCGGCTCAAGAGAGGTTTAAAAACTTCGGTATAAGAATAGCGTCTTTAAACAGATTTAAGACTGCAACTCAGCAAAAAGATATAATTAAACGGCTTATAGACGGAGATATTGATTTTGTAATCGGTACGCATAGGCTGTTTGGCAAAGACGTTTCTTTTAAAGATTTAGGTCTTTTGATTTTAGACGAAGAACAGCGTTTTGGCGTCGAACACAAAGAACAGTTAAAGGTTATGAAGGAAAACGTAGATACCTTAACTATGACGGCAACGCCCATACCGAGGACTTTGCATATGTCGCTGTCGGGAATAAGAGATATAAGTACTATACACACTCCGCCAAAAGTGAGAATACCCGTTCAAACTTACGTATTAGAAGAGAGTGAGGCTCTTATAAAAGACGCGGTACAAAGAGAAATTTCAAGAGACGGTCAAGCGTTGATTTTGTACAATAGGGTAGAAACTATTTATAAATTTGCCGAAACGGTAAAAGCAATCCTTCCCGACGCAAAAATCGTCGTTGCTCACGGTCAAATGGATAGAAAAACGCTTGAAGACAGCGTTATGAAATTCTACGACGGGGAATACGACGTTTTAATAGCGACTACTATAATTGAAAACGGCATAGATTTGCCGAGAGCAAATACGCTAATCGTTATAGACAGCGACTATTTGGGACTTTCAACCTTATATCAGTTAAAGGGAAGAGTAGGCAGAAGTAACCGTATGGCGCACGCTTATTTTACCTTTAAAAGAGATAAAGTGTTGTCCGATTCCGCATACAAAAGGTTATCCGCGCTTATGGAATTTACCGATATGGGTAGCGGATACAAAATAGCAATGCGCGACCTTGAAATAAGGGGCGCGGGTAACGTGCTTGGAAGAGAACAGCACGGTCACATGGATAGAATAGGCTACGAACTGTACAGTAAACTTTTGAAAGAGAGTTTAGGGGAAAAAGTGGAAGAAAAAGACGTCGAACTCGACGTAAAAATGAACGCTTATATTCCCGAAACATATATCGGTTCGTCTTCGTCAAGAATGGATTGCTATAAACAAATAGCCGAAATAAAGAGTGACGGCGACAAGGAAAGAATTATCTCTTCATTGGTTGAGAATTACGGAAAAGTCCCCGTAGAGGTCGGTAATTTGATACTTATAGCCGAACTTAAACTCGTTGCAAAAAAGAGGGGAGCGACAAAAATCACCCTTTCGGGAAAGACTGCGACTGTAGAACTCGACGGGTTGTACTGCTTACAAGCCGAGGGTTTTATAGATAGGATAGAAAAACACAAAAAAGACGTTACGTTAAGCGTTGGAGAAAAGCCTATCCTCGTATTTAACGTAGAAACAGGCAAGACGGAAAATACGGCGTTAACAATGAAAGAAGTGTTAAACTTTTAATAATTTTCGGTGTTTTAAATGTTAAAATTTGACAAACTGAAAAATTTTTAAAAATTTTACACAAAAAACACCCAAAAAGCCTTGCAATAATTTAAATAATTTATTATAATACTAAAGTATAATGCGAGAAAATATTTTCTCAATATGTCATCAGGAGAACCCTATGAAGAAATTTTTACTTAAACTTATGACGGTAGTTTTAACTGTCGTCGTTACGACTGTGTCTGCCGTAAGTTGCGGACTTTTCGAGACTAACACAGACAGAGATATGGCGCAAGTAGTTGCAACCGTTGATATTGACAAAACGGGCGACGGACAAGCAGACAATATCTATAAGCGCGAACTTATTTCGGGTTATTTATCTTACGGTTATCAATACGTTCAAAGTTACGGCTACACCGTTTCTCAAACTTACGAACTTATTTTAGATAACCTTATCAACAATAAAATAATCGTTCAAAAAGCAAAGCATGAAATGGCAAGCACGGTAAAGAAAGAGGATGCTCAAACTGTTTTAAATAACATTTACAACTCTGAAAAAGACCGTCAAATACTTGCTCTTTTCGCAACCGAAACCGAAATTGCAAAGATTAACAAATCTCTTTCTTTTGGCGGAAACGATTATCTTAACGCTTTAGCAGAAGAAGTTTACAAAAGATATAACGGTAAAGAAGTTACCAAGAACGACTCTGCATTCCGTTTCGTAGGAGAGGACGTTATTTATCAAACTATTTCGGACGTAAAAGATAGCGTTATGTCGCTCGTTGATTCTTTCAAGGAAGAAGAAGCTCACGAACACGAACACGTTTCTTATACCGTTAGAACTGCTCCTACTATGGGCGAAGAAGAAGAGGAAGAAATAGATATCGAAAAGTGTAAGGCTAATAAACTTAACCTTTCTTCAAGTGAAAGCACAAACGCTTTAGCAGACGCTTACGATAGATTTATCGACTTAGGTCTTATTGACAGCGGAGAAAAATATATCAATAACAACGACGTATCAGTTCTTAACGTTTCTTATTTTAAAACTTCTATCATTGCAACTCTTGAAAGTGAACTCGTTGCTAATTTTGAAGAACATCTCCGTGGACAAAAACAACTTACTTCGGCTACAGACCTTTATAAATTGTATGAAGAAAAGAAGGCCGTTCAAGAGGCTGCATATTCGGGTAATATCTCTTCTTACGAAACCGAACTTGGCGCAGTTTCCGACAGTAAATTCGTAGTTTACCATCCTGAAACCGGTTATTCTTACGTATCGCACTTCCTCATTAAGTACGAAGACGACGTAAAGACCGCTTTAGACGAAGAACTTAAAGGAAATCTTACTACCGACGAAGTAAATGCTAAAGTTGATACTTATGCGACTAAAATCGTAGCAACCGACCTTCGTTCTTCTTGGGTACAGGCAGGTTACGGACTTTATAAAAACGGAAAGGTAGAGTTTACCGATAAGTACGTTTACACCGACGTTTTAAGAACTTTCGACGGAACTATCGAAAAGATGGCTTACCACACCGAAGAAAATGCCGACGGACAAGAAATTCTTAGCATTACGTATTACGGAGTACAAGGAAACGACCTTGACTACGACGCTTTTAGAAAGCGTGCAGCAGAAGTAATTAACGGCGACGAAAATGCAACTGCGCTTGAACTTAATACTAATTACACCGTTGCTAATTATACTACTGATGCGGATGCAAAGAAAGGCGCTAAGGAAAGATTTGAAGACCTTAAATTTGCTTATAGCGAAGACGAAGGAAACTTCAACAACTATCTTGGATACCTTTACAGTCCTTATACGAGCGACACTCAATACGTAAAAGCGTTTGCAAAAGCAAGTAAAGAAGTAACTGCAAACGGCGCAGGTTCTTACAAGATGTTTATGTCTTACGAATACGGACTTCATATCGTATTCTGTACCGAAATTGCAATAGATTTCTTCACTTATGCAAGTGAAAGTGATTTCGGCGCTGACCTTGAAGTAGAAGGAACGGCAGCATACAACTTCAAAAAGGCTAACAACGACCTTTTAGAGTCTAACTACATTTCAAAACTTGCTAACAGTTATATTACTAATTATAATAACGATTCTTACGTAACCAAGTTTGAAAAGACTTATAAAGACCTCATTACCGAAGAGGAAGAGGCTTAATAAAAAAACTAAGGCTATCGCAGAGCGCGGTAGCCTTTAATTTTTATTGCCGTACGAAAGAACAGTTTATTGGTTTTATCTCGTAGAAAAGATTTAATCATTATATAATATATATAAGACAAACAAAAAAAGTTTTTCAAAGTAGTGAAATTTGTTTGACAACAGGTTAATAATGTGTTAATATATTTACGCTAAGTAGAAGTTACCCTTCTCGCCGTAAGAAAAAATTGAAACGGCGCATAAATTTAACGCATAAGTAAAATTGGCGTTATAGGTATGTATGGGTGCTTTTATGAAAAGCAACCCTTTTTTGTTTGTATAGGGAATTATTAAAATCGGAAGGTGCACTACCATTAAAGATCAAATTCAAATTAATGAAGACATCAGAGACCGTGAAGTCCGTCTTATTGGTGCTGACGGACAGCAACTTGGCATAGTAAGTTCGCAAGAAGCGTTACGACTTGCCGAAGAGAGTAATCTTGACCTTGTTAAAATTGCGGCGATGGCAAATCCGCCCGTATGCAAGATAATGGATTACGGTAAATATAAGTTTGAACAACTTAAAAAGCAAAAAGAAGCAAAGAAAAACCAAAAAGTAGTTGAACTTAAGGAAATTTGGCTTTCAATGACCATTGATATCGGCGACCTTAACGTAAAGGCACGTCAAGCGCAAAAATTCCTTGCAAGTGGCAACAAAGTTAAAGTGTCAATCAAGATGAGAGGAAGACAAAATGCACACTCGTCCCTTGGCGTTGACGTTATGAACAGATTTTTTGAAATCGTTGGTGACGTAGCGGTAATGGAAAAGCGTCCGCTTTTTGAAGGAAGAAACATACTTATGATTCTTGCTCCCTCAAAGTCTAACTGATAGAATAAAAATCGGAGGAAATAATTATGCCTAAAATGAAATCGCACAGCGGTGCAAAAAAGCGTTTCAAATTAACCGGAACAGGTAAAGTTAAGAGATACAGCCAAGGTAAGAGCCATATCCTTAGCAAAAAGTCAACCAAGAGAAAGAGAAGACTTAGAACTGGAACTTACGTTTCAGCAACTCAGGAAAAGACTGTAAAGACTCTTATTCCTTATAAGAAATAATTTAGGAGGCAGGAAATATGCGTATTAAAAGAGGTGTTAACGCTGTTAAAAAGCGTAGAAAGATATTTAAACTTGCAAAGGGTTATTTCGGCGCAAAGAGCAAACTTTACAGAGTTGCAAGACAAGCCGTAATGAAGTCGCTTACCTATGCATACGTAGGTAGAAAAGCAAAGAAGAGAGATTTCCGTAAACTCTGGATAGCAAGAATCAATGCAGGATGTCGCGCAAACGGTATGTCTTATAGCACGTTTATGCACGGTCTTAAACTTGCAGGTGTAAACCTTAACAGAAAGGTTCTTGCAGACCTCGCAGTAAACGACGCAGCAGCATTTACCGCTCTTACCGAAACTGCAAAGGCACAACTTAAGTAATTTAGAGGGGCGTCGAAAAACAAAATCTTTCGATAGCCCCTATATTTTTTTAGTGGAGTAACGGGTTTAGCCGTTACAAAACTTAGTTTTATTATGATTATAACGTCAAAGAGTAATTCCACGGTAAAAGAAATTGCCTCGCTTAAAGACAAAAAATTCCGTAAAAAGAGCGGTACTTTTGTCGTTGAAGGCTATAAAATGGTAAACGAGGCTATACGTAGCGGAAAGGAAATCCGTCTTTTAGTTGCGACTGAAGAGGCGGTAAAGCGTTTTGAAGAGTATAACCTAAAAACCTTGACCGTAACCGACGAAGTGTTTTCATTTTTAAGCGACGCGGTAACTCCGCAAGGTGTTTTGGCTGTACTAAAAGAGGAACAAAAATCCCCGATAAAACCTACAAAACCGTCGGTTTTATTAGACGGAGTAAGCGACCCCGGGAATATGGGTACTATTATCCGTACTTGCGCTGCGGTAGGGGTAGAAGATGTTTATCTCGTGGACTGTTGCGACCCTTTTTCGCCTAAGGCAGTACGCTCTTCAATGAGCGGAATATTTTTCGTCAATCTCTATTTCTTAAAAAGGGAAGAGGTAAAGACGGTGATGGGTGATACTCCTATAATAGTTGCCGATATGAACGGCGAAAACGTATTTACTTTTAATCCGCCGAACGAATACTGTTTAGTTATTGGAAACGAGGCAAACGGAGTTTCTAACGAGATAGAAGAAATAGCAACTCATACTGTAAAAATACCAATGAAACAGACGAGCGAAAGCCTAAATGCGGGAATATCGCTTGCAGTAACGTTATACGAACTTACCGAAGGTAAGGGTAAATCTTTGATTTAATAAAGGAGAAATTTATGTCAGGACATAGTAAATGGGCTAATATAAAAAATAAAAAAGCAAAAACCGACGCTGTAAAGGGTAAGATATTTACTAAACTTGGAAGAGAACTTGCGGTTGCTGCAAAAGGTAACCCCGATCCGTACACCAACAGTAAACTTGCCGACGCTATTGCAAAGGCAAAGGCAGCAAATATGCCTAACGACAACATTAAAAGAAGTATTGCAAAAGCATCGGGTGAACTTTCGGGCGTAAATTATGAAAATTTAACTTATGAAGGCTACGGTATCGGCGGTAGTGCGGTTATAGTTAAAACTCTTACCGACAATAAAAACAGAACAGGCGGTGACGTAAGACACATTTTTGATAAATGTGGCGGTAATTTAGGTACGACCGGTTCAGTTAGTTATATGTTTGAAAACAAAGGTGTTATCGTTATAGAAAGAACTGTTGAACTTGACGAGGACACAATGATGGAACTCGTTTTAGAGTCAGGCGCAGAAGATGTAATTACTGAAGAAGATTCTTATGAAATTAGAACTGCTCCCTCGGATTTCTCTGCTGTAAGAAAGTTCTTTGAAGAGAAGAATTATGAGTTTTTAGAGGCAGGAGTTATGATGATTCCTAACGATAAAGTAACTCTTTCTGCTGAACAACTCGTATCTTTTAACAAGATGCTTGATATGTTTGACGATAACGACGACGTTCAGGAAGTTTACCATAACGTTGACCTTCCCGAAACTGACGACGAAGAATAATACCTTGTATAAAAACTTTTAAGTGGGGCATATTTATATAGTCAACGAAAATATTTTCGTTGCTTATATATTTGCTTTGCTTATCCTTACAAAAGATTTGGCAGAATTTGTAACGAACTCTGCCGTGATAGGCAGGGTTGGAGGGTAAGAGAAATCTTATCCTCTTTTTTTCACAAAGTTATTATTTTTTTGACATAAGAGCATAATATAATGAGTGTATTATATAAACGTTAGTTGAAAGGTAAAAGGAGAAATAATGAAGAAAATAGTTAAATCTTTAATTTGTTTATTTTCAGCAATGGCAATTACGGTGGGGGCGACTTCGTGCGCTAATATGTTTACCGTAGTCGGGGAAAAAGAAAGTCAAAAAGCCCCGATAACCCAAGGCGTTGAAATGAACTTTGATATAAACGTTACTAACAGTTTAGATATAGTTCCCGACGGGGTTAGCGTGTTAGACCATATCCGTCCGTCGGTTGTTGAAATTTATACGCTTTTACAAAGTGGTAAAAGTAGCGGTAGCGGAGTGGTTTTATCGGTTACCGATACAGATGAAGACGGCGAGGCTGATAAGGCTATTATAGTTACTTGTCACCACGTTATTGAGGGCGGATATGAAATAGTCGTTAAAGCCATAGACGGAAAAGAATATGGTGCAACGATAGTGGGAACCGACCCTGATTCGGATATAGGGGTTATATATATCGAGGCGACGGAAGATAATAAATTTGAAAACTTAACTCCCGCTACTTGGTATCAAAGTTCGACTAATTTAAAAGTAGGTACTGAAGTGTACGCGATAGGAAATCCTTTGGGAACGCTTGGCGGTACCGTAACTTCCGGAATTATCAGCGCAATAAACCGTGACGTTGTTGTAGAAGATCAGAAAATGACGCTTATTCAAACTGACGCGGCAATCAACGGCGGAAATTCAGGCGGTGGACTTTTTGATAAAAATACGGGCGCGCTCGTCGGTATTGTTAATGCGGGATATGATTCGGCAACTGCGCAAGGCTTAAGTTTTGCTATACCGAGTTCTACTGCAGTTGGAATAGTGGAGCAACTTTTAGGGAACGGATACATTGAGGGTAGATACGATTTCGGCGTAGAATTTTCTTTGTTTTCAGTAAGAGTTTCATATTGGAGTCAAGATTATTACGTAGGTATTAATTATCTTGACGAGTACGGTATTTTCGCTAAAAACGGGTTTAAGGTAGAGGACGTAATTCTCTCTATTAAAATAGGGGATAAGGAAACCTTTACTGTACCTACGATAACTAACAGTAACGTTTATACGATTATAAACGATATAACTGAATACGTATACGACACGAGTTATCAAATAGGTGACGACGTTAGCATAACTTATAGAAGATATACGACAATCGGCACTTACGAGGATAAGACTGTCGAATTTAAAATAAGTCAGTACGTATACGGAAACTAAAACCAAACGGTTAAAGGAGTAATCCTTTAGCCGTTTTTCTTTTTCAAAAGCATTATTCACTTGACTATTAATGGGTTTTATATTACAATATATAGTATAAAACTAAAGTGGGTATTTATGATTATTTTGGGTATAGACCCCGGTTTTGCGACTATGGGCTGGGGTGTTATAAAAAGTGAAAAAGGAAACGCCTCGGTCGTAGATTACGGTGTAGTAACGACACCTAAAAATGAGAGTTTGCCCACCCGACTTGCAATGCTTGAAAGCGGAGTTAAACAACTTATTGACAAGTTTAAACCCGACGAAATTGCATTAGAAGAACTCTTTTTCAATACCAATATTACGACAGGTATTAACGTTGCGCAAGCAAGAGGTGTAATACTGTTGACTTGCGTAAAAGAGTGTGGAAGACTTTACGAATATACTCCTTTGCAAATTAAACAAGCGCTGACGGGCTACGGAAGAGCGGAAAAAATACAAATGCAAATGATGGTAAAGACCTTTTTAAGACTTGAAAAAATACCGCGTCCTGACGACGCTGCAGACGCTTTGGCTGTTGCTCTTACTCACAACCAAACGAGAAGACTTAAAAATCCTTTCGGGATAAAATAATAGGGTAGATTATGATAGCGTATATTAAAGGAAAAGTAATAGATAATTTTGACGGCGGAGTAGTGCTTGAAAATAACGGAATAGGCTACGAAATACTTTGTTCAGCCGAGGCTCTTAATAGGTTAAGCGCAAACGGTGAGGGCGGAGTGTATACCTATATGCAAGTGAGAGAGGACGGAGTTAGCCTTTTTGGATTTGATACCAAAGACGAAAAGACAATGTTTCTAAAACTTATTTCGGTATCGGGTATAGGTCCAAAAATAGGAATAGGCATACTCTCAGGTATGAAAGTGTGTGATTTAGCAACCGCAATAGCAACTTCGGACGTAAAGACTTTATCTAAAATCAAAGGGCTTGGTAAAAAATCGGCAGAAAGAATAATTCTTGAACTTAGAGAAAGCGTATCGGCGGGCGAGATAAAAGACGTTAAAAAGTCGGAGCCTTTAGAAGTTGTTTTTTCTCGCGACGACGAGGATGCTATGGTCGCTCTTATGGGACTTGGATTTTCGGGTACTCAAGCAAAAAATGCAGTTAAATATGCTCAAGAAATGGGCGCGAAAACTATTGAACAAACTATATCTTTTGCATTACAAAGTCTTAACAAATAAGGTTTATTATTATGATAGATGAAGAATTTTTTGACGAGGAAGAAAGTTTAATCGTCAGTACGAAAACTGAATACGACGAAATAGAAAACGTCCTTCGTCCAAAGTCAATGGAAGGGTACGTTGGTCAAGAAAAAGTTAAGACTAATCTTGCCATTTTTATGCAAGCGGCAAAACTTAGAAACGAGCCTTTAGACCACGTTTTACTCTACGGCCCACCGGGACTTGGTAAGACCACCCTTGCGCATATTATTGCAGCCGAAATGGGTGTGCAAATTAAGGTTACTTCAGGTCCTTCTATTGAAAAATCGGGGGATTTAGCGGCAATTCTTACTAATCTTAACGAGGGCGACGTTTTATTTATCGACGAAATTCACCGTTTAAATCATAACGTTGAAGAGATTTTATACCCTGCAATGGAAGACTTTTCGCTTGATTTTATAATTGGAAAAGGTCCGTCGGCAAGGTCAGTGCAAATACCTCTTAAAAAGTTTACGTTGGTTGGCGCGACGACGAAAGCGGGAATGCTTAGTTCTCCGCTTCGCGATAGATTTGGCGTTTTGTCAAGACTTGAAATGTATACGGTCGAAGAACTTGCGGAAATCGTACGCCGTTCAGCGGTAAAACTCGGTACTGAAATCGACGAGGACGCGTCTATGGAAGTCGCTAAAAGAAGTAGAGGAACTCCGCGTATTGCCAATAGACTTTTAAGAAGAGTGAGAGATTTTTCCGCGGTATTAAAACACGAAACGGTTACTCTTCAAGATACGAAGCACGCTCTTGATATGCTTGAAATTGACGAACTCGGTTTAGATAATATAGATATTCGGCTTTTAACATCAATGATAGACAAGTTTGGCGGTGGACCGGTCGGTCTTGACACCTTAGCGGCAACTATCAACGAGGATAGCAATACCATTGAGGACGTTTACGAGCCTTATCTGTTACAACTTGGTTTTATATCGAGAAGTCCTAGGGGAAGAATTGCAATGAAGAGGGCGTACGAGCATTTAGGAAAAAAGATGCCCCAAAAAATAAAAGACCAAATTTCAATGTTTGAGGAAGAATAAATCGGCTTATAGGTCGATTTTGGACGGTTTTTAGAAAAATGTTAAAGACGAGCGATTTTTATTACGACCTTCCTGAAGAACTTATTGCGCAAACTCCCGTCGAGCCGAGAGACAGTTCAAGACTGTTCGTTTACGACAGAAAAAGCGACGAAATAAGCCATAAGCATTTTAGGGATATTTACGATTTGTTAAATGAAGGGGATTTGTTGGTTATCAACACTACCAAAGTTTACCCCGCAAGAATATTTGCATACACCGAGCACGGCGGAAAAGTAGAGATACTGCTTTTAAAAAGACAAAATCTTACCGATTGGGAAGTCCTTGTAAAGCCGGGGAAAAAGTGCAAAGAAGGCGTTGTTTTAACGGTAAACGACGAGTTAAAAGTTGAAATAATTTCCCGTACCGAAGAGGGCGGAAGAAACGTTCGTTTTATCTTTGACGGGGTTTTTGAAGATATATTGTCAAGAGTTGGCGAAATGCCACTTCCACCGTATATTAGAGAAAAACTGAAAGATAAAGATAGATATCAAACGGTATACTGTAAGAAAGAGGGCTCAGCGGCAGCGCCTACGGCAGGACTTCATTTTACGAGAGAATTAATTCAAAAATTAAAGGATAAGGGAGTGCAATTCGCCGAGGTTAATTTAAACGTTGGACTTGGAACTTTCCGTCCCGTAAAATCAGAGGATTTGTCGGGACATAAAATGCACACCGAATATTTTGAAATTACTGAAGAAAATGCAAAAATTATAAACGAGGCAAAAAAAGAGGGTAGACGGGTTATCGCAGTAGGCACGACGAGTGTTAGAACTTTAGAAAGCGCGTCAAACGACGACGGAACTGTAAAAGCCGTATCGGGAGATACGAGTATTTTTATTTATCCGCCGTATAAATTTAAAGTGGTTGACAGTTTAATTACAAATTTCCACTTGCCCGAAAGTACCCTTATAATGCTTGTTTCAGCCCTTTCAACAAGAGAAAAAACACTTGAACTTTATAAAACGGCAGTCGAAGAAAGATATAGATTTTTCTCTTTCGGGGACAGTATGTTTATTATATAGCCGTATTGATGCTTTTTGTAAGGTATCAAAGTAGGTTATTAAAAATTTTACGCGCATTATTTAATTATGGAAAAATTTTATTTTGAAACTATAAAACAAGATACTGAAACGGGAGCGAGAGCGGGTATACTTCATACTCCTCACGGCGATATTGAAACGCCGGTATATATGCCCGTAGGAACTCAAGCCTCGGTAAAGGGAGTTTTTCCCCGTGATTTAAAAGAGGCAGGTTCGCAAATTATACTTGCAAACACCTATCACTTGTATATGCGTCCGGGTGACGAACTCGTAAAAAAGGCAGGCGGACTTCATAAGTTTATGAATTGGGATAGACCGATACTTACGGATAGTGGCGGATTCCAAGTCTTTTCGCTTGCAAAACTTAATAACATTAAAGACGACGGTGTAACTTTCCGTTCAAGCGTTGACGGAAGCAAACATTTTATTACGCCCGAAAAGGCAATTGAGATAGAAAACAATCTCGGCGCTGACATAATTATGGCGTTTGACCAATGCAGTGAGTACGGAGCAGACCATAAAGCAAGTGAAAAGGCAATGAAGAGAACTCTTAATTGGCTTGATAGGTGCTATAATTACCACAAAAATGAAAATCAAGCCCTTTTCCCAATAGTTCAAGGAAACGTCTTTAAAGATTTAAGGCAAATTTCATTGAGAGAAACCTTGCCTTACGCTAAATACGGTATAGGAATAGGCGGACTTTCAGTGGGCGAGCCAAAGGACATTATGTATGACGTGATGGACGATTTACTTCCCAATTACCCAACTCATATTCCTAGATATTTGATGGGGGTTGGCAGTCCTGACTGTTTAGTTGAAGGCGTTATGAGGGGAATTGATATGTTCGACTGCGTTTTGGCAACCCGTATAGCGAGAAACGGTACGGCGCTCACCTCAAGAGGCAAAGTCGTCGTTAGAAACGGTAAATATAAGGAAGATTTTACTCCGCTTGACCCCGAGTGCGACTGTTACTGTTGTAGAAATTACACTAAGGCATACCTTCGCCACATGATAAACGTCGGCGAAATGATGGGCGGAATGCTTATAAGTTTACATAATATCACCTATTTGACTAAACTTATGAAGGAAATTCGTCAATCTATACTCGGCGGTTATTTTAAAGATTACCGTAAACAGTTCTATGAAAAGTATGAATTTAACGGCTCTAATTTTTAAGAATTAGTGTAAAATGTGTTAAAATGACAAAATTTTCACGCAAAAACGAAAAATTGGTTGCAATAATTTAAAATAACGGATATTATATATTCGTAAAAAAAGACAATTAAGGAGATAATTATGTTATTAAATTTATTAGCGGAGTCGGGAGCGACTAACGGAAACACACCAACAGGAAACAACGATTGGATAATATGGGTTGTATTGCTTGGAATGTTAGCCCTTTTAATCGTTTATAATTATTTTACGGGTAAAAAGAGAAGACAACAAGCCGAGGCTGAAAAAGAAAAGCGTAATGCAATTAAAGCGGGATATAAAATTATGACGATAGGCGGAATTACCGGTACCGTCGTTTCGGTAGACGACGAGGCAAACACTTTCGTTTTGGCTACCGGAAGTGAAGAAAATCCCTCGTATATTACCTTTGATAAAGTTGCTATTTATTCGGCTGAAGATCCTAATGCAGTAACTGAAGAAGTTGCCGACGTTGAAGAAGATTCTTCCATAGAAGAGCAAACGGAAGAAGTTTTAGAAACGACTGAGGAAATTACGGAAGAAACCGAAGAAAAAGCAGAGTAAAAGTTATTAATAAGCAAACCTCCGCATAGAATTTTAGCGGAGGTTTTTTTATGCAATTTACCGAAAGGTCTAATTTTTCTCAAGTTTTAAGGGGAGTCGTGACCGCTATTTTAATTACTTTAATCAGCGTGTTACTGTTTTCGCTTGTTTTAAGTTTAACTAATTTAAATGAAAACGTAATTAAGCCCGTAAATCAATTTATTAAACTGCTTTCTGTATTTTTTGGGTGTTTTATCTCGGTAAGAGGAGAAAAGGGTTTTATAAAAGGTGGGCTTATAGGTCTAATATCGAGCATTTTGACCGTTTTACTGTTTTCGCTTTTATCAGGTGGGATAAATTGGTTTGGAGTAATTATTGATATAGTGTGCGCATTTTTGATGGGAGCAATATCGGGAGCAATATCCGTAAACGTAAGAAGATAATAATAAAAATTTTTACTCGCAAAATAGATTTTACTCTTTATAATAAGGTGAAGATTACAACAAAAAACCTTGATTAATCTAAGAAAAAGGTTAAGTGTTGAAAATTTTTGATTGTTTTTTACTCAAACTTAAAAAAATCTAAAAAAAATTGAAATTTAAAACAACTTTTTACGCGAAAATTATTGACTAAAAGGGGTAATTAGTTATATAATATAATAGTATATAAATTCTATTTGCGGAAGTGGATTTTACGTCTTCTACAAAGTAGAAAAGTAGTAACAAGACAAAATGCTTTTAAGCAGGAGGCAAGAATGAGTAAGAAAAAGTCAATCGTAATTCTTTCCGTATTGGCGGTACTTATCGCATTTATGTTTTTAGCATGTTTTGCAAAAGGACCTGTTCCGGGCAGTGTTAAAGACTATAAGTCGATTTTCGGCACGATAGGTAAAGGTATCGACCTTAACGGAGGATACTATGCGGTTTTAGAGCCAAAGAACAAGAACGTTTCAAAAGAAGATTTAGAATCTGCAATTGAAACCTTGAGATCAAGACTTGACGAAAACGGATATACCGAAGCGACGATCACTAAAGAAGACAACAATTTAAGAGTTGAAATTCCCGAAGTTGATAACGCAGACGACGTAATGGAACTTATCGGCGACCAAGGCGAACTTACTTTTAGAAGTTCGGACAACGTAACCCTTTTAACGGGTGATGCAATCGCAGACGCACAAGCGGGCTACGATCCTCAAACCGGTGACCCTATCGTTTATCTCGAGTTTAACGCTGAAGGCCGTAGACAATTCGCATCGGCAACCGAAACAATCGTAGGTATGGAAACTAAGACGTTAAGTATTTATCTTGGCGACAGACTTATATCTTCTCCTACGGTTAATGAGAAAATTGATAGCAATACCGCTCAAATTACGGGTATTGAATCAATCGAACAAGCAACTACTATTGCTTCCGTTATTAAAAGCGGTGCGTTAGAAATTGAATTTACCGTAGGCGCAACTCAAAAAATGAGCGCAACTTTAGGTGAAAACGCAATGAAGATTGCTTTAATTTCCGCAGGTATAGGTTTGCTTGTGATATTTGCAATTTTGATCGTATTCTACGGTGGCTTAGGTATTGCTGCGTCGGTTGCGCTTATGATATACGTTATATTATACGTATGCATACTTGCTATCTTCCCGGGCGTACAACTTACCTTCCCCGGTATTGCAGGTATTCTTCTTTCAATCGGTATGGCTGTTGACGCAAACGTCATTATTTTCGACCGTATCAAAGAAGAGTTTGCAAACGGTAAAACTGCAACTTCCGCTATCAATTCGGGCTTTAAGAGAGCAGTTATCACCATATTAGACTCTAACGTAACGACCGTATTAGCGGCAATCGTTCTTTGGATTCTTTGCTCGGGCTCAATTAAGGGATTTGCAATAACCCTCTTCCTCGGCGTACTCGTTTCAATGTTTACCGCCGTTGTAGTTACGAGATGGCTCATTAAAGTTGTAAGACCTCTTGCTAACGACGAAGAGAAATTCCTCAATCTTCGTAGGAGGGACGCATAATGGTTAACTTTACTTTCAAAAATAAAAACTTAAAGATAGTTGAAAAATTCTTTATTTTAGTGGCTATAAGCCTTGCAATTATTATTGCCGGTTTTGTGTATATGGCTATTGGTGGAATGAACCTCGGCGTTGAATTCAGCGGTGGTTCTAACATCCAAATTACAGTTCATAACTTTGAAGATATCGACGGAAACGCTTTTAAAGGTAAGGTAATTTCTTGGCTTGAAGGCGATAGAGACGGTAAAGACGGCGTAGATAAAAACACTAAAGTGTACGACGTTGATAAAAACGTTCAGTCGTCGGGTAGAGCGACTTATGAGTTCCGTATTTCAAACGAAATGAAAGACGAAACGGGTAAGATGGTTGACCTCTACGACATTCCCGAAGGAAGCGAACAACCTAAACTTTATCACGAAAACGTTGAAATAAGAGACCTTCTTACTGAAGACCTTACTAAGTGGATAGTTGAAAAATATAACGTTGAAGAGACTTCGTTCGAGGTAGAAATTGAACCTCACATAATCGGTAACGACGTTAAAAACTACACCGTTAGAAATGCGTTTATAGCAGTTGCCGTTGCAATAGTTGTAATTCTTGCATATATCGCAATAAGGTTCTCGCCTATAGCAGGTCTTGCGGCAATTGTAGCGCTTTTACACGACGTTCTTATAATGGTATCACTTACTACGATATTCCAAATTCCGGTAAATATGACCTTTATTGCGGCAGTAATTACTATCGTAGGTTACTCAATCAACGCAACCATAGTTGTATTTGACAGAGTAAGAGAACTTTTAGCACTTCCGTCAAATATTGAAAAGACTGATAGAGAAATTGCTAACGAAGCAGTTGTAGGTACGTTGTCAAGATCAATTCTTACGACTGTTACCACTTTAGTAATGATTGCTATTCTTGCAATTGTAAGTTCTATAATGGGTTCGACGGCAATTAGAGAATTTGCTATTCCCATTATCTTTGGTCTTGTAGCAGGTTTATATTCTTCGTCTTTCCTTTCTGCATCTGTTTGGGTATATTTAAGAAAAGCGTTCAAGCAATCAAATAAAAAACCTAACAAGAAAGTTAAGAAATCAAAAGCAGTAGCCGAAGTTGAGGCTTAATTAAAAATGATAAAAGGCGGGTGGAGGAATATCCATTCGCCTTTGTTTTTTACTGTAATATATAAAAGGTAGGTCTATGATAAGAATAAAAGAAAAGGCAAATGCCGATAACAATTTAATAGAGCAAATAGCCTTAACTTTTAAAATATCGAAAAGGCTTGCTGAACTTTTAGTTTCGCGTGGGTTTACCGATATAGAAAGTGTAGATAAGTTTTTATATCCAAAACTTTCACATTTATATAATCCCTATTTGCTTAGCGGTATGGAAGATGCCGTAAAAAGAATAGCGCAGGCTAAAGAAAACGGAGAAACCGTTGTAATTTACGGCGATTATGATGCGGACGGAATATCTGCAGTTACCGTTTTATACCGCAGTTTGAAAATTTACGGTATTGACGCTATTGCGGTTATTCCCGAAAGAGAAAACGGCTACGGCTTGACGGACGGTATGATTTCAGCCGTGTTAGAGGAGCATTTTCCCGACTTAATTATAACGGTTGACTGTGGAATATCCGCCGTTAAAGAAGTTGAGGAACTGAGGGATTTAGGCGTAGACGTAATAGTTACCGACCACCACGAAATTCCCGAAAACATACCGGATTGCACGGTTATAAACTGTAAACTTGGAGATTATCCGTTTGACGGTCTTTGCGGTGCGGGAGTTGCATATAAACTTGCAAAAGCCTTAATTGGCGATAAGGCAGACTCTCTTTTAGACGTCGTTGCAATTGCAACTATAGCCGACAGTATGCCTCTTTTGGATGAAAATAGGATTATAGTTAGCGAAGGGCTTAAACTTATGAAAAGCGGAAAGTCTTGTAAGTGTGTAAAAGCGCTTATGAGAGTAAGCGGTATAAAAGAAGTAAATGCAACGTCGCTTGCCTATACTCTTGCGCCGAGAATAAATGCCGCAGGAAGAATGGGCGACGCTAAATCCGCTTTGCAAGCATTTTTAACCGACGACGAAAACGAGATTGAGTCTTTTAGTTCGCTACTTAACGAATATAACGTAAAAAGACAAGCCGAGTGTGACCTTTTGTACCGTAGCGCAAAGGAACAATTATCGCAAAAACCTACCGATAATCGTGTTATAGCCCTATATAATAAAAATTGGAAATCCGGACTTATAGGTATCGTTGCTGCAAAACTCGTAGAGGAATATTCTAAGCCGGTTATACTTTTTACCGAGCGTGACGGCGTATTGCACGGTAGCGCAAGGTCGGTTGTAGGGGTTAATATCTTTAAGGCGTTAACCGCAGTAAAAGACTTAACTGAAGATTACGGCGGACATGCTCAAGCAGCAGGTGTGACTGTAAAACTTGATAATTTAAATGAATTTGAAAGACTGCTTAATTCTTACCTAATAGAAAACTGCGAAGTTGGCGATTTCGTGCAAGAAACTGAGGTTGAGGAGATTTTAACGTCCCCCTTAACTTTAGATTTTGCAAACGAACTTAATTTGTTAGAGCCGTTTGGTGTCGCAAACAAAAAGCCTGTTTTTGCAGTAGAATGTAAAAGAGCGTTTGCCTCGCCAATAAAAATCGGCTCTCCACATTTAGCGTTTAAGACTGATTATATCGATCTTTTAATGTTTGGCGGTGGGGATAAATTACAACTTTTAAACGCTGAAATAAATAAAATAATCGTTTTT
Source organism: Clostridiales bacterium (assembly GCA_015055505.1). Taxonomy (GTDB): domain Bacteria; phylum Bacillota; class Clostridia; order Christensenellales; family Borkfalkiaceae; genus UBA10281. Next base: position 18,091 of record SVIB01000027.1, read on the forward strand.
GAACCGAACGTTTCAGTTTATAACGGCAGACAGTCGTTAAAGGGATACGTAAGAGAAATCGTTACCGTTGCAAGTTTAGACGACGGTTCTATATCTGCTGTTTTAGGTAAACAGTTGGATAATTTATATGAAAAAGGTAGATATACCGCAATAGATTCCACTAAAGCGGAATACTTTTTAGAAAAAGCAAAAAAAGATATTTACGGAACTTTGTTTATAGTCAACGACTTTAATACTTTGTCGAAGTTGAAAGGTACTGAAAGTTTTGCAAAAAGCGTTTTGGCTCCCGATGGAAAGGGGAATATAAGCGTTATAACGCTTGGTACTGACGGGAAAATACCTGACGGATATGACACCGTCGTTTATTTGGACAAGCCGTTATTTGTAATTGATACGGACAAAACGGTATACGTAAATGAAGAAATAAACGGTTTTCCGCTAAACGGTGTTTGCAGTGATAGAGCGGTTTTAGGCAAAGTGTTTATTGCTATAAAAAACCGTCCGCAAGGAATTTTGAGTCCTTGCGAATTAACAAAAGAACTTAACTTAAACGTTGAACAAATAGTTTTTGCAGTAAGGGTGTTTATAGAATTAGGACTTGTTATTCCTCAAAGCGGAAGATATAAAGCGGTATCGGGAATAAAGCGTGAACTTACCGATTCGTCGGTCTATAGGTCGATTAAACGCATTTTAGGACGGTAATTATGTACGGAGAAATTTTAAGTAAAATAAGTAAATTATATCCTGAAAATGAAAGAGAAATTTTAGAGCGCGCGTTCTATTTTGCCAAAGAAGCGCATGACGGACAAAAAAGAGCGTCTGGTGAGGAGTATTTTACTCACCCCGTTGCTGTTGCTACGATTCTCGTTGGGTTGGGAATGGATTATCAAACCGTTTCTGCCTCGTTTTTGCATGACGTAATAGAGGATACTCCCGTTTCCGAATCTGATATAAGAGATAATTTTGGCGACGAGATTTTGCAACTTGTTTTAGGAGTTACAAAACTTGATAAAATTGAATTTAAGTCAAGAGAGGAAGAACAAGCCGAAAACTTTAAAAAGATTTTCGTGTCTATGGCTAAGGATATAAGGGTTATAATTATAAAACTTGCCGATAGACTTCATAATATGCGTTCTCTTAACTATCTTTCACACGAAAGACAGCAAAGAATGGCTCATGAAACTCTTGACATTTACGCTCCGTTGGCGGGTAGGCTTGGTATTTCGCAAATAAAGTGCGAACTTGAAGATTTGTGTTTAAAATACACCGATCCCGAGTATTACGAGTATTTATCAGTGAATATTAACGATAAAATTCACGAAAGACGAGAGTTTGTGGATTTTGTAGTAAACGAACTTAAGAAAATATTGAAAGACTCTAATATCGAGGGCGACGTATTCGGTAGACCTAAGCATTTTTACAGCATATATAAAAAGATGACAAGACAAGGAAAGTCCCTTGATCAAATATACGACTTGACCGCCGTAAGAGTAATAGTCAGTACCGTTGACGAGTGTTATGAATTGCTTGGTAAAATTCATAAAGAGTGGAAACCTATTCCGGGTAGAATAAAAGACTATATAGCAATGCCCAAAGAAAATCTCTATCAAAGTTTGCATACTACCGTAGTAACTAGCGTTGGTAAAATTTTTGAAATACAAATACGAACTAAAGAGATGAACCATACCGCTGAATTCGGTATCGCAGCGCATTGGAAGTATAAAGAAAACAAGGAAAGTAGCGACGCTTTTGACAAAAGACTTTCTTGGATAAGGGAAGTAATGGAATGGCAAGGCGGTTTAAGTAACTCTACCGAATTTATCGAAAGTTTAAAGGGCGAAGTATATAGCACCGAAGTTTTGGTGTTCACACCAAAGGGCGAGGTAATAAGTCTTATAAAGGATGCAACGCCAATAGACTTTGCATATAGAATTCATACCGAAGTCGGTAATAAGTGCGTTGGCGCAAAAGTCAACGGGAAAATGGTGCCTATAACTACTACTTTAAACGTCGGCGACGTTGTAGAAATAGTAACGTCAAAACTCTCGAAAGGCCCGTCTTGGGATTGGCTTAGAATAGCAAAATCACCGGGAACACGGGCAAAAATTAAGGCATTCTTCAAAAAAGCAATGCAAGCCGATAATGAAAAACTCGGCAAGTCAATGCTTGAAGCCGAGGCAAAAAACAGAGGGTATAATTTCGGCGATTTATTAAACCCCGTTAGTTTTGAAAGAGTAAGTCAAAGACTCTCGTTTTCTACTTACGAAGAAATGTACGCAGCGGTTGGTTGCGGTGCGGTTTCGGTAAATCAAGTACTTTTAAAACTCATAGATTTTTACCGCAAGGAAACCCCAGTTCCCGAAAAAATTGCGGAAACTAAATATAAAAAATCTACCGAGCATGCAGGCGGAGTTAAAATAAAAGGTTTTGACAACTTTTTGGTGCGTTTTGCAGGTTGTTGCAGTCCCGTTCCGGGTGACGATATTATAGGTTACGTATCGAGAGGAAGGGGAGTGACCGTTCATAGACGGGATTGTCCCAATATGAGAAACGAAGATCCCGCAAGATTTTTAGAGGCGGAATGGGCAGGATTTACAGGTAGTTATAACGTTTCTATTCGTGTTATCGGCGGAGAAAGTACTCCAGTTTTGGTATACGTTTCAAACGCTTGTACTTCGCTCGGTTTGTTTATCGCGTCGGTAAACGGAAGAATTGACAGTAAAAATCATCAGTCAATCGTTGATTTTACTATACGTCTTAATAAAAAAGAAGACGTCGAAGCTTTGTTTACTAAGGTAAAACAAAACAAAGATATTATTGATATTTATAGACCGCAAACATGATTAAATATATAGTTAATGAAGTTGCTCCTCTTGGCGCAAACTGTTATACGGTATACGATACTGAAAGTAAAAACTGCTTAATAATCGACCTCGGCGGGGACTTTTCCTTTATTTTAAACCAAACGTCAAGGCTTGGTTTAAAGGTAAAAGGCGTAGTTTTAACACACGGACATTTTGACCATTCGGCAGGCGCTGTAAACTGCAAGGAGATGGGAATTCCCGTATACGTTTCAAAAGACGATTACGGTATGCTACAAGATATGACTAATATGAGTGAGTATTTCGGCTTTGGTAAACTCTCTTTTTGCGCGGATTTTATTTTGCCTTACGGAGAAACTGAAATAGGCGGAATAAAAATAAATGTCTTAAAAACTTCGGGGCATACCGAAGGGTCCGTTTGTTTACTGATAGACGGAAAACTGTATAGTGGCGATACTATTTTTTATAATTCTTACGGTAGGTGTGATTTACCTACGGGCAGTTTTTCAAAACTTAAAAAATCAATAACCGAAGTCGTTTTTTCTCTTCCCGACCATACGGAAATATTGGCTGGACACGGTGAAAAGACGACGGTAGGGTATGAAAGGAAGTATAATCCCATAAATGAAGATAATTACTGAACTTAAATGGATGGAAGCCGATTTTATAGAGGCTTCCGCATTTTTTGAAGGGGCGGAAAATTTAGAAGTTGAACATACTCACGAAGAAAGCGACGGCTGTTTTTTCGACACCGTAAAAATAGGCGAAAAAGAGTATTCATTTCAACAAAAAATAGCCTACAAAGATGAAATAGAGAAAAAAAGATACGTTAAGCGGTATGCAAAACTTGCCTTATATAAAGCGCTTAGCGATTATTTAGGGCAAACTCAAGTTTGGGGTGCGCTTACGGGCATAAGACCTGTAAAATACGCTTATTCAATTGGTGAAAATTGGCGAAAATCAATGGCTGAAGAAATGCTCGTTGACGAAAGCAAATTGGATATAATTGCAAGAATTATCGAAGAGCAAAAAGAAATATACGAGTTAAAAGAGGGGAATTGCGACTTTTTCGTAAGTATTCCGTTTTGTCCGACGAGGTGTTTGTACTGTTCCTTTTTATCAAACGAAATAGGAAAGGAAAAACAGTTAGAAGGGTATATTGACAGTTTAGTTTACGAAATTGAAAAAGCAAAACCGCTTATTAAGAATTTACGCTCGGTATATATTGGCGGTGGTACGCCAGTATCCCTTCCTCTTGAAATGCTTGAAAGAGTGCTAAAAGCAATAGGAAAAGTTGATTGCGAATATACCGTTGAGGCTGGACGTCCCGACTGTATTGAACGGCAAACGCTTGAACTTTTGAAAAAGTACGGTGTAACGAGAATTTGCGTTAATCCGCAGTCTTTTAACGATAAAACACTGCAACTTATAGGAAGAAAACATACGGCTGACGATATTCGCGAAAAGTACGCGCTTGCAAAAGAATACGGTTTTGACGTGAATATGGATTTAATCGCAGGGCTAAACGGTGAGAGTTTTGAAGATTTTAAGTATAGTATAGACGAGGCAATTAAACTCTCTCCCGACAATATTACGGTACATACTTTATCCTTGAAAAAGGGAAGTAAATTAAAGGAAACGACGTCAAGACTTGCCGAGGGCGAGATTGCTAAAATGATTGATTACTCGGTCTATAGGTTGATTAACAGCGGTTTTAACCCATATTATATGTATAGACAAAAGTATATGGCGGGCAATTTAGAAAATACCGGATACACCAAACGCGGTAAGGCTTGCGTGTATAACGTAGACGTTATGGAAGAGATAACCGACAACTTAGCGTGCGGAGCAAACGCCGTTACTAAAAAATTAATTATAGACGAAAATAGGATAGAAAGGTACGGCGCGCCGAAAGATATCAAGACTTATATAGATAAAATTGAGAAAATAGTTGAAGAAAAAAACAAATTCTTTTTAAATAACGGCATTTAAACGATTGCTTTTTTGCATTATATATGTTAATATATTATCGTGCTTATTGCGAGGTATTGCGAATACTCGACGCTTTGACTTTGTTTTAAGCGAATAATTCCATATAGGAGGATAAACAAAATGGAAAACAAAACCGAAATCATCACTCAGTATGCAAGACACGAAGGAGACACTGGCTCAGCAGAGGTACAAATTGCACTTTTAACTGCAAGAATTAACCATCTTAACGAGCATCTTAAGGTAAACAAAAACGATAAACACTCTCGTCGCGGTCTTCTTAAAATGGTAGGTCGTAGAAAGGGTATGCTCGATTATCTTAAGTCTGTTGACATTGAAAGATACAGAGCGCTTATCGCACAACTCGGTCTTAGAAAGTAATGATTATGGGGAGTATTTCTTATACTCCCCGTTTTACTGTGCGTATGCTCAGTGCGCCCGATACGGTTTTCGGGCAAAAAACGTCAGTTACTGCGGAAAAATCGCAGATTCTATAAATAGAGTATAAAAAGGAGAACAAGATGTTAGAAAATCACAAAATTTTCAAAACCGTAGTAGGCGGTAGAGAAGTAAGCGTTGAGGTTGGTAAGTACGCTCAACAGGCAAACGGCTCGTGTATCGTAAGATGCGGGGATACGGTAGTAATGGTAAACGCAACGATGGCAGACAAGCCGAGAGACGGTATGGATTTCTTCCCCCTTTCGGTTGATTATGAAGAAAAGATGTATTCCGTTGGTAAAATTCCCGGCGGATTTAAAAAGAGAGAAGGTAGAGCAAGCGATAAGGCAATACTCGTTTCAAGACTTATCGACAGACCAATAAGACCTCTTTTCCCAAAGGGACTTTTTAACGACGTAACGGTTATCGCAACGACTTTATCTGTTGACCCCGATATCTCTCCGGAACCTCTTGCAATGCTCGGCAGTTCGATTGCTCTTTCAATTTCGGATATTCCTTGGGCAGGACCTACCGGTTCGGTTGTAGTCGGTATCGTTGACGGAGAATACGTAATTAACCCCACTCTTGCGCAAAAGGAAGCAAGTCTTTTAGCGTTAAACCTTTCGGGTACTAAAGACGCTATAATGATGGTTGAAGCAGGAGCAAAAGAAATCGACGACGAGCAAATGGTCGGCGCAATTTTATTCGGTCACGAAGAAATTAAAAGACAGTGCGCGTTTATCGAGAATATCGTAGCCGAAGTTGGTAAGCCAAAGAGAGAAATGGACCTTTACCATATTCCAGAAGACCTTGACAACGCTGTAAGAGCGTTTGCAAGCGAGAAACTCGATTACGCTTTAGATACTTTCGACAGAGTAGAAAGACAAAACCGTCAAGACGAAGTTGAAGTTGAAACTTTAGAGCATTTTGCTGATATTTATCCCGATATGGCAAGAGAAATTAAAGATTCTCTTTACTATATCACTAAAGAAAAGGTAAGAGCAAAAATCACTAACGCAGGCGTAAGACCTGACGGCAGAAGCCTTACCGAAATTAGACCTATTTGGTGCGAGCACGGAATTCTTCCAAGAGTTCACGGAAGCGGTGTATTTACGAGAGGTCAAACTCAAGTTATGACGACTTGTACTCTCGGAACGATTTCGGAAGTTCAAAAACTCGAAGGTCTTGACAATGAAGAATATAAGAGATATATGCACCACTACAACATGCCCGGTTACGCGTCTGGCGAGGCAAGAGGATTGAAGAGTCCCGGTAGAAGAGAAATCGGTCACGGTGCTTTGGCTGAAAGATCTTTAGAGCCCGTTATTCCC
>SVIB01000028.1 GCA_015055505.1 Clostridiales bacterium
TAAAAATACTGTTGATTATTTATATATATTATGTTAAACTTAATTTGTATAAGGAGAAAACGGATGAAAAAGTTATTATTTATTGTTTTCACTTTGGCAATTTTATTTTGTTTTGTTGCATGCGAAACCGATAATTTAAGCAGTGAAGAGAGTTTTGAGCATCAAAGCAATAGTGCGTTTCAAAGTGAAAGCGATAGTCAGTCTACCGAAAGTAATGAAAGTGTTTATGAAGAAAAATTGGAAATCAGCGGAGAGGAAGTAGAGGGGAATACTCAAGATTTTCTATATTCAGTAAATTCGGCGTTGACGTTAAAAGACGGTGTTACCGATTATTTTATTTCGGTAAGATTAAATAATGGCAATAATAACGTATACAGTCAAAATGCGACTTTAAAATTGCATAAACAAGGCGATATCGATTATTTTTACGTAAATGCTCCTATAATTGGTGTTGACGGTTATAGTGATTTTAACTATACTTATATAATTGATGGCACTGAGAAGATTAGAGTTGATAAAACAGAGGTTGATTACACTCTTTACGTTGAAGATTTAGAAGAGTTATACGCGTTAGGCGACGTTGAAAGCGTCAAGGCGTATAAAGACGGATTCGTAATGCAGTACTTGATAAATTTCAAACTTGCTTATGCAAAAAAAGAGTTTGGGGATATACTGGCGCAATATGGCACGAATATGCTTATAAAAAACTGTTATTCAATATTCGTGTGCGCGGAGAATTCGGTAATGGAAGAGTTGCATTTGGAGTTTGTCGTTCAAGGTGTAAACTGCGAAATTATATCTTATAGACAGTTTAGTATAGATGAAAATTATATTTTTCCTGATTTTAATTCGTTTACTGAAACCTATTCAAAAACTGATGCGTTAAGCGACGTTGCGCAAGCGATAGCGGAAACTAAACTTATAAATTCTTATTCTATACAAATTAATGATAACGGAAACGAAGTTTTTTCATATTCTGTTAAAGGCGGGCAGGCAATTTCCTTACGTGGAATTAATTCTAATTATTATAAAGACGGTAAAAATTACACGTATGATAGGGCAAACGGCGAATATATTGTAAAGCATTATACGTACGAAGAGTTTTATCAAAATGAAACTGCGGAATATACAGAAATTCTTGATTACGATTTGGGATTGACAGCCGAAAGCGTTGAATACGCTATAAAAACCCAAACAAATGCCGAAACGGTTTATAAGTTTAAAATTAGTATTGCAGGAGCCGGTAATCTTGTAAGTGGCGCAAATTCAAATTGTTATATTACCTATAAATTGCAAGACGGAATTATTAATACGGTTGAAATAAGTAGAGGAAACGAAGAAGTTTTAAAATTATCGTTAAACCGTGAGCCTACGCTCGTATTTCCCGATAAATTAAGCGAGGATAGAATTTTAATTGACAAAAACGATATTTTAGACATTAAGTGTATGGTCAAAGATTCTACGTTTTTCGGTTACGGCTCTATAGGGCATAATATGTTTGTCGATTATCAAACCGGAGATATATTTATAAAAGATAACGGCGCAACACTTTTGCGTTATGATAAAAATCATAATCTTATAAATACCTACGAATTGAAAATGAACTCTTTACACGACAGTTTTGGCGGTTTTTTAGGCGCGAATTCCACATATATTTATTATTCTGTATACGACGGGTATTCAACGAGTAGCGAGGGAGAGGCCTATTCACTTAATAAAGCAGACGGAAGTTCAACGTGGCTTGGATACGGAATTAATTATTCTTATTATCCCGTTGCAGTTGTAAATTCGACTCTATATTATCAAAGCGCTGATTTGATTATGACAAAAAATAATTATTCGGGCTATACGAATTACGTTTCTATTGACGGCGTTGACGATTATACGGTTAAGCATTACGATTTAAAGAATAATTTATTAATTATAAACGGCTACTATTATAACGGAGAAGGTTTTTTAGCAACTCTTGACGTTGCTACTAAAAAAATCGTTAAAAACGGTGAATATACTTATTTAACGGCAGGGAATAGTTATGCTTGTATGTCAGGCGACGGATACTATAACGAAAACGGAGTCTTCCGTTTATACGAAGATATAGGTAAGTCGGTTACGCCGTCCTATATTAAGGTTTACGACGCGCATCCTGAAAGATATTATTCGTCGGAAAAAAGAACGGATTGGCAAATAGTAAAAGACACTGAAAAATATTTATTCACAACCTATTGCGTATACGAAAAATCGACTGGAAGAAATATATATTTTGACAATCAAGCAGAATATAGATTTTTTGAAGGTGGAGTTCACGTAACGACAAGGGGACGTAACGTCATTGAAGACGAAACGCTGTACACTTTCTTTTTCTAAGTAATACAAAAACGGCGGTTGAACGTAAAAGTTCAACCGCCGTTTTAAATTGTAAAATTAATCTTCAGTAAACAGTTCGGGGTGGTTTTTAAGTCTGTCTTTTTCGGTTATTTGCCTTAAAACCCTGCAAGGGTTACCAACCGCTATTGAATTTGGCGGAATATCTCTCGTAACGACCGAGCCTGCACCGATAACACTGCCTTCGCCAATCGTTACGCCACCGCATACGGTCACTGACGCTGCAATCCAACAGTTGTCTTCTATATTGATTGCTCCAGTATATTCAAGCCCCGTGTTTCTATCCTCGTAGCAAAGTGGGTGAATTGCCGTTAAAAGCGATACGTTAGGACCGATAAATACGTTTTTACCTATATTTACCTTTCCTTCGTCTAAGACGGTAAAGTTAAAATTTGCGTAACTGTTATCGCCCATAGTCGTATTTACGCCAAAGTCAAAGTTGATTGGGCCTTGCAAATAGACGTTTTTACCGCAGTTTGGCATTAGTTCTTTTAAAATTTGGTTGCGCTTTTCAGTTTCGGTGTCAAAAGTGTCGTTGTAGAGTTTGCATAGTCTATGCGCTTTCGTTCTTTCTTCGCACATTCCTTCTTTAAACGGGTCGTAAATTTTACCCGCAAACATCTTTTCGTGTTCGGTCATTTTAGTTCTCCGTATCGTAACGCTTGTCGTATTCTATTACGGCAACGTAGTGATTGCCAATAGCGTTTAAGGTTTTCGTTACGCCGTCATATATTTCTTTTTCAAGATAAGGCTCGTCAAAAGGAATTACTACGTCGAAAATTACGTTAGTTCTATTTGGCCCTTTTACAATTCTTAAATCGTGCATTGAGGTTGACGGGTAGTTTGCTTTTAAAAGATTTGAAATACTTTCGTGTAAAGTTTTCGTTTCAGGATCGGTAGTGTTGACGGGGTCTAAGTGGCAAACGAGGTGAACGTTAAGTTCTTTTAAAGTTTCTTGCTCGATTTTGTCGGTGAGTTCGTGTGAAATCATTACGTCAATCGCGCTATCGACTTCTACGTGTACGGTCGCAAAGGTTTGAGTGGGTCCGTACGAGTGAACGATAAGGTCGTGAATGTCTAAAACTCCGTCGTAACTTTTTACTTTTTCAGTTATATTTTTAATAAGTTGTCTATCGGGTTGTTCTCCAATAAGTGGGCCTATAGTTTCTTTAATTAACTTTATTGCCGATATAAGGACGAAAATTGAAACTAAAAGACCTAAATATCCGTCAAGTTGTAATTCGGTGAAAAAAGTGATAAGTAAGCACCCTAAAACGATAGAGGTTGACACCGCGTCGTTTCGGCTGTCTTTAGACATTGCTATAATTGCGTCGGAGTCAATATCTTTTCCAAGTCCGTTAAAAATAATTGCAAGAATTATTTTTATAACTATCGAAATTGCTAAAATAATGCAAGTAATTATAGAAAAATCGGTAACCGAATTAGAAAATATTTTTTCTATTGATGCGCGCCCCGTTTCAAAACCGATAAAAAATATGACGCAAGCAACCAAAAGGGCGGTTACGTATTCGTATCTTGCGTGTCCGTAAGGATGTTCTTTATCGGCAGGTCTGCCTGAAATTTTAAATCCTACCATCGTAATTATCGAGGTTATAAAATCGGTAAGGTTGTTTATTGCGTCGGCAATAACGGCTATACTTCCCGACAGTAACGCCCCAATAAATTTGATGACGAATAGAATTGCGTTTCCTACGATTCCTAAAAGTCCTGCAGACGTGCCGTAAGAGGCTCTAACGGTAGGAGATGATACATCCGTATAGTTTTTAATAAAAAGTTTTTTAAATAGAGTTGTCATAATCATTATAAGAAGTGCGCGAAATTTTGCGCGCACTTAATCGCTATTTTTTAAGTAAATATCTTTTTTCAAAGAATAGAGCGGTAACGCATATCGAAAGCGCGCCTAAAAAGATGGCAATAGATTTTAAAATTTCAGCGTTACTGTCGTGTACTAAGGAGTTACTGTCAACAAAGCCTATTCCGTCACCGTAAACGATAGTCAATTTTTCCCCGTAAGAAATTATAGTAACTTTTGATTTTTTATCAAAACGGCCTATAATTTTACCGTCCTTATCGAATACGTCAACTCCGTCTTTGTTAAAGACGTAAGCGCTTGAAAGGTTTGCGATAGAATCTAAATCAACGATACTTTCAACGAGGAAAGTGTCGGGGATATAACCTAAATTACCGTCGTAATCAACTACGTAATATTTTATGCCGTTAAATTCTACGCTTGCATTTATTTTTACAACGCCGAATTTATCTACTTCGGTTTGGGTTTTGTAAATTGACTGCAAAACCGGAAGATTATACGGGGAGAAGTCTACGACTGCGAATCTTTCAAAACTTTCGGCAGTTACCGTAAAGGTTTGAGTTATATCACTGTTTCTCGCAACGGCTGAAATTCCGTCGCAAATAAGTATCGAGTATTTGTCGTCTAAAGGCTTAACTGCGTAATCTTGAGTTGAAGAGTTTGCCTCAGAGTAGTCAATGAATTTAAAATGTTCTCCGCTTAAATTAGAAACGTCGACTTTAAAGAGTTTAGCCCCCTCTTTTACCCTTGCAAACTGTTGATTTTCGTCAAATGAGGTGTTAAATCCGTCGGGGATATCAATAGTGTGCGGAGTTGAAATATTGAGGTCGGTCGGTGAGGAAGAAGATAAGATAAGTCCTTCAAAAATAAAGTATGCAACGCTTGAATTGCAAGATAAACACATTGATTTTGCAGGATTTATATCACCGAGGTTTTTAGAAGTTTCCAAAGTTTTTTCGGTGATTTCTTGACCGTCTATGCAAATTATTTTATTGTCGTCGAATAAACAGTAAAGTTTTCCGTCAAAGTCGGTTTGCATATTGCGTATAGCGCTTTGTTTTTCAATGGTGTTAACGAGCGTTACTTGATTTCCGTCGTAAGAATAAAACTCGTAAAAACCGCCTTTTTCGGTGCAGTAGTAAACTGTGCCGAAAACGTCTGCGACAACTTGTATTGCATAGCCTTCCATTGTGCCTTCCGCCAAAATCGGTTCTAATACGAGCGTTTGATTATCGAGGTCTATTTTGTAAACGGCAGGGTGGGAAAGTCCGTCGCCTAAAATCGTCGTACTTAAAAGGTAAAAACAACCTTCGGCAAACGATACGTCAACTACGTTTCCTACGTCTTGTAAAATGGTCGGCGGACAAGCAGGCTCAAGGTCAAATATATTCTCGTCAGTTTGGCTTGGCACGAGTTTGCACACGTTTACCGTTTTTTCGTTAGTGTAGCAAATATATCCGTCGCCTGCTGAAAATTTATCAACAGTGTTAGGAAGATTAATTCTATTATAAGTTCTATCCGCGCTATTTATATCGTTTATTACGACGATTCTATTTTTGTCAAGAGCGTAAATTTTGTCTTTGTCAACGGTTACGTCTTGAACGCTGTTTGAAAGTCTGTTTATGGCTTGAGAGTTTGTGGTTATTGCAAACTGAGTAAAACCGTTTGTGTTTAAGTCTATTTCCTGTACCGCTTTAATTTCACTGTCTACAATCCAAAGTTTACCGTCCAGATAACAAATGCCTTTTGGTGAATAAATCTTTCCAAGGTCGGCGTCTTGAGTTACTTCGGTTGCCTCGCATACGGTAGTTCTTTGCGCGGTAGCAACGTCTATTGCAAATACGCCTTCAGGACAAGAGTAATAAATAGTCTTTCCGTCGTCCGACTCAGTAAACGCGCTTACGTTTTTGGCTTGAGGATAAAAGGACGTTTTTACCGTTCCGTCGTAAAGATAAATGCCGTCTGCATCAACCTTAGAGTAGTAGATGTTTCCGGTTTTGGAAAGGAGTACCATTGCCGTTAAGTCTTCGTCGACGTATTCGCCTTCGTCTATTGCAAATCCGCCCGATAAATCACTTTTAATTTTGTGTTTATAAACGTAGTTGCTGTCGTGACGGACTATATAATCTCCGCAAACGTAGAAAGAATTGTTACAAATGATACCGGTATCTTTAGGAGTTGCAGTCCAATTTTCGGAATCAAAACCGCTAATGTCAATAGTGTGAATGGTCGATTTGTATAAGAATAACAAATAATTTTGATACCTTTGCAATACCGAAACCGATTTGCCGTTTAACTCAAGAGGGATTTGCGCAAATTTTTCGTTGCTGTAAACGACGATTGCGTCTTTATGTGATATTGCTACGAATTCCTCTCCGTCGCCTTTATATCGGCAAATTGCAAACGGATTGTCGAGTTTATAATATTGAAGATAACTGGTTGGTAAGAAAATACCCGTCGAAACTGTGTCTTTCGTTTGATTTTGGTCAGCAAAAACTTCCGCCTTACCCAAAAGCGGAACGAAAGGCGTTAAAAACGCAAATATTAAAATCAATACTGTTAAACGGATTCTTTTCAATTTAATTTTACCTATATATTTATTTAATCAGTGTACTTATAAATAGTATAACATACACCCGCTACAAAAAACAAGTTTTTTGTCGTTTTTTATAAAAGAATTTTTTGTCAAAAAATAAGACCGTCGGCTTTTGGTAAATAAAGTCGAATGTCGGTCTAATTCTTCTATCGCAACCATACTGGGCAAGCATTTGTCATATTTAATTTGTTAAAATAAATGCGAACAAATGTTCTAAAATTGTTCGTAAAAATTGAACGGTTTTAATCAATTAAGAAAAATAGCGTCAAAGCAAACCCTAAAAGCGTGGAAGTGTTCTTTAAAAATTCCTAAATTCCTCACTTAAAAAATTTTTTTGCTAAAATTTGACCAGTAAGGTATTGCAAATAAAAAAATCGGGTTTATACTGAAATTGTCTTTGGCGAAAAGAAGGAGGTGTTTTACATGTTGGTTTACGAAAGAGCAATTTTAAAAACTTTTCCACAGTTAGATAAAGTAGCCGATGGGTTAAGATGTGCAGTATATAAAAAGGCGGTGTCAAGTTTCGGGGATTTAAGACCTACCGAAAGCATTGCAAACGAATTACTTATGAAAATTCACAAAAGAAGTATGATTGCCGAATTAAAAAGCGCAGTAGAAGAGAGTTTGACAAAAATAAAACCGTGCTACGCCTATTACTTAAGCGTACAGTACGGGATAGGGAATTTAACTCCGCAGTTAAACGAGGTTAAAGACCGCAATTTTTATCGCAAAGTCGCTTTATCTATAAAGAAGTTTTCGGAAGAAATGAACTCTTTAGGTTTTACTGACCGGATATATGAAAAGTACGTCAAAGCATTTCCGTTTATAAAAGCAGAGTACGATAAGGCAAATTCATTTAACGAGAAGATTCGCCAAAACGAAAGGTTTACTTGCAAAGGGCGTTCATTTAAACCAAATACAAGTAAAAAGTAGGGCTATAAGTCGGTTATTTACTATTCGTCGTCAAATTCGTTTAGGGAAATAACCTCGTCGCGAGCTTTTGTTTTAGACGGGCGGAAGAGTACGTAAACTATGCTTATCGCAACCAAAGAAACGGCAATAATGATAACGAGTTGCAACGTTTCGCCAAGATAGTTATTTGCAGGCATTTCCGTAGAGGAAGATTCTAAAGTGGGGACGCTTTCCGTTTCTTCCTCTATAGGAAGTGAGGGCACTGTAAATTCATACACCGAAGAAAACGGTAAATATCCTACGTATTTATCCCCCGAAGAGGCGGTTACTAAACCGTAGATATATTTATTACCGCCGTTTTTTTCAAATACTCCGTAAAAGTCAACCGTACTGTTTTGACCAATCGTTTCAGTTAAAGAAAAATCTACGTCTTTATATAAAAGAGTAGTTTGATTTACCGTCAAAACGAGGTTAGGTGAAAGCGTTTGAGGAATTTCCTCGCACAAGGAAAGATTGTCAACGGATAAATACCCTTTAACTGACGGTTTCGACTGAGAGTCGCCCTTGTATTCAACTTTTACAGTGGACGCATTTATTGACAACACCTTTACGTAATACCCCAACGGTAATGTAAACCACGGAATTGTTAAAGACGAGTCCATATATAAAACCACGTCGCTTGAGATAATTCTCGAATATCTAACGTCGTCGGCTTTTACTAAAGGGCTGGAAAAGTTAAATAAAATTATAATACTAAATAACGCAATAAATTTTTTCATAGTGTAGCAATTATACATTATAAAATATGTGTTTGACGGTAAGAAAAGAGTGAAAAAGGAGAGTGTTTGTCGATTATGACGGAGAAGGAGTGCGTAAGACGGATTTTACTTATTGAAAAGGAACAGGAAAGGCGAAAACAAAGTCCCTTATATAAATATAATACGGGAGATACGGTGCATCTAAAGCAAGTCGCCTTTCATAAGTGCCCCAAAAGAAACAGGTGGGTTTTCGGCGGAAACAGAAGTGGCAAAACGGAGTGCGGAGCAGTTGAAAGTATATGGATGGCAAGAGGAAATCATCCGTATAGACAAAACCGAAAAGACGTATTCGGTTGGGTAGTTTCACTGTCGAGGGAAGTACAGCGTGACGTAGCGCAAAGTAAAATACTTAAGTATCTACCCCCCGAATGGATAACCGACGTAATAATGAGTTCGGGCAGAAAAGACAGTCTCGAAAGCGGAATAATCGACCAAATAAAGATTAAAAACGTGTTTGGCGGAATATCCACTATAGGGTTTAAAAGTTGCGACCAAGGAAGAGAAAAATTTCAGGGCAGTTCGCTTGATTTCGTTTGGTTTGACGAAGAACCGCCCGAGGACGTGTATAGAGAATGTAAAATGAGAGTTTTAGATAAAAAGGGAGAAATTTTCGGGACTATGACGCCCCTTAAAGGACTGACTTTTATCTACGACGAAATATATCTAAACAGCGGGAATTCTCCCGAGGTTTGGTGCGAATTTATGGAGTGGGCGGATAATCCTTACCTTGCAGTAGAAGAGGTGGATACGCTCACTCACTCTTTAAGCGAAAAAGAACTTGACGCAAGGCGTTTTGGTAGATTTTCGGACGATTCGGGACTTGTTTATACCGAATTTGATGAAAATAAACACGTTATAGATCCGTTTACTCCGCCTTTTGATTGGCAAAACAACATTTCAATAGACCCCGGTCTTAATAACCCTCTCGCTTGTCATTGGTATTGCGTTGATTTTGACGGCACGGTATACGTAGTCGCCGAACATTTCGAGGCTAAAAAAGATATTGATTGGCACAGCAAAGAGATAGAGAGAATAAGCGATTCTATAGGTTGGCGGAGAGATTCTTCGGGTAGATTAAATGCAATTATCGACTCTGCGGCAAATCAAAAAACTCTTGCGTCCGTAAAAAGCGTTACCGAACTGTTTTACGAGAGGGGAATTTACGTCAACCCAAACGTAAATAAAGATTTGTTTTCGGGAATTGCAAGGGTAAAAGAGTATTTTAAGACGGATAGACTGTTTATATTTAGAAATTGCGTCAATTTAATAAGAGAACTAAAAAGTTACCGTTGGGGCAAGGGGGATAATCCTATAAAAAAGGACGACCATTGCTTAGACGATTTACGGTATTTTATTATGACTCGTCCAAAAAGCGAAAGACCAAAGGAAAGCCTTTCGGAAATCGCCAAAGACAAACTGAAACTTGCAAAAAAGTTGAGGAGGACGAGGTGATGGTAAATTGAACCAAAAGACCAAAAAACAAATAAAAGAAGCGCTTTTGAAAAAGGCAATCGGCTTTGATGCGCAGGAGACGGTTGAAGAATTTTTAGAAAGCGACGGAGAAATGAAACTTTTAAAGAGAAAGGTTACCAAAAAGTCAGTGCCTCCCGACGTTTCCGCAGTTAAACTTCTACTGGATATTCGAGAGGAAGAAACGGATATTCTTTCTCTTACTGACGACGAACTTGAAAAAGAGAGAGTCAGATTAATGAAAATTCTGGAGGAAAAAAAGAAATTATGAAAATTAAAGATTGTACGATAGACATAATTTGCGATGCAAACGGATGTCACGGTAAAGCAAAGAAAAGCATTAGTTTTGACGGTGAAACCGAACAACTTTATCTTTGCGAGGAGTGTGCTAAAAAATTAAGAGACACTTTAAATTCTACCTTCGGGGGTAAGAAGAATGAAAAGAAAAACTAAAAGCCAAAGCCAAAAATTTTACGAACAAATCGTAAAAGAGGTCAAAGAAGATTTTTTAACGAGGCAAGCCGAAAGAAGAAAGACCGAAAGGCAGTGGGAACTTAATTTAAACTATTTGGAAGGTAATCAATATTGCGAAATTACCGCAAACGGTGAAGTTGAAGAAACTGAAAAATATTACTTTTGGCAGTCAAGAAACGCCTATAATCACATAGCGCCGGTAATAGATTCGAGAATTGCAAGACTTTCGAGAAGTTGCCCAGTAATGACAGTTAGAGCGCAAGGCGAAGAGGAGCGTGATTTAAAGACTGCAAAACTCTCGTCAGCAATACTAAAGTCCGCCTATAGTCGCGTTAATTTAGCACAAACGATTGCAAAGGCTATAAAATGGAGTGAGATTTGCGGTACGTCGTTTTATGCGGTTACGTGGGATAGCGACTGCGGAAAATACCTTGGAGAATACGAAAATTCAGCCGTTTACGAGGGCGATATTAAGGTCGAAGCGATATCCCCGTTTGAGATTTTCCCCGATTCGCTTTGCACCGAAAACATCACCGAGTGCGCAAGCGTAATAAGAGCAAGAGCGGTAAGAGTTTGCGACCTTGAAAGACTTTACGGCGTATCCGTTGAGGGAAGCGATATCGGTGTTTTTACCCTCGGTTTAAATTCGCTTACCTTTGGCGGAGAAGAAAATCAACTTCACGACGCGGTCGTTTTAATCGAAAAATACGAAAGACCGTCGGTCGATTTCCCTGACGGCAGATATATTGCGGTGGCAGGCGATAAACTTCTTCATTACGGCTCGCTTCCATACTGTAACGGCGTTGAAGGTCGAAGAGATTTTCCCTTTATTCAACAAAATTCTATTGATAAAGCAGGCAGTTTCTTTGCTACTTCAATGATAGAGAGAATTATTCCCGTACAGAGGGCGTATAACGCGGTAAAAAACAGAAAGCAAGAGTTTTTAAATAGGCTTACTATGGGCGTCGTGAGTGTTGAAGACGGCTCGGTTGACGTTGACGATTTGGCAGAAGACGGACTTTCGCCCGGAAAAATCGTAGTTTACCGTCAAGGAACAAGACCGCCCACGGTTATAGGAACGGGAAATATTCCTAACGAACTCATTTATGAAGAAGAAAGACTTATGAACGAATTTATTTTAATAAGCGGTGTAAGTGAGTTTTCGAGAAGTTCAAACATAGCGTCAAACGTATCTTCAGGCGTTGCTTTACAAATTTTAACCGAGCAGGAAGACGCAAGACTTACGGCAACCGGCGAGAATATGAAAAACGCAATCAAAGAGGTTGCAAAGCATATTATAAGACTTTACAAGCAGTTTGCAACTGAAACCAGACTATTGCGTGTGGCAGGTGAAAACGGCAAGGTGGAAATGTATTATTTTAATTCCGCCGACCTATCTTCAGACGACGTAGAATTTGAAAGCGAAAACGGTCTATCGTATACTCCTGCGCAAAAGAAAAATGCAGTTTATGAACTTATAGGCGCAGGTATTTTAAACGGAGACGACGGAAAGATGTCTAAAAGAACAAAGGCAAAGGTGCTTGAAATTCTCGGTTTCGGTTCTATGGATAACGCTCTTGATACGGAGAGTTTGCATATTGGAAAGGCCGAAGAAGAGAATATTTCAGGCTTCGCTAAAGACGTACCTATCGACGAATATGACGACCATGAAATTCATATTGCCGAACATACGAGGTATCTTCTTTCAGCGGACAGCGAGGAAGTTAGAAACGACCCCGCGAAAAAAGAAAGAGCGGTTTCGCACCTTAAAAAGCATAAACTTGCTTTGACGGTCGAGAAAGCCGTGTAAAAAGGAGGGCAGGTTATGGAGAGAACAAACGCTGAATTTATTGATAAGACCGCACCGCACACTGCGGAGGCAGAACGGGTTGAAGGCGGAATGGCGGAAAAAGAACAATCTTACGGCAAATTCAAAGATGCGCATTCACTTCTTAAAGCCTACGAAAGTCTTGAGGCGGAATTTACAAGGCGCAGTCAAAAACTTAAGGCTATCGAGGGGGAACTTTTAACCCGTTCCCAAAGGGATAAAACGGAGGAAAAAGTAGGGGTAAGAGAGGACGGAGAAGAGGATTTTTACGGGCAATATCCCCTTTCTTCGCCTCAAAAAGAACAAATTGAAAAAAGACTTGCGGAATTTTCCCAAAGTCAGCATCCGCGTTTAGACGCATACGTTAAAACTTTGGAAGAAAAACTTTTAGAAACCGAAAGCAAACTGAGCGAAAAAGAGCAATCTACCGCAAACGACTTTTACGGTGACGTAGTAAAAGAATATCTCAAAAAAGTCGCGTTGTCGCGTCCTAAATCGGTGTATTCAGGGGGTACGGTATTAACCGCTCCGCCAAATAAACCAAAGACGATAGCCGAAGCGTCGGCTATTGCAAAAAACTATATTAAAAAAAGCGAGCCTTAATTGGCAAATAAAAACGGGCTAAACGAAAGCCGAAATTATATATCATATCGACTTTAAAAGCCTAAAGAAAAAGGAGAAAAAAATTTATGGTAACAATGAATAGCGCGGATAAGGCGCTTAAAACACTCTATTTAGGAGTAGTAGCAGAACAACTTAACACCGAAGTAAACCCTTTACTTTCAAAAATAAAACAAACGACCACCGACGTGTGGGGTAAGGAAGTAAGAAGATTAGTAAAGTACGGTGTCAACGGCGGTGTTGGCGCAGGAGACGAAGAAGGCGACCTTCCGTCTTCGGCAGGTAACAATTACGAGCAAATCGTAACGACTTTAAAAAACCTTTACGGAACGATTGAAATTAGCGATAAAGCGGTACGCGCATCCGAAAATGACGCAGGCGCATTCGTAAACCTTTTAAATGCTGAAATGGAAGGGCTTGTAAAAGCGTCCTCGTTTAACTTTGGCAGAATGCTTTACGGTGACGGTAGCGGTACTTTGGGCTATGCAATGGCTGTAATGGGTAACGATATTGCCGTAAGCGATAGCCAATATTTCTTTGAAGGTATGGTTATTGATATTCTTTCTCCAAGCGGAGAAGATATGGACGCTAACGGAAGAAGAATAGTTAGCGTTAATAAAAAGGGTAACATAATTACCGTCAACGGCACTTCTTTAGCAGGTAAGGGTATTGACGAAGGCTGTATCATAACCGTTCAAGGTTCTTACAATAAAGAAATTACCGGACTTGGAGCAATTTTCGGCACGAGCGATACTTTATACGGTCTTGACAGAGAAAAACACTCTTGGCTTAATCCGTTATCAGTTGCGTGTGGCGGTGAAATTAGCGAAACGGTAATTCAAGAGGCAATCGACACCTTAGACGACGAACACGGAAGTAAAGTAAACTTTATTGTTTGTTCGTCAGGAGTTAAGAGAGCGTTCCAAAAACATCTCTCCGCATATAAGCGCAACCTTGACGTTATGGAACTTAACGGCGGTTATAAAGCGCTTTCTTATAACGGTATTCCCATTATTTCGGACAGATTCTGTCCTAAGGGAACTATGTACCTTTTAAACACCGACGACTTTGCCCTTCATCAACTTTGCGACTGGAAGTGGCTTGAAGACGAAAACGGTAAAGTTCTCCGTCAAAAGGCGGGAAAAGCGACCTATACGGCGACTTTGGTTAAATATGCTGAACTCGTATGTTCAAGACCTTGCGGTCAAGCGATAATCGAAGGTATCGTTGAATCGTAATTATAGGTCACGTCACAACCACATAAAAGCGGTAACTTTATCGGTTTATATGGGTTGTGTAAAAACCAAATAATAAGCGGAAGAGGGGAGAGAAATCTTCCCTCTTTTAAGAAGGAGGAATTATGAAAATAAGAGAAGTATTAAGTGAAACTGCTCTTTTGCTTGGAGAAACTGACCTTTCTCAAGCAATTAAAAATACAGTAGAAACCGAGGATAGCGAAAACGCAAGAAAAACTCAACTTTTGGTGACGTGCTTTAACGCTATTCAAAACGAAATAGCCTTAAACTATCAAACTCCCGAAACGGAAGTAGAAGTTAGCGGTAAAAAGATTAACGTGAGCGAATTTTTTCCCGTTCCTCTTAAAATCATAGCCGTATACGGAAAATACGGTCAAAGGATAGACTACGAATATAAAGACCGAATAATTCAAGCAAGCGAGCCTATTTCTAAGGTAAAATACGGTTATTTGCCCGAAGATAAGACGATTGACGAAGATTTTGACTGTCAAAGTAAACCTATATCTAAAAGGGCGTTTTCTTACGGTATTGCCTCTGAATTTTGCTTAAAAGAGGCAAGGTACGAAGAGGCGGTAAACTGGGAAAGCAGGTACCGTCAAGCCTTAGAAGTTAAAAAGGATTTTACAAAAATACGCTTAAAGGCAGGTAATAAATGGGGGCTTTAAGAAAATTATCAGTTTCCCGCCCTAACAAGTCGAAAATGTCTTTCGGGAGATTTTACGGCGTTGATTTGAGGACGGATGGAGAAACGGGCGGATTTAATAGAGCAAGCGAATGTTACAATTTTTCGACCGCTGACGGCGCTCTAAAAATTAATGACGGCGGAGTGGGGTTTGGCGAAAAATACGTACTGCCAAAGTACGAGCCGATCTCTTTATATTTTTATAAAAGACGGGATAGTCAAACGGGAAAGATTGCCGATTTGCTTATGATTTATTGCAACGACGGGTTTA
Source organism: Clostridiales bacterium (assembly GCA_015055505.1). Classification (GTDB taxonomy): domain Bacteria; phylum Bacillota; class Clostridia; order Christensenellales; family Borkfalkiaceae; genus UBA10281. The sequence continues at coordinate 15,142 of SVIB01000028.1, forward strand.
TTTATTCGTGTCCTTACGAGGGCGGAGAATTTAAACTTATACCGACGTTACACTTCTATAATCGACCTATAGGCATACTTTATAACTACAACGGCAACGACGCTATTATCTTTTCATCAAACGAAGGGTACTTTAGAATTTACGACGGCTCGACGACCATTACCAAGACGAAAATGCCCATTATAAACTCTATGTGTATGCATGCCGAAAGGTTATTTTTTACCTCAAGCGGTATAGACGGCGCGCTTTGGTTTTCGGACGACTTTGACCCTCTTAATTGGAACGTGTCTTTAAGCGAGGCGGGTTTTATTGATATGAGTGACGAGCGCGGAGAAATGATAGGCGTAGTAAACTTTGCAAATTACTTATTCGTGTTTAGGTCGTACGGAATATCTAAAGTTACGGCTTATGCCGACCAAACCGAATTTTCGGTTACTCATCTTTTGACTTCGTGCGGTAAAATTGTAAAAAATTCAATAGTAAACTGCGGAGAATATCTAACTTTCGTTGCAAGTGACGGAATTTACCGATTTGACGGTTATTCTATAAGTAAAATAAGCGAGCATTTAAACGGAAAGATAGATTTTCTGTCAGTTACGGCAAAAGGCGTATTTTTCAACGGGTACGTGTATTACGTGTTTGAAAATACGAAAACCGGCGAAAAGACTATTTTAAAAAGTAATTTAAGCGGTGGGGACTATTCGTTTATAAATGCAGGAGATATTTGCGATTTTGCAGTTATTAACGCCGAAAACGAATACAGACTTTTCGGTGTCGACAAGACACAAAAATGCCTCTTTGAAGTTGTAAAAAGCGGTAAATATTTAGACGTTCCAACCGAAAAGGTGTGGAGAAGCAAAAAAAGCGACTTCGGTATTACCGCAAGAGTTAAAAATTTAACTGAAATTGCTTTTTACGTAAAGGGCAAATGCACGGTTACCGTTTGTAGCGAAAAGGGGCAAAGAGAATTTACCGTCAACGGCAAAGGAAGAACAGTTTTAAGACCAAATTTAAAGGGTAATATCTTTGAATTTGAGATAAAAAGTAACGAAGAGGAGGTAGAAGTATCGGGACTTACCGTTACTTTTAGTTATTATTTATGATTTACGAATTGAATAAAATAGGGCAAATTACCGAAGAAAACCAAAAACGTATCGAAAGGCTTGAAAAACTGACTATAGACGAAAAACAAACGGTTTGCGAAGAATGTAACAATCTAACGGGGCAAAGCGTTGAAAAAGTCTTAAACTTTCGGTCAAAAGACGGATCGGGCTGTGTTTTTACCGCTAAAATATCGTCGAAAAACGAGGTTAGTTTGACTTGTGATTTAATCGTAAACGGAACTACTCAAAAAAGCGTAACTGGTACTCTTCCTTTTGATATTACTTTACCTTTTCTTCCTCAAAAAGGTGAAAATCAAATAGTAGTGTGGGCAGTTTCAGACGGTGCTTATATAGACTTAAATTTGCAGGTTGAACTTACGGGAAATGTCGATAACGGTACTATAGACCGACTTATTAGTGTAATTAGTCCTAATATTGTGGGTTATAAAAGCGGAAACAGTTTTCAACTTTTTGATACCGTTTCTAAAAATACCGTGTATACCTTTTACGGAGTAGAAACTGCAAGCGCGTTAATGACGGATAGCGGAGAAGTCGTAATCTTGCAACAGCCCTTAAGCGGAAAAGGAGAAATTTTTACCGTTAATTTGAGTGATATGACCGTTTCCGAACCGACGTATATTCCCACTAACTTTACCGATTGCGCACTCAAAAATACCGAAGAGGGGGTAGTTGCTTTCGTCTTGTCAAACGGAAACGTAAATTCATATTTGTATAAAAATACCGTGACTTTTATAGAAAAGTTGCCTATAAAAGCAAAGAAAATAGACTGTTTTAAAGGCGATAGCGGAGATTATTTCTATTATACAGATATGAGAGATAACGTAACCGTAATTAAGACGTCTTCTGCTAAGAAGTTTTCCTCGTTAGGAAGTTATTCTCTCGGCAAGAAAAACAATTTAATCTTAAATGAAATAGACGGAAGTTTAAAAATCTTTTATCAAACGGGCGAAATAGTCGTTATGCGCAGTATCGACGACCTTTCCACCGTAACACCTCTTGAAAAGGGCAGTCAAGGGGTAAAATGCAGTAGCGGAAAAGTCTTTATTTTAGACCAAAAATTAATTATTTTATAAGGAGAAACCAATATGAAAAAGTATTTAATAACTATTGACGAAGACGGGAGATCTCCCTTAATCGTTGAAACAACCGAAGAAAATGAGCGAGAAATTGAAATTTTAGATAAAAACGCAATTAAAACTCCTCAAAAAAACGATTATGAAGTAAGCCCTTCGGGTAATAGACTCACCGTCGGCGGTCAAGCGTCGGTAACCGACCCAACCGTTGAAAATAAATTTCCAACCGTAAACGGCGGTAATCAAAACTCAAACGCAAATCAGGGCGGTGGAAATAAAAACGACGGCAATTCAAACGGGAATAACCAAACGGCAAACGGCTCAACGGGAAAACCTGAAACCGAAAATACGGTAGTTGATTATAAAAAGAAAACTCTTTTAGATCAAATACAAAAAATCAACGACGAGTACGATTCGGCAACGGGCATGACTTTTAACGGAGTTACAATTCCAAAAGTTGAAGAAAAAGTTTACAAAATGCCTACCGAAGAGCAAATTAAGGCTATCGTAAGTCAAGAGGTAAGCCCAACGTACGACGTTCAAAAAGAACACGTAAAACAGCAAGGCGAAGCCCAAACGGCTCAACTTAAAGAGCAACTCGACGAGTTGGAAGAGGCTGTAAAAAAGTCAATGTCACAACTTAAAAAAAGTTACGGACAGGCAAAAGAAAACGCCTCTAACGAAGCGTTAAAAAGAGGGCTTGGCAGGTCGTCTATTATTTTAAATCAACTTCAAGACCTTGAAAAGGGCGAAATATCTTCTTTAGAGGAATTAATTGAGCGCAACGAGGAAGATAAAGCCGAGGTAAACGAAGAGATACGAACTCTCACTCAAAACATTATGTCAAGTCTTAGCGGTATTGACGAGAAAAAGGCGGCTGAAATAGCAAAAGGAGTAAGAGAACTTACTAAAGAGTATCAAAAAGAACAAGAAGAAGTCTTAGAGTATAACAATAAGTTAAAGGCAGAGCAGTCCAAACTTCTTGCTGAACTTATAAAAGACGGAATAACTCCCGACGAAAAATCTTCGGAAGAATATATCAAAATGATATCTTCAAAGACCAAAGCGTTATTTTCGTACTACGCAACTTTTGGCAAAAAGGCAGTAGAAGAAATTGAAAAGGACGCAGATTTTATCAAAGACGAACTTGGCGCAAAAGGGTACAATAATTTAAAGCAATATTTTGCATAAAAAAGTATAAAAAGGGCGGTTTTTAAAACCGCCCGACAAAAAAATCAAGGAGATAAATAAAAATGATAAAAGAAAAGTTAGAAACTTTAGAAGTGGGTAAAAACCATGAAAAAACATCTACTTTAAGCGTAGATGATACAGCAGAGTTTGAATACTCAACCGTTTCAATAAGAAACTACGTGTCAATGCATTCGGAAAATGAAAGCGGTGAAATTCTTGACGAATTAAGAATAAGCGATACGGACTATGCTACTTTAGTGGTGTCGATAGATATGGCAGGACTTTATCACTATTCTTCGAGGGATTTAGGTGCGTACGTAAAAATACGAAAGAATAGCGTAGGTTCAACAGCAATGGGTGGAATGTATTACGTTCAAGACCTTATGGGCAGTTTCTCTGCAACTCTGATAGATGATAACGATCAATATTTGCTTATTCCAATAAGGGAAATATCTTACGTGTTGGGAAATCCAGATTATATTACACTAAAGTTAATTCCAATTTTTGATGTGTCCTATCTCATTCGAGATAATTACGCAATGTTAGAAAGAAAAAATTTAAGTAGCGGAATTATTGAAAGTGTTGAATATGACAATTTAACCTACGAAGAAGATCAATATTTTTCAATGAGCGATCTTTCTGTATACGCAAAGTTAGATGACGGTAGCAAAGTTTATCTTGCACCAAGCGACTATCTTTTTATAGAGAATAGCGATTTTGAAAATGAATCTTTTGTGGGAACCATATATTATCAAGGCAACGTTGAAAAGTGTGAGATTCCTGTAAACGTATATATATCGCCATCGTCTGGTTTGCCATCAGTTTCGGGAAATATTATAAAAAATTCAGGAAAAATTAAAGAAAGTCAACGTGAAATTGATATAATTGGCGGAAAGGCAAAAATAAAGTTTAAAAATAGAGATTTTTTGTGCAAATTTAATTGTGTTTCCCCCGAAAATACTTTAATTGGGGTTGGTATTACATATATCTTAAACACGAAAAACGCAAGACGTTCAATATTTGGTAAACATGCAAATTTGAGTATAGTTGAAAAATTGGTTTCTATTAACGACAGTGATTATGTGTATCAAACATCAGAAGGTGACGTTTATAATTTTAAGACGAATTATTATACCATAGAAGAAGATAGAAAAATTTATTGTGATAGTCAAACAGCAAACTGCATAGAAGAAAAAATAACAGTAGACGGCTGGATATTTGGCGAAAGTGTTCCTAATTTCACTTGTTCGTCCATATTGCAATCACAACTTTTAGGCATTGAAAGTGCAGAAAGCGTAAATAAAACTCCTGTCCATTGGTTATATAATCAAAATTGCGTTAAAGGTTATAATGCAAACGGTAATCTCGTTTTAATAAGTGATTATTCAAAAAACTGTATGTTTATATGGTATACGGATGATAAGCAAATTGAAAAAGTCTGCGAGTACACAAACGCCGAAAAGGTAAATGAATATGAGTTTGATTATAATCCTAACGGAAGACTTGCCTCAATTTACGATACGGAGAAAAATGAATGGGTAAAGTTATATTTAGATGAATGGAATAGATTGTATCAAATAGATAAAGACAGTGATGCAACCATTAACATTAATTATAATGAAACTGAAAATAGGTTTGTCATTGATTCTTCCGACGGTTATGAAATGGAATTTGAGTTCAATGGTAATGGGTATGATTGTCGTATAACAAACTATTCCACACTTTCAGATAAAGAGACGGAAACTGAAAAGAAAATGTTATCTCAAACGACGATTGTTGAGGGGGAAACTTCGGCTACGATTACAGACGAAAACGGAAATTATGAGCACGTTGTTTACGACGCAAACGGAGACGAAAAAGAATGTTATACGGTAGAAAACGGCGTGGTAACCTCTGCTGAAAAGTACAATTACGTCGCTTACTCATCGAATGAGATTATAAAGGCTGATGAAACTACTTTGTATAAAATACCATTTGACAGTTTTGTTTTTCAAAATGGAGAGATTATTTCAGAAACTCTAGATGAAAACAACTGCGTTATTAAAAGGGAAATTGCAAACACTCCCGTTATTATAACTGAAGAGGGGTGTGTGTTTACTAATGCGACAACCGATTATACGTACGACTCAAAAAGTAGATGTATAAGAGAAGAGACATCCGTGCAATATTTTAAAGTAAATACTTCTTCTGAATTTAGCAGTTACAAGCAAATAACTACCTATGTATATAATTCCGTCAATAAACTTACGCAAATAAAATCGTGGGTAGAAAACGAAGAAAATACTTCTGGAATAACGATTGAAGAAACAGAATATAACGAACAAGGTTTCCCAACTAAAACCGTGACTTTTAACACTTTAATGGATGGTCAGTATGTAACCGAAAAAACTTATAATGAGTTAGGTCAAGTGACGACTAAAACAAACCAAATGGGAAAGGTAACTAATTATACGTATAATAAAGGGCTTTTAGTTGGGGAAAAAAATCCTAACGAATTGATTACAGCGTACAAACATGATGCACGAAATCGTGTCATAAGAGTAAGTGCGTCACCTACTGGAGCAGAAGAAAACCCAAACGATATAACTTACATTCGTGATGAAATAGAGGAAACTACAGCAAGTAACGATTCTTCGATAAAGTACGAGTACGAAATAAAACGAAGACCGAGCAAAATAACCGTAGACGGAAATGTATATCACACGTTTGAGTATCAAGACGACGTAGAAGAAAACGGAAAAATCGTAGATAAAACTTTTAAAACTAACGCGAAAGGCGAAACGGTGTCGGTGGTAGAGGCAAAAGACGGCAGTTTTGCTGAAGTATCATATAACGGCGTTTCTCAAGTAAAACAAACCTTTAATAAAGACGGTTCCGTTTCAAAGGTAGAAGACAACGTCACGGGCGAAGTTTACGACTATACTTACGACGAGTTAGGAAACGTAACACAAATAAGTAAAACCGTAAACGGCACAGTAGAACGCACCGAATCGGTAACTTACGACAATTACGGCAACGCAAGTCAAAAGTCGGTAACGGGCGGTAACACCGTAACCTACTCTTACAAAGATAACGCCGAAAGAGATTTAGAAAGTGTAACAAATACCGAGTGGTACACATCAATGCCTAAGATGGATAACTATAAGCGCAATACAGGTAAAACGGTCAAAAATGGCGATACTGTTATTTATGATTACGACGTTGAATATATGACGGTTATGGTTAACGGTGTTGAACAAGTTACAGATCTGCCTCAAAAAACAATAGCAAATGGAGAAAAATTTACTTATGAATATAATGAGCTTGGTAATATTACGAAGATTTATAGAGGTTCTCTCTTATATAATCGTTTCCATTATTGCGTAAACAATAGACTTATTCGTGAAGATAATGTTCTATTAGGTAAGTCAATATTGTATAGATACGATTCTAACGGAAATATAACTAAAAAAGAAGAATGTCAATTTACTTTAGATCCATTTAATGGTAGTTCTAATGAAAACACTTATGTTTACAATAAAGACAAGTTAACTTCATTTAACGGTAAAGCTTTCGTTTACGATAGCGTTGGTAATCCTACTACGTATAAAGATATTACCCTTTCTTGGGAAAAAGGAAGAAGATTAGTAGGTTACGGAACAAATACTTTCGCGTATGACGGACAAGGTAGAAGAATTAGGAAAAACACGACTACGTATTCATACGACAGTGAAAACCGACTTATTTCGACAAGCGACGGGTTAAAGTTCTATTACGACCAAGACGGAATTGCAGGATTTACCTACCAAAACGCAAAATACGTATACCAAAAAGACGCGCGAAATA
>SVIB01000057.1 GCA_015055505.1 Clostridiales bacterium
TAGTGTCTAGTGAAAACGCTGGGAATATCATTTTTACGAAAGACTTTGACGGATACGTTAAGGCGGCGGGTTTTGACGCTATCGTTTGTAAGCCGTATAGCCCAGACACCAAAGGTAAGGTCGAAACGGTCGTAAAGACGGTAAAGGAATACTTTTTAGAAGGTCGTGAATATTGTGGGATAGACCGACTAAATAGCGACTGCCTTGCTTGGTTGGATAGGGCAGGCAACAATTTAGCAATTCAGGCTCTGAGAAAATCACCGAGAGAGTTATTCGAGCGTGAAAAGAGTGAACTGATTAAACATAAACCTATTGAAATAGATATTTATCGCAATCGGATAGCCGTGGTGATTTCGCCGTTTATCGTGAGGTATAAGGGGAATAGGTACTCCGTTCCGCCCAGTAAATGTAACGAAGGGGATAAAGTAAGGATAGAAGAGGAAGAAAACGCTTTGCATATTATCAATTTGCAGACGGGCGAAAAAATTATTACGCACAAGTTAGAGTTGCAAAAAGGAAAGTCTGTCGTAAGGCGAGAAGTTAGTACGGTTGACTATCTTAAAACGGCAAAACGACGGTACGAGCATAGCGACGTGATGACCAACTTTTTAGAACGGATAGAAATTACTAAACCACGTTACTTGAAAGAACAGGCGGGACTGCTTAGGCGTATAGAAAAAGAGTACACGCAAGCGGAAATACTAAACGCCGTTATTAAGTGCGCAAAAGACGATCGTTATTGTATGACTGAAGTGTTGAGTGAACTACTAATTCATTTAGGCGAACGCAACCTGGAAGAAATTGCACCGAAAGGAGCGATAACGCATTATAAAAACCTTGCTAAATATAACGTGTTGACGGAGGTGAAACGTGATTGATCTTTCTAAAATACGAGAATTAGCAACCAAGTTAAGTCTAATGAATTTAGCGCGAACGCTAGACGGAATAAAAGCAACGGACAAAGAATGGAAGTTTTTATTGCGGATATTACGAACCGAGCAAGCGATACGTGACGGAAACAAAGAAAATCAATTAATCAAGCGCGCTCATTTTCCGTTTATAAAGACGATTGACGAATTCGACTTTACAAATCAGCAAAGCGTGTCCAAATGGCATGCAGATAAATTGTCTGAACCAAGTTGGATTGAAAAAGGCTACAACGTATTAGTGCTTGGTGGAGCAGGAACTGGCAAAACGCACCTGGCCGTTGCCCTAGGATTAAAAGCAATAGCCGAAAGCAAAAAGGTGTTTTATACGACGGTAAACGAACTACTGTTTTGTATTAAAACGCAAAATGAAATAAAAAAGAGTGGCGCGAAACTACGCTACGCAGAAGAATGCGACCTTCTCATCATAGACGAACTGGGATATACGCCGTTAGATAGAGAAGACATGCTAAAACTTTACGGGAAGATGGACTCGTATAACAAAAAGAAATCGCTAGTAGTTATAACGAATCGTGACTTTGAAGGTTGGGCAGAAATATTCCATGATGAAGTCATTGCAACGACGCTACTTGATAGGCTTATAGAAAACTGTCAAGTATTAAAATTAACGGGCAGAAGTTACCGCCTAAGAACTCATCGAAACATATTTGAAATCGAGAGTTAAAAAACTCTTACCCAAATTTGAAAATGTTCGTTCGAAAGAACGTTGACATATACGATTTTGTGAAACGCCGAAACGGTCATTAGGGGGTAGGGGGGATAAAAAACCTGGGTAAAAACCCCCTCCAACGGGGCCGCAACTCCGCGCGAAAAATCGCAAAATCAAAAATTAAACCCCACACACATATCCTAAAAACGAGATTTAGTCCCACACATACAACAGTCAAGGGTCTATAAGTACTTTGCTTATAGACCTATATTTTTTTATTTTCACGCTGAAATAAGCGTTTTATAGCAAAAATTAAGACCTATAAGAGCATTTCTACGCTTTTATAGGTCTTTTGTAATACAATTTTCAGAAAAACGCCACGATAGATTTCGTCCCACACACGTTAAGTCAATGTATGGTAAAACTCTCCCACACCTGGATTTGAATCTTTGAATTAGCCAAGTCTTTCCCAAATTTCTTCGGCTATATCATTAATATCATCTATTTGTAAATATGATTTTGCAAATTCAAGGATTTCTGCGTGTTCAGAAAGGATTTTAATTATTGCTTTAATCTGTTCACCTTTCGCTGTTGCGTTCTTTTTTAACATATCATGGCAAGTAGGACAAAGTTTAACTAGATTTGCTATATTGTCGAGTTCTACGCCATTTTTATAAGATATAACGTGGTGAATTTCAAAATGCTGTCTGCCAGTTCTTTTGTTTTCAAAAGTTTTTGTTGTTCCACAAATAGCGCATTTGTCTTCTGAGATTTCGCTAAAAAGTTCAACAATAGTTCTGTTTCGATTACTTTTTTCGCTAGCGCTAGTTGTAAAGCCAAGTCTTTTTCTAAGTTCTTCAATGGCTACGGGCGTTAATTTCTTTTCATATATGTAGTTTGTAAAGAAATTTAACATTTTTATAAATTTAACGTTATCATCACGAGTTTTAGGTAAGTCGACGTTGAAGAAAGTTATACCGTCAATTTCTTTTTTGCCACGATTATAATAGGTGTTATCAAATATTTTACGGTTGCAGAAAAGATAATCACGAAAACTTTAGGTTAAAAGATAAAATCTATTGTGGCGTTTGCGGTAAAAAAATGTATCCCGTTTCCGCTATATCTTCTAATGGTAGCCATTTAAGATATTATA
>SVIB01000058.1 GCA_015055505.1 Clostridiales bacterium
ATTACGCGTTGGGGCTTGAGCCTTGTACGACGGAATTAGACGATCGCTTTGCGTATAAAACGATAGAAGTAGGAGAGGAAATAAAATTTTTTGTAAAAATTTTGATTACTAAAAAGTACTAGCTTAAATTTCTAAAAAGTATAAATATATTTTAAATAAAGGTTGTAGATATTTTGAAAAGTTAAGAGGCTATTAATCCTCACACTGTTTTATTAACTGTAAATCACATAATTATCAAGTATGTCGTATCAAAAATCACATATTTTTATAATGCAAAAAAGATTAAACAATAAGATTGGTGTTTTGATTTTTCTAATATTATGGAATTTATATCTGCAGATGAAATACTTTAATCTTAAATGGATAATATTCATTGGGACAGCGATGGGACAAATTGCTGAAAGGGTTTATTTGTAAGGGGCCGTAGAGGACAGTTTTGCTTCGAATCCACCTCTGCGTATAATAGCAGTTATTACCAGCTGCAAAATCGATGATTTATGATAAGGAGATATTAAGAATTGTGGAGGAAGAAAGACCTCGTAGAACTGCTAATTAATAGTAGGAATCATCGGCTGATGAGAAAGTAGTGCGATAAAGTAAAAACTAAAGAAATACGATATATCGAACTTATTGAATTGTGAAAATTGTTGGGAAAATTGGTTTATTATAGTAGAAAAAAGTCATTACGGAAGTCTTTCCGCAATGACTTTTTAAACCTATCTGCTCCGTATCGGCATTTGCCCAGTATTCACTTTTTGTCCTTATGAACAAAAACCCGCTTATTTCAAGGCTTTTTTGAGGATTTTGAGGGGGAAATATTCGGTCTTGTAAACGCAGTGTCCCGAACGCAACTGCATAGATTTTTTGTGTAATTTCGGGTGATTTTAGGGGCTTTTGTGTCCAGAAACGGTGCTTTCGTGTGCTCTTGTTAACACTGTTTCCACGTAGTCCGAGTCTGTAGATGGTCAAAGATGTGGTCAAACGCAGTATTTTGCGCTGACCACATCTTTATTTTTTTAAAACGATATACCCATGTACGAATTTATTCTCTCAAAGGTAGTATAGCATACCTTTCAAAATTAGTCAAATCCTTTGCCGATTTTCTTTCCGCAAGCCTCTTAAAGTGCAGTTTTGTTTTTCAATTCTGCACTTTAAAATTGCACTTAAAAAATATGAGCGATTTTTCCTTTCACTACGCAAAATTTGCTACGCAGTAAACAAAGAAAAAGGAATTTGAAAAAAATGCCCTATACCATGTACTCAATGAAGCTCGGCAAGATTGAAAAACTTGACCTTTTTTCGCTTGACGTATTCGAGTGTTTTTGCTGCACCGCCCCAAGAATATTTTACGAAGGCGATAACGAGATCGGCTTCATCAACCATCCATTCGTTTCTTTTCAAAATACAAAACCGCCGCGGAACGTTTTCAAGCGGCGGATAGATTATACCGTCATAGTACAGCTTCGCGGTTTCAAGTTTGCTATAATTATCATTAAGGTAAGGCGTAATGAATAGCAACTCAATAGTAGGAAAGTCGGCTTTTATTTCTTTTAAGATGTTTAAGCAAAGTGAATCAAAATCACCATATCCCCCCAAGTAAAACTTGCAGGCGGGATTTTTTCTTATTTCTTGAAGAAGCAATTTTTTTAATTTTTGTTTAATCGTGTTATCGAATGAAAAGTTAGAGTGACCGCAAAAAGTAATTGTCATAGCAACCTCCAATCAATAGTTTATCACAATGAACCAAAAAATAAAAGCGTTTATCACAATAAACTAAAATTAAGGTTGCACAAACTATAATTATTGTAATGAACGTTTATTGCGGTAAACGCAAAGGAGTGGCTATGACATTATCTGAAGCGGTAGGGAAGAGAGTAGAGAACTTGTTGGCTGAACGGAATATGACTCAGTATCAGTTGTATAAGAACGGTGGAATTCCACGTTCTACTATTTCCGTCACAGTTGATGGAAAATACAAAACGGTTAAACTAGATACCATATATCAAATCGTCGCTACTTTGGGAATAACGCTCAAAGAGTTTTTTGATGATCCATTGTTTGATGAAGTAGAGGATTGAAACAAATTATAGGGTTCTAAGAAGTCGCAAATTTTTGCGGCTTTTTTCTTTTTTACAGGAGATAATAGTGTTTTTGCGGGCTTAAATAAAACATTTAAGAATTTAAATAACAGCTATTGACTTATTTAAAAAGATGTGGTATAATAATATCAAATGCTGTTTTTGCGAATGCTGATACGGCAGCGTATGACAAGCTCAAAAGAATACTCAAACGAGCAGAGCTTCCGCTGATACGCTTTCACGATTTACGCCACACCTTCGCAACGCACGCGATACAAGGCGGAGTGGATGCCAAAACCTTGGCAGGCTTGCTCGGACACACGGATGCGAGCTTCACGCTCGACACCTACACGCACATGACGAGCGACATGCACAAGCACGCGTCGTCCGTCGTCAATAATATGATGCAACAATTTTTAACGAGGGAGAAAACGAATGGCGAGAAATAAACGAAAGCAAGGCGACGGCACGATGCGGTTGCGTAAGGACGGACGGTGGGAAGGTCGAATCGTAGTCGAGTACGACGAAAAGGGCATTCCGAAAACCAAGAGCGTGCTTGCCAAAACGAAAGCCGAATGCGAAGCAAAAC
>SVIB01000029.1 GCA_015055505.1 Clostridiales bacterium
AGGCTTAAGTTTTAACTACTTACAGAATAACAAGACTCTCAAACATACTCTAACTCCCTTGCGTAAAGGCTTAAGTTTTAACTACTTACAGAATAACAAGACTCTCAAACCCATCTTTCGCTTTATTGCGTTTAACTCTTGTTTTAACTACTTACAGAATAACAAGACTCTCAAACTAATATGGTATTCTATTTACGAGATTAAAAGTTTTAACTACTTACAGAATAACAAGACTCTCAAACTAGGTTCTTAAAAAGCATTGGCGAAACATAGTTTTAACTACTTACAGAATAACAAGACTCTCAAACAGACGAAAGAGCCAAAATGGAAGCGACTTTGTTTTAACTACTTACAGAATAACAAGACTCTCAAACGATATCTTGCGTTTCGATGCAGACAATATCGTTTTAACTACTTACAGAATAACAAGACTCTCAAACTTTACGGTAAATTAAAGGGTTACGAGTTGAGTTTTAACTACTTACAGAATAACAAGACTCTCAAACCACTATAAACCTATAAAACCCAAAGTATGTGTTTTAACTACTTACAGAATAACAAGACTCTCAAACCATTAAATCTATGCTATGACTGCCCCTTGCGTTTTAACTACTTACAGAATAACAAGACTCTCAAACCTCAAATTTGCAAGGCGTGTGAATCGCGTATTGACGGTACGGTTATTTTGTAAGCACAACAAAACGAGAATCATTAGGTATATTATATCACGTTTGAAAATAATTTTCAAGTATTTCGCATAAATCTTCGGTGATTATTATAGCCTTTTCGTTTGGCAGTATCGCCCTGCTTTTACTGCTTTCTATCAATAGCAGTCCCACCTGCTCGACGGCGCAATGCTCATAAATTTGCATAAGCTTTTCGTCACATAAAACGCTTTTTAGATTGACGAAAACAAAAAACTCACATTTTTTAAGCTCTATTAGCGCATTGATATAGCATACGATTTTTTCTTCTAAGGAGCTATATTCCATCGCGAATTTTACGCCTGCCGCCTTAAAGTAGTCGCTTGGCTGAGGCTCGTTGTACTCTAAAGAAAACGGTACGCAAAACGAAAGTTCCTCAAAAAGCGTTACTGCCTTTGCATTTAGCTCGTTGAAAAAAGTAACCTTTTCGCCAAATGTGCCAGCTTCCAGCTGCTTATATAATAGATTCAAAATCTTTTTATCATTTAGGTCAAAATGAAAAACATCCGAAATCATCGCTCCATATTTTGATGGCGCGATAATTTCACCATCTCGCGAAAAAGAAAAAACACCCTCCTCGCCGCACATCTGTCTATCCATATCGGACACAAAAGAAAAAAACTCGCTTGGATTTTCGACAATTAACAGCTGAACGTGCTCGCTACTAATAACAAGCGGCGTTTCTAAATGAACATGTGCAATTTGTATGTCCGATTTCATATTTCCACCAACCTATCTGTCGAATCGACAACCTCTTGCTGCTCATTCCCCACAAGATATTCTATCCTCGAAAACTGATTTTCGGTGATTTCAAGCAGTTCAACGTTGCCGGCAGGCGGCAAATTGCAGTAAACTCGCTGCTTTATCGCCGCGCTCGTTACGTTGTTTATAACGAGCTTTGTGTATACTGATTTTTGCATCATTATAAACCCGTTACGCAATAAAAACTTGTGAAAGCGGTTATATTCGCGCCTATCCTTATCGGTGAGCATAGGCAAATCAAAAAATAACATTAACCTCATAAACTTATAATTCATAGCCCAGAATTTTTTGCGGAAAAATTATTTGCGCTTCGTCGCTCTGCTCTAACGCGCGAAAAACGCTTCGCGCAAATTGGCGCAAAGCAAGGTCAAACGTTGTATTCTTTCCGTCCATCAGCGTCTTGTAGTTAAGAATATTTGCCATTATTCTTTTGAAATTTTTGTCACCCTCTTCAATAGCAAGCGCCGTTTTGTCCACGACTACACGAAACGGCTCCATCAAATCGCAAGCCAAATTGAACTGATTGAACTCGTTGTCGTGCCAAATCCCAAGCTGTGTCAAAAATCCGCTTGCCACTATCTCGCGGTTGAACGCCGACAGCAAAATCGCATAACCATAGTTTAGACACGAATTGAAAAAGCCACCACCCTTGCGCGAATTGCCCGCACCTAACAGGCAATTGAAATACACCTTTGCCGCATGACCCTCGCGGTTGGTGCTGTCGTTCTCTTGTACTTGGCTAACGTATGAACGCAACAGCTCTGCCTGCCGCATAAAGCCGAGTTCATCCAGTAGCGCCGCCTCGCCCTCAATTTTCTTTTTTATAATCTCACGCCAGACTGCCGCCTTTGCTTCGCCATCCCAAGCAATCTGCTCTTTATATCTTTTCGAGGTGTTGTGCGCACCGTAATACGGCAGTAGCTCGGACTGCGGATTATGCTTTTCGTCGCAGAAAATAACC
This sequence comes from Clostridiales bacterium, assembly GCA_015055505.1. Taxonomy (GTDB): domain Bacteria; phylum Bacillota; class Clostridia; order Christensenellales; family Borkfalkiaceae; genus UBA10281. Next base: position 2,428 of record SVIB01000029.1, read on the forward strand.
TTGACGTTGTTTTTCATCAGCTCGCACAGCAGCGATGCGGTAAGCGACACTGCTGTGCTTTGAATTATTAACGTGTTAATCTCGTCAAGAAAGATTTTCTTTTCCTGCTCGCCGCGAATAATAAGGCTATTAAGCCTAACCTCAAGCTTTGCTCTGCTTTTTATAACAACCGTACGAAATCCCATTTTTAAATTTTTTGGATACGTTCAATCAAGCCACAAGGCGATTGATGAATAATAGCAAAATCTACATCCGTGATGTTTTTGCCTACGAGTAACGATCCACAATTTGCTCCATCTTTTAACAACGTCAAATCTGCTTTTTCAGCATTACACTTCATAAAACGAACAATTTGTAACAATACTTTAATTTGCTCAAAATTAGTCAGAGCCTCAAAAAGATGTTTCTTTTCTTCAAGCTTACAAGCAAAGCTTTTTACGCTTGATAATCCTTGATACGCTTTTTTACTTAAAGTATTTAGTATTTTGGTATAAAGCTCAAGATTTTTATCCTTAGTTGCAAACAACGTAACAGCTTTTCGATTGCTCGTCAACGGAATTGGGTCTTGCTCTTTTTCCTTTTCGGATAATTTACCATTTTTTTCCTTTTCGACAAGCTTTACAAGTTGCTTTACGTAAGCATCCGTATCAGTATCCGTAAACCACTGCTGAGCATTATGTATAATTATTTGACTACCCGTTACTCCTGCAATCCATGCCTTATAACCGTTAATTGAAACAAGCGATTTTATCTTTATTTTAGGTATTATAATTTCAGGATCAACCAAGCCGACCTGAAGTAGATAGTCAATTACAGCGTTTTTATTTTTTCGAGATTTATAATCAACAAGCACGGGAATTGCTTCGATTGTTTTGATAAACTTCCCTTTTTTATCCTTGGATTTTACAATAGAAAAATAAGCTGTTTTTAAAGATTTAAAACCACCGTATTTAGTTGTTTGATCATACGGCGCACATTCTTTTCTTGGTGCAGAAATACTGCCATCATCTTTGTCATAAACAGTTTCATCGTAAAATTTCCCTTGAGCCGTGTAAGCAAAACGTGTTACACGCATGCTCGTTTTTGTTACAATTGCTTTAACTCGAGCAATATCTTCAACGCCTGCCCAGGCGTTTTGCACAGGACGAACAAATAGCTTTTTTAGGTTATATTCACGCCAAAACTCATCCTGCTTGCGATAAAAATAATCGTGCGCGGACGTGAATTTGGTATCATAAACATTACCAACGACGATATTGAGATAAGCGTCGCGTGCGTGATGTAAATCGTTGGTTTCGCGGCACTTGACAATATCGTAACGTTGTTTAAAATCGTCTACGTTTTTTGCTTTGCTGTAAACAATTTTTGTCCCCAAGTCACCGTATTTACGTTTTAACAATTCCACAACAGCCTTTACTGTTTGGTTGGTAACCACAAGCTGTCGATTAACAAATTCTCTAAAATCATCCTCAGACAATGGTTTTACTCGCGTCAGTCGAGCATATTTTGTTTCGCTCATCAATTCTTTTTTGCGCAAAATCTTCCAAAACTTTTGCTGATTGGTAAAGCCACCGGGCAACGGATAAACATCTGTTTTTTGAGCGTTCTTTTCACGCTTAACCAAAACCTTATTATCTAGACTATCGTCCTTTGTCATAGATTGAGGCACGATATGATCCACATCGTACAAGTCCGTAGAAAGCTGTCCTAAATCAATTCGCTCGCCGGTATAGGCGCAACGACCGAGCTGCAAAAAGTACAAATACAATCTTTCTTGACGAAGCCTGGAATCGGTCATTTCTTCACGATTCAACTCTTGCAAAAGCTCGTCAATATTAGAGCAATCTTCTCCCAATCCCTTATAAAGCTCTAAAATTTTATTTTTTCGAGAAACCGTACGCCCTTTGTCGCCCTTTTCGCCATCTTGACGCGTAACTTCGATAAAAATTTTATCAGGCACTCTTCCAACAGCGCTAACGTATTCGTCCACCATCTGCAAGGACTGCCAAATACCACGACGTACCATTGGTGACACATATAAATCTTTTACATCGTCATAAGAAACAGTTTGATTTTCACCACTGTTTTCGGATTCGATCGCTGCAAAAAATGAATATTCTCCCGAATATAACAACTGATTGAAGTTATCATTCGTATAATACAACTGTCTTAATATGGTATAAATCTCGCCCGTTGATGAATCAAAACCACCCGAAAGTTCATAAAGAAGCTTTTGAGACAACCGACCAAATTCCTTAAACGCAGTAAGCGACTTAAGCCATTGGATATTTTCTCGGATAGCAGGTATGTGGCCATATTTTTCTTTTATTATTTTTTCCACTATGCTTTTATCTGTGTTTAACGTATGCCAAAGAATAATATCCTCGAATATTTCGGGACACTTGTCCACCAAATCGCCAAATTTGTTTTTAAAGGCAACGTAAGAACTCATGCTCGCCTTTAATCCCGTTAGTTTGTCGTAACCACCAAGGGGCGCATCTTTTAGTTCCTCTTTGGTGCATTTTCCGTTAGCAATAAGATAGAGTTCTATTTGTTTTGCGCTTACTTTTTTATTTCGCAAATACACATTTTTAAAAATTTCTTGCTTTAAGGCAACCGAAATAGGCGCACCTCCTATAGTCAACTTATTGATTTGATTTAAGACGTCAAAAGCTTGATAATACATAGAACCTTTTGGCAAAACGTCTTGATTATGTAGATACGTACACTTGTTTGTCATACGGCGAATGAACTTTTCGTTACTTGCCGCCTTATCCACGATCTCGTCAAAATTCCACGGTGTGATTTTTTCTGTCGATTTTTTTACTATCCAGCTATTGCCTCGTCCACCGTCCTCATGTGTGTTGTTAAGTGGACCTACGTAATAAGGAATTTTGAATAAGAATATCTTTTTAATCTTTTCTATCGGGGAATAGCCGTCTTCACCCTTTTGACCAAATTCAGGATAATAACCGCAAAGATTGTCCAGTATCAAATTTAATTCCATTTCGTTTATTTGGTGTGGGAACAGTCCGTTGTCTGCGTGCAAAATCTTGGGCAAAAAATTTCCGTTTTCAATTTCATCTAGAATTCTATTTAGCTTATCTTGATTTTGAACATTTATCTCACACAACGTCTTTTTTAAGAATTTGAAAAAGTCTTCCGTCTTACATTTCTTTACGAAATTTTTTTTGCTTTTTGTCTGAGTATAACCAATATAATTAGCATAGTTTGCCTTTTCTTTTGTGCTACGGAAAATTTGGTAATAAGCTTTTTGTGGATAATTGGTTTTTACAAAAGCTTTTAGCGATTTCAAATCGGCTTTATGCTTTTCATAAAGAGAGATCATTGATTTTGAAATATTTGCCTTTCCATCCAAAACTTTTTCAAAAATTACAAAATTATAAATAGCCCTCGCCGCTTCCAACAAAGCGAAATGTTCTTCTTCGAACGCTTCCCGTTTTTCTTCAAACGCATCATCGTTCAACTCTTTAAAAGAAAAACTCTTTTCATCTTTGTATTTTTCAGCATACTCTTCCCCAAAAATAAGCGCGGGCTTAGCTTTCGCCCCCACCAAAAGAGCAACAATCTCCTTTAGCTCCTTTGACTGAACTTTAAGAATCTCAATCGCTTTCTTTTTCTTTTCGGTTATACCTGCGCCGGACACCGCCAACTCACGAAACTCTTCGACATTCGTCAAGGATATACGTAAATCGATTTCTGTTCCAAGTTCCCCAGCTACTATATTATACGTCTCAAAAAGATTTCTAATATCACGAATATCATTCATATCTTTTCCTTCAAAAAGAAAATGTCCACGATATTTTATGATATGGTGTAAAGCAAGATAATAAAGACGCAAATCCGCTTTTTTGCCACCTACAAGCGCATCGCGCAAATGAAATATCGTTGGATATTCCTTGTAAAAATCAGCATCCGTGTATTCATCATCGGCAAATAAAGAAAACCTTGTTTGCAACTTTTGGTTCTTATCTTCTTCGTAAAATCCGCTGTTGTTAAGGCGAAGAAAAAAGTTATTATCCGTAATAAAAGGCGCAAAGACGCCTTGCAAAAATTCAATACGTTGCCTACGTCGTTGAAGCCTTCTGCGCGCCGTTCGCTTTATGCGACGCTCTGATGCATCCTTCGCTTCGTCAAACAATCGAACTGCCCATAAGTCCTTTCCCTTTGCGCGCAACAAATTATATCGTTCATCGGTACAAGCCATACCCACTGATTCCGTGCCGATATCCATTCCCAAATAAAATTTTTCCATTAGCTTCCTCCATATTCTTGACAAAACATTATTTTTACGCTATACTACATTTACAGAATAAACAAGACGAGTTCAAATAAAAATTTATTCTACCCACTTAGTTCGCATTGGCGACAACAGCTCTCTATATCGGAGAGCTTTTTTCTTTATTCTTGCTCGATTATACCATATTTTCCAAATTTTGTCAATATTCTACTTTGCATCTTGCTATTTATTAAAAGCCAAAAACGAACACGACATACAAAACCTTGTTTTTAATACTTTTGACAACAAAAAAGCACCCACAGCGGTGCTTTTTTGTAACAGACAACTTTTTTAATATACGTTATTCGCCTTTGTAATTCACGCAAAGGTTTATGATTTTGACCAATTCCTCTATTTCGGTAGTGCAATCTAACTCTATCCATTTGTGGATAATGCCCACAACGCCCTGAGTGAAAAATTCGAGCATATATACCTTTTGATTTTCCTCCTTGATAAATTGAGAAATTGCGGGATAAAGAATCATATCATACATATTCTGATAAGCCTTTTTGTTTTGAAACAACTGCGGTTTTTGATAAACTAATTTCAGAACTCGCTTATGCTTTTTGCAAAAATTAAGATACGGAATCAAAAAATCCACCGTTATTAAAAACGCATTATCCTTAGATTTTATTTCAAACGGAGCTTGCATGCTAAAAGAGCCGATAAATTCCTTGTTTAGATTGTCTATGGTTTCCTCGAGCAACTCATAAATATTGTCGTAATGCAAATAAAAGGTCGAACGGTTTACGCCCGCTTTCTTGGTTATTTCGGTTATCGTTATAAATTCTATATCCTTTTTTTCAAGCAAGGACAATAGCGCTTGATTCATAAGCTGTGCGGTAAAAAAATATTTACTCTCGTTCTTTTTCATCTTTTAATATCCTTATGTATAAATTCGCTTTGCATATCATAAAAATTGCGCTTACTACTATAAAAACCGACACAACAGTGCATAAAATTGGCAGAATTATTCTTCGCAACAGAGCATTATCTTGCCCGAACGTGGCAAGCATAGTGTTAGTTAGCGTTACGATAGACACACTTGCACAAATAAGACTGATTATTTTAACGCAAGAATAGACGTGTTCGTGTTTTTTTACATACTTTATACTGTTGATAATGGCAACGGTTAGCGCGGTAAATGTATAAGTCGCCATGGCAATAACCGTGATTTGATGATATATAACGTATTGATTTTTGCGTATTATAATGAACATCATTACAGATACAGCAAGGTTTATGATTAGCAGGAAATATCCACAGGCACGCAAGGTGTTAAGCTTAGAAATCTCGCCTTTTTTAGCGTGAATTTGCCTAAAAACAAATATACGTGCCGTGGAAATTAATCCATAGTATATCGACATTACGAAGAACCAATCGGAAGAGCTTACTTGGCTGACGACGAACATAAAAATAGAATATGCCATATTAAAAGCCAACGCCAAGCACAAAAACAGCTTTATTCTGAATTGAGTGTCGTTTTTGATTCTTCTTAACAAAGACATAGGATATTTTTATTCTTCGTTTGCGATTTCCGTTGCAAGCTTGATAATGTCTGCCGCATACTTGCTTTTGGACCTGGTTAGAATTTTTTTGTATAGCGGATAATTTACACCCACCCCTACAATTCCAACACAGCCAACGGCTATTCCTAATCCCATCATTAAAGCAGTGCCGCCTCCAATAACCCCCATCGCTAAGCACATGCCTACCCCCAGCACAAGACTTGATACAACACCAAAAGTATACGTAAATATATTGGCGGGATTTTTTGCTTTGGCGTCTAATCTTTTTAGCGCCTTAACCTTAGAAGCCTCTTTTGCTGCATATTCGTTTGCTATTTGCTCTGCATAAATTTTGTCAGTATTCATTTTTGTACTCCCTTAAAAATATTGTTTTTACTCGAGCAAGATTATTATAGCATATATCCAATATCTTTGCTACAACAAAAATCATACAAACTGTTTAATTCAAACATTCTTCATTCTTGCCTTTTTATGGTGTCCCTATCTTGATAAAAGAAAAAACGGCAAGTCTTTTGAGGCTTACCGTTTTTGTCAGAATTAGGTGTTATTGAATTGCCATAATTCGCGTTACTGCGTACGTATACATATCTTGGTAATACACCTTTTGAACCGCGTTTACGACGTCTAAAGGCTCAACCGGCACACATGCGTTTTTAACGTGGTCGTAGATAGATGCATAAAGAGCAGCGACCTCGTCTTGTGTTGCGGTGATTTCATCTGTACCGTAATCCTTATAGCCGTAGCTTTGGATGGTGTTTTCGCTGGGGGCTAATTTTGCAAAAACGTATTCTGTAAGATCGCAAGCAATAAGCGTATCAAAATTGAGATTTTTCTGCGTTAAAGCTGCTTTAACGGCATCCTTACCTTGTGCTGTCACTACGAAATTGTAGCTATACGCAATTTCTTCTGAATAATCAAACTGCGCAACCGCTAATTCGTATCTGCTACCATCGTCATTTACAGAAACGATAGTCGTTCTGCTCGGTTTTTCCGCCGTGTAATCGTATTCAAAATAAATATGAATGGGCATTACCATTGTAACACCTTGATATGTTTGATGATTTTCGAGGGTAATGTTTACGCCGCCATCTACAACTGTTTTTTTCGCATGAACATTAAGCGTTATTCCTTGTTCGCTTACCGTATCTTTATAAACGGTGTTATCCTCGAAATTATAATCTTCGGTCGCAATATATTGTGAAAAATATAAACCGATTCCCGAGCCGCGCAAAACAGATAAGCGTTCATTGTCATAATCAACGTTATAGTTGGGCACAACGAATGCCGTAGGCTGAGCTACTTCTTGGTTGATTTCAATATCCATCATATCTTCCATTTTTGCAATCGATTGATTGATAACCTCGTTGGCAGAAACCGAGGGCGTGATAGGCCCATTCGGTTTATCGTCATCGTTGTCAATGGGGTCACATGCCACCAAAAGCGACAAAGCAAGGACAAAAAGAAAAATAGGTTTAAAAATTTTAGTAAAAGCTTTCATTTTGGTTTTTCTCCTTTTTAAGATTATAGTATAACCATTATATCAAAAAACGACCCTTTTGTCAATACCATTTTAAAAATTGATAATCTATAGAATGAAAAAAACTAGGCACAAAGCCTTAACAGTCGTGGAAAACGCAAAACTACCCCTTTATTAGATTGGATATCTTATCTATGTATGCAAGTCTTTTTTGATTGTACAGAGGATTATGCGCCAAGGCATCACATCTTTGCACCTCAAAAACATCTCTTGCCCGCTTTGGATTTGAAATAAAGTCTTTTTCGTTCAACGGTATATCGTGCCTTTTTATGATTTGGCAGACGTTGTTTACGATACTTTCATCAAAATTAAGCCTTTTTAGAATAGTTTTTGCCATCTCGCAAGATACTTCCGCGTGCCCCTTGTAATGCCTAATGTCGCCATCCTGCTGATAAGAATAAGGTTTTCCTATATCGTGCAACAATAATGCCAGCCGAATTTCTAATTTATTTACGGCATAACTCAAAGCAAGCATGGTATGCTCCCAAACGTTCAGATGATGATGCGGATGTTGATGCTCGAAATTTATCATACTTTCCAGCTCGGGAATAACGGCTAATAAGTCACTTAATTTCTTTTTTATTTCAAGAACTACGTCGCCTTTTGCCAATAGTTCAATTACAAAATCTTTATTTTTCATTTTGAGTTAATCAATAATACGCCTACCAATTCAAAATATCTCGACCGTATATTAAAATAGGTACAATAGCAAATGTCAACGCTTGTCCATTATTGCCGCGCAATCGGGGCAACGGCCAAGCTCGTCCAGCGGCAACGGCCTAAATACTTTTGATAGCTCTGCCTGAATTGCGCTATGCTCGTAATCAACCTTGCCGCCATCGCGCACAAAGCCCTCCTCGTCAATAGACGGGGAATACCCCTGCTTGCCACAAATTAAGCAAGTGTTGATAAACCTCTTTGCCTTAGGGTTCCAGCTTTCTATATACAGCGATTTCCCCCGCTTTGTGAATTTGCTATGTGACATAACCGCTCCTTTTATCAAAATAGACTAATTTAAACCAACGCAAAAGCCATGCAAAAATTGTTAATTGTTTCTTTTTACGCATCAAAGTTATAGCTATCGCCTTGAATAACGTTTTGTTGCTGCAAGGCTTTGTTTATGCCGTTTATTATCCATTTTTTATGCAAATTCCACTCTGGCGCTACCAACAAATCCTTTGGCGCATCACCGCTTATTCGGTGAATTATAATTTGGGGCGAGATATGCTTAGTATATATACAACCGCTTTTATATAATCGTCCAGCGCAAGCGGCGTGTATTGATTGCTTTTATACAAGCTTTCCAACAAAGTGTTTTTTACTACATAAGTCGAGTGAATTTTTATCCCCGATAAATTCTGTTTATTTATAAACTCAACGGTGCTTTTTAGATCGTCAAGTGTTTCGCCCGGCAATCCTACCATAATATGCGCGACTACGTCTATGCCGTAAGCGTTCAATATTTTTACTGCGTTTTCAAAATCCTTGCTGTCAAACCCTCGATTGAGCAGCTTGCCACAATCATCGTTTGCTGTTTGCAGACCTAATTCTACGTATACGTAGTGAGATTTTTTGTACAAACACAGCAGCTCGGCAATTTCTTTTGTTATACAGTCCGGTCTTGTCGCAACGGCAAGAGCCACTATTTTTTCGAATTTAAGCGCGCTATCATATTTGCTCTTCAAGCTTTCTACCGAATCATAAGTGTTGGAAAAGTTTTGAAAGTACGCTATAAATTTATTTGCACGCTTCCCGCGGTAAGATGCCAAATGCTCTGTTATTTGAGTCGATATATCCTTATTTTTGATATGCTCACCCGAACCCCTTTCACTGCAAAATATACAGCCGCCATTCCCCTTTGTCCCATCGCGATTAGGACAAGTGAATCCGCCGTCTATACAAATCTTTAGCGTTCTTTCGCCAAACTTTTCTTTCAAAAAAGAATTAAGAGCATTGTATCTTGCCTGTGCCATAAATCAATTATATCATACAACCCTGCCTTTTGCATAGCGTTTTACAGAAAATATTATTGGGGTTTTATTATAAGGATAAAGCAATGTTCTCGTCCCCCTACGTGAGAAAAGTAAAAGAACCTGGAAAAGATTTATGGCTTACGCTAGTCACCCGATATTTACCAAATTAGTTTGTGTTCCTGTTTCTGTTGTTTGAATATTTCAACTAAACTTTCATTTATGGAATTTAGCAAGGAAATAGTTTCTTCTAACTCATCAAAATAAAATTTAGGATTAGTCTCCAAATAATTCTTTTTTAAATCATCCTTAAACAAACTATGTATAACATAGTTGCGTTTCTTAATAGCCTTTGACAACAATTCTTCACTTTCTTTAGTGAAAAATTTTATTTCTTTTGCCCTTTTAACATTACCACCAAAAGTTATTTTAGACAATTTTTTATACCAATTATTTGCTCGTTCAACAAATTCATTGTATTCAAACACAGTCATTGAGTCCGTTATTTCAAATTCTAGTAATATTTCATCAAAAGCAAGAATATTTGCCAAGTTATATTCTACCATTTGAGAAAGGTTGACTATTAAGCCAACCTTTCCCCATAAATTAACTAATTGTTTTTCAATTTTTTTATCCATAACTTATTAAAAATTAAATTCTATTTACAACAGTATGCCTACCCATACCAAAGGTCGGCGGAACTATTTGAAAAGAAATTTTATCTGTTTCTAAAATAGTTTCATTTCTTGTATTAAATTGTTTTAAGACAAACTCATATTTGCCATAAGCCAAACCGTTTATTGACTTAAAGAAAACTTCTTCATCAACCTTATATTTAGCAAGCATCATACCGTCTTTATATAAAATAATTTCCGTACGTAAATAATCTTCTAAACACGGCTGAAAATAAATGTTTACTAAATCAGCACCCGTTGAAACTTTTATGTCGGCTTTTTTCAATAAACTATCTTTACGCTCTTTTTCCTTTTTTGCATAATACTGTTCTTTATTCGCTTCCGCATAAACCACAGGGATTATTAAATCATCAGCAAGATTATCAACAAAGACAATCTTTATAGATTCAATACGCTTTTCAAAATCAAGTTCAATACTAAATCTTTTTTGTTCGCCACTTTTTGGCGAAGAATATACAGGGTCAATACTTTCAATCAACCTTTCTTCTTTTCCGTTTACTAGTGCAAAAACGTTATGTATTGACTTGTTGGATATATTAAGAACATATTTTGAAATAGTTATATCTTCATCTTGCGAAATCGTAATTTTTCCGTCATTAAAGCAAGCCGTGTCTTTGCCTTTAAAAACATAAGTTATATAACTATGACTTAAGTCCATTAAGTATTTTTGATATTTATTCATAACTTTTCTCCTTAACCCATTTTGCAAATATAATCAATACAGTATTTGAGTTCTTCAAGCGTTAAATCTACGTTGTTTTTTTCCGAATGAACAATGTTATTTCTCTTCATTCTTAATTTTTGTAAATATTTTACGCACTCTGATTCAACCGAATATCCCCAGCCGTCGTCTTCCCAACCGTGTTCCTGACAGTATTTATCTATCATTACAGACAAATCACCTTCATAATGGTAATCGCAACGTAAAATAGCTTCCAAACGAACACACAGTTTGATAATTACCATATCAGTATTACCCTTGCCGAGTTCGCGCTCAAAATATTCTTTCGTTAAATCGCCAACTGTTTTTTCCTTGTCAAGTTTTAATGATAAATCGTCAATAATACGTTGTTTTACTGCGTTTAATTTTTCAATAACCTCATCTAGAGTTTTAACCCTGTTTATATTGTTCACACCATATGAACTTGGAAGTATATCCTTTCTTCTTCCATTTTCATTGATGTATAAATGCTTTTTATTGATATTTAAATTATCGGCTTTTGTGCCACTCCAATATGACAATAGACTTTTTTCTATTTCTTCAATATTCCTTTTTACTATTGCTGTTGCTAAAGAAGTATCATTAGTATCAACTGCATATTCAAACAATTGTTTCCACTCTTTTTTGTTAAACATAGAATATAATTTTTCAATTATATGTATGGGGTATTCATTAAGAGTTTTTTTAATAAGTTTAAAATCATTAATAGACAAAAGTTCGTCAACACAAACAATGCCGTCGTGAATAGATAGTAAAATTTCTTTTTCTACACTAGACAACTTTTTATCCTTTTTAATAATGTTTGCTTTCTTTTGATCTTCGGAAACTACATATGCGTTGTTTTTATATAACATGTTATTTATAAAACGATTTTTATAAATTATGTTCACACTGTTTGCAAGTTCTACTAAATCATACAGTTCATTATCCAATAATATATCAAATGTGCTTTTAGGAATATCAACAAAGCCAATATAACGAGAACCGTCATAAGAAATTTTAGAATTTTCTTCATTTATTATTAAAGCCTTTTTGATTAATTCAATAGCCGTTTTAATATCGCCTTTTCGAACAGCGTAATCTATCAAATAGCAATAAATAAATGAAGGGGAATAGAAATTAGATTTGCCGTCATGAATGTTAGAAGTAACAGATTCTTTTATTTGTGAAGAAGTCTCTTGATTATATAATAGAGCATCTAAAATTCTATCACTAACAATTCTTCTTGGAACACTTACCCAGCGAGAACCGTTATATCCAATTTCTTTCGATTGACTCCCTACGTGCATGTCTATAGTGGAGTTCTGATACTCTAATCGAACCAAGTCTCTTACAACAGAGCAATCATTGCACAAAATACGCAAAAAGTAGAATTTTTCAAAAAAATCAACATTTCCCTTTTTTGAGTTCAAAAAACTTTCAAGTTCAGATTGGTTTTCAAGAATAGCCTTAAATAAATTTTTACTCTCATACTTAAATATATAATCGAAAATATTATTTCCATTTTCGTCCTTAAAGGATAGCTGCGTTTTTATTTTTTTATATTCGTCAACGTCATCATTTTTCGCGCAAAGTTCTATCTTGGACATCGTTATAATTTCAGGCTCAACCTTTTTTCCTGTCATTATGTAATCAATGTTTACTCCAAACAATTCAGCCAAAGCAGGAAAGAATTCTACGCTTGGAGCACCACTATCTTTTTCCCACTTACTAATGGCTTTATCACTAACTTGTAATTTTTCGGCAAGTTCAATTTGAGTCCAACCTTTTTCTTTTCTTAATTCGGCTATTGTTTTGCCAATACTGTGTTTTTTACTAAACAATCCCATACACAAACCCTCCAAAAGTTTCTATATAAATTTTATCAAAATGCATACGCAAAGTAAACCTACTTATCATTTACCTGTTTTTTGGCAAAAAACAATTCATCTATAAAACTCTACGTTGCGTAGAATTGAAGCAAATAAAAAAAGTGCGCCAACCGAAGTTAACGCACAAAAAACGCAAACTCCGTTGTCGCTAAACTAACCTTAATGGAATAATGGATTGCTCCCTATGTACCAACTTAAGTGGAATTTACATTTTTATCAAATTCAAAAAGTTGATACAAAAAAAGATAGACTACTCCCATAGAATAGAGAAACAAAAGTCCATTATTAAGTTAGTTTAGCATTTTAAGTATAGCATATAATTAAAAATATTTCAATCCCTTTTGTACCTTATGACTTAATATATACAAAAAAACTACGATTTGACGTGCAAAAACTCCGTTTAGCCGTGTTTTATCTACGGTTGAACTACTGTCTAAAAATAAGCATTTATGATATACTAAACTTATTTTTGGCACTACGGCGTGTGCTTGTCTTGATATAAAAGAAAAAAGCCCTTACAAAAGGACTTAACAAAAGAAAAATAACCTAACCCAAATTTGAGTTCGGATTAGGTTACGATTGGCGGAGTGTGTGAAACGGAAAACTACTTGATTTTAGACTTTACTCTAAATTACTTTTACCTAGATTGCAATCAATACATAATGTTTGCAAGTTATCAATTACAGTTTCTCCTCCCTTTGACCACGGTTTTATATGGTCAATATGTAATTCTAAGCCTGGAGTAGTTGATGGAGAGCGACCGCAAATACAGCATTTAAAATTGTCTCTTTGCATAACTCTAAAACGCAACCTCAAACTAATTTCTCTTTTTGTTTTATGACCTATATTTTTTGTATCAGTTATATCTATACTGTCAACATCACTATCAATATATTCAACAAAATATCTTAGCGCATTCATCCAAGTTTTAAAGCGTCTTAAATATGGTCTTCTGGAAAATTTACTTATATCTTTTGTTAACTCCGATATAGAGGGCTGCCTTCCAAGTTTTATCCAAACTTCTTCTAGATTTTTCATCAATTCTTCATCAGTCGCTTTTGTATTGTGTTCATCATGTAATTCAAGCCCTGCTTCAATTAATGCATTTTTCCAACTTCCAAATCTACTTTTAACTGTTCCATAATCATACTTACCATATTCTTGATATTGAGAAACACTAATCGTTTTTTTATTCAATTTTTGAGATGCTAATTGCAAATCTTTAATTAATTCATCCGATGGAATATTTCGATGATATTCAATTAATTTAAATTCCATGTTTTTAATTCTCCAGAAGATGATTTTTTATTCATTATAACATATATTTGCAAAAAATTCAATCTCTTTAGATATTACGACAGGATAAAAAAATAAAAATTTATTATTTGACACTACGGAGTGAATGTGCTTGTCTTGATATAGAGACTTTACGTAAAAAAAAATAACCTAACCCAGAACTAAAGTTCGGATTAGGTTACGATTGGCGGAGAGAGAGGGATTCGCTCTTGCATTTTGCAAAGCAAAAACAAAAACCAAGCCGATGCTTTGCAAAATGCTTCGGTCACCGCTAAAAACAGTCCACAGGACTGTTTTCTTAACGCTCCGTTCGAATCCCTCTATCGAAATTGTTACAACAAAAAAATCTTATTTATACCGCAAGGGTACAAATAAGATTTTGGCGGAGAGAGAGGGATTCGAACCCTCGGTACCCGTTAGGGTACGCACGCTTTCCAAGCGTGTGCCTTCGACCACTCAACCATCTCTCCGTGCTCGAAATTTTTTGTTACCTGCGTATTTTAGCACAACAAAAACAAAAATGCAACTAATTTATGCCTTGTTTGGCAAATTAAATACAAATTTTTGGTGAGATTTGACATTAGCGGCATTGTTTTTGGCGCGCAAAAATTCAATTATTTTTGTATAGGTTGCTAAAAACAGTTTACTTATTTTTTGTATAGTGTTATACTATTTGATGGTGGGCAAAATTTGCCCGAAAAACAACGAAATAATACGCCACAGAAGGCGTGATAATTTTAGGAGGATTTTTATGATTATTGGTATCCCTAAGGAAATCATGCACGAGGAAGCTCGTGTTGCAGCGATTCCCGAAACCGTAAAGAAGATGGTTGCTGACGGCTTGACCGTTCTTTTTGAAAAGGGCGCAGGTCTTGGCGCATTCTATCCGGACGAGCTTTACGTTGAAGCTGGCGCACAGATTATCGAAGATTGCGAGGAAATCTTTGCTAAGGCTGACGTTATTCTCAAGGTTAAGGAGCCTCAGTTCAACACCAAGAAGAACAAGCACGAGATTGACATGATGCATGCAGGTCAATACATTATAACCTTCATTCACCCCGCTGCTCCCGTTAACCACGAGATGGTTAAGAACATGGCAAGCAAGGGCATTATCGGTTTGACGCTTGACGGTATTCCCCGTATCAGCCGTGCTCAGTCGATGGACGCATTGTCGTCGATGAGCACCTGCGCAGGCTACAAGGGTATGCTTATGGGCGCAAGCGATATTGCTAAGTTCATGCCGCTTATCGGAACTGCTGTTGGTATGATTAAGCCCGCTAACGTATTCGTAATCGGTACCGGCGTAGCTGGTCTTCGTGCAGTTGCTACCGCTAAGTCGCTTGGCGCACAGGTCTTCTCGGCTGACATCCGTCCCGAGGCTAACGAGCAGGCTGCTTCGCTTGGCGCAAAGATTGTTGACACCGGTATTCCTAAGGAAATCGCTGTTGCTCCGGACGGAAAGCACGCTATGAAGCTTTCGGACGAATGGCTTGCTAAGGAGCGCGCAAACATTTCTGAGGCTGTTAAGAACGCAGACATCATCTTCTGCTCGGCATTGCTTCAGGGCGAAATGGCTCCCGTGCTTCTTACCGACGAAATGGTTGCTTCGATGCGTCCCGGCTCGGCTATCGTAGATATCTCGATCGACCAGGGCGGTAACTGCGCAATCACCTCCGCAGGTATCAAGGACGTTAAGCACGGCGTAACCATCGAGGGTATCAAGAATATCCCCGGCCAGCTTCCCACCAGCAGCACTTGGATGTTTGCACACAACATTTACAACCTTCTTAAGTACCTCAACCATGGCGGAAAGATCGAGCTTGACCGCAATGACGAAATCGTTAAGGGCATCCTCGTAACCATCGGTGGCGAGCTTGTTCACCAGGGCGCAAGAAACGCAATGGGACTTTAATTTAGGTTCTCAATGCACCCTAAACTAAATATAGACATTTCAAAATAAAATCTTAATTTTACTTTGACACCTTCTCCCGCAAGATTTATTTTGCGGGAGAACTATATATTAAGGAATTTACGGCGACGCTAAAATGCCTCGCCGAAAAATACAAAAAACACTATTAAACAAGGAGTTTTTTATGTTCGGTTTGGAACAAATCTATTTTCAGCTGATACTTCTCGGCGTGTTTATCGTTGCGTCGGTAGTCGGCTACTTAGTAATTAAGAACGTGCCCAGCCTTCTTCATACTCCGCTTATGTCGGGTATGAACGCTTTGTCCGGCGTAACCGTTCTTGGTGCGCTTACTGCGGCGGCGGTTTTGTTTAAGGCAAACATAATTTTGTCGGCAGTGCTTGGCGCTATCGCAATCGCGCTTGCTATGGTTAACGTTGTCGGCGGCTTTATGGTTACCGACAGAATGCTTGGCATGATCGCAAAGAAAAAGCCCAAAAACAATGGCTTGATTTACTTTATCGCTATCATTTTGGCTGCGGCTATCCTTGCTCTTACCGTTATGATGGGCATGGGTATCGGAAACGGCGAGCTTTTGTACATAATCAGCGCAGCGGCTCTTTCGATCGGCGTTCTCGTTGGTATCGCTATGATGAGCAAGGTTGCAATCAGCAAAATCGGTAACAGAGTTAGCGCAATCGCTATGCTTCTTGCTATCGTAATGACCATCGTTTACAACGGCATTGGCACGGTTTGGACGATGTACCTCGGCCTTGCACTCGGCGCAATCTTCGGCGGCGTGCTTGCAGTAAAGGTAAAGATGATTCAAATGCCCCAGCTTGTAGCTTTGCTTAACGGATTGGGCGGCGCGGCAAGTGCTCTTGTTGGTGCTTTTGCTATGGCGGGTATCGGTAGCGGCTTTGACACCTTCTCCAAAATCACCGCGGCACTCGCTTTGGCTGTTGGTATGATCACCTTGACGGGTAGCCTTGTTGCGGCAGGTAAGCTCCACAAGGTTCTTCCGCAAAAATCTATCGTATACAAGGGTCATCAGCTTTGGACTATTTTGTCGCTTGTTGTTACCCTTGTCGGAATGATTGCTTACATTATCCTTGCCAAGGAAGGCGCACCCTTGTATATCGCAGGCGGTATCGCAATCGTAGCTATCTTCTCGGGATTCTTTGGCTTTATCTTCTCTATTCGAGTTGGCGGCGCAGATATGCCCATCACCATCTCACTTCTTAACAGCTTCAGCGGCGTGGCAGGCTCGATCGCAGGTCTTGCGATTAACGACCTCTTGCTTGTTGCTGTTGGCGGTATCGTAGGCGCAAGCGGCTTGCTTTTGACCCAGATTATGTGCAAGGCTATGAACCGTAGTCTTAGCTCTATCCTTTTGGGCAAGACCTCTGCTCCCGCACCTGCTCCTGCAAAGGCACCCGAAAAGGCTGCTGAAAAGAAAGCAGAGCCGGCACCCGCTCCTGTTGTCGAGGAAATCAACTATGCCGCAGAGCTTATGAAGGCTAAGGACGTTATTATCGTTCCCGGCTACGGCATGGCTATCGCTCAAGCTCAGCACCTTGTTAAGAAGCTTGCAGATAAGCTTGTAGCTAACGGCGCTAAGGTTAGATACGCTGTTCACCCCGTTGCAGGACGTATGCCCGGACATATGAACGTGCTTCTTTGCGAGGCTAACGTTG
>SVIB01000030.1 GCA_015055505.1 Clostridiales bacterium
CAGATTTTCGTCAATAACGATACCTTGCAAGACGTCGAGGGGGTTGTGGAATGGAATTTGTGTTCGGCGGATGGTCAGGTATTGCAGAAGGGTAACGAGAGCTTGAAAGTAGAAGCGCTTTCCTATGCAAGATTACAAGAAATCGACTTTCACAAAACAGACGTGAAAAATAATTATCTTTCCTTCTCTTACGTTGTGGACGGAAAAGTGATTTCTTTCGGGACGGTATTATTTACAAAGCCCAAGCATTTCCATTTTGTTGACCCTAAGTTGGAGCTTTCCGTAAGCGGTGATGAAATTACGGTAAAGGCATCAGCGTTTGCAAGATACGTTTATATCTACAATGAGAATGACGACTTGATTTTATCGGATAATTTCTTTGATATGGAAAAAGGTGAAAAAAAGGTTAAGATTTTGTCGGGTAATGCGACGAATTTACAAGTTAAGACACTCTTTGATTTATCTATGAAATAATCTTAACAACAAAAAATATGATAGTAGAAAAAGCCTCGACTGATTTACGTCAGTCGAGGCTTTTAGCGTTTTTTTACTTCTACGCCATTTTTTAAAAATCCCATTTGGGAATAAAACTTTCACTTGCAGAGCCTAATTCTTGGACGAAATATTCGGTTATTCCAAGCGATAATAAATGCTCGTAAACACGCTCGTATTCCCGTGCGGTAATCTTTCTTTTTAGTTCGGGATATAAATGCTTTTCGCCAAACGGTGTGTATTGCCCCATTAAGGATAAATACGCTCCGTTTTTCTTATTCCCGTTAAACCAATTAAGAATTTGCTTGCTGTCTTTAACTCCAAGAGGCATTATCATGTGCCTAACTATAACCCCTTGTTTTAAAAGTCCGTCCTCGCCGAAAACCGTTTTTTTAGAGTTCATCATAAACGAAATAGCCCTACTTGCCACTTGAAAATAGTCGTCTTTTCCCGTGTATCTTTTAGAAAGTTCAGGGGAATAAAATTTAAGGTCGGGAAGATAAATGTCCACGTATAAGTCGATTAACTTAAGGGTTTCTATCTTTTCATAGGCGTGAGTGTTATATACGACGGGCACTTTTGGACGGTATAACTTAAACGCCTCGACTATTTGCGGAACGAAATGGGCGGGGGTTACGAGGTTTATATTGTGCGCGCCCATATTTTCAAGTTCTTTAAAAATTTCGGCAAGTTCGTTAGGGGAAATTTCTTTTCCCGTTTGCGAGCGTGAAAGAGCGTAATTTTGGCAAAATACGCATTTTAAAGAGCAACCGCAAAAAAACACCGTACCCGAGCCGTTTTTTCCGCTTAACGGGGGCTCTTCAAAAGTATGGAGATAGTATTTTGCAATTTTCATTTTTTCGGACTGTCCGCAGTAGCCTACGCCGTCTTGTCTGTTTGCACCGCAACCAACGGGACAAAGTTTGCAATTATTCACTTTGCGACCTCTAAAAAGTAAAATATATAAATATTTTAACATTATATTTTAAGATTGACAAACGATTTTAAATGATATATAATAATTAATAGCGAAACGACCACAAATCTTTTTCGCTAAAAAGGAAAAAAGTATGAACAAATTTTTTACAAGCGAAAGTGTAACCGAGGGGCATCCCGATAAAATTTGCGACCAAATTTCGGACGCAGTACTCGACGCTATTTTAGAAAAAGATCCTAACGCAAGAGTTGCTTGCGAAACGTCGGTAACGACGGGACTCGTTCTCGTAATGGGAGAAATTACCACCTCGTGCTATGCGGATATTCAAACTATTGCAAGAGAAACGGTAAGAGAAATAGGCTACGATAGAGCAAAATACGGTTTTGACTGCGATACTTGCGCAGTGCTTACTGCAATTCACGAACAAAGCGCGGATATAGCGCTCGGCGTTGACAGTTCTGTCGAACATCGTGAAAGCGGAGAAGAGGCGGACCTTCACGGCGCGGGCGACCAAGGTATGATGTTCGGTTATGCGTGCGACGAAACCGAGGAATATATGCCTATGGCTATAACTTTAGCCCATAAACTTACGAGAAGACTTACCGAAGTTAGAAAAAACGGCACTTTAGACTATCTCCGTCCCGACGGCAAGAGCCAAGTAACGGTAGAATATGAAGACGGAAAAGTTAAGCGTATTGATACGGTTGTCGTTTCCTCTCAGCATAGCGAGGCTGTAACCACCGAAAAACTTCGTGAAGATATAAAGAGAGAAGTTATACTTGCGTGTTTGCCTAAAGACCTCGTTGACGAAAACACAAAGATATATATTAACCCAACCGGAAGATTTGAAATCGGCGGACCTCACGGCGACAGCGGACTTACCGGAAGAAAGATAATAGTTGATACCTACGGCGGAAGTTGTCCTCACGGCGGTGGTGCGTTTAGCGGAAAAGACCCCACGAAAGTTGATAGAAGCGCCGCATATATGGCAAGATACATTTGTAAAAACGTAGTTGCGTCAGGGCTTGCGAAAGAGTGTACTTTAGAGGTTGCTTATGCAATCGGCGTTGCAAAACCCGTTTCACTTTTCGTAAACACCAAAGGCACGGGAAAACTTCCCGACGGAGAGATTGCCGATATTATAGCAAAAGAATTTGACCTTCGTCCATATTCTATCATAAAGACTTTAGACCTTCGCCGTCCTATTTATAAAAAGACTGCTGCCTACGGTCACTTTGGAAGAAGTGAATTCCCATGGGAAAGACTTGATAGAGTTGACGACTTAAAGAAATATTTATAAGGCGATAATCGACTTATAGCCCCGCTTTTATGGGGAGTTGCCAAAAAATAAGTTGAAAACTTAAAACCCTTTTACGGTATATAATTATTCGGTTTTGAATATATATCGTAAGAGGGTTTTTTTATGTCTTTTATAGAGGATACTTTAAAACTTTTAGGACTTAGCGAAATTGCGCCTTATTCTCACCGCATAACCCTATACGGAAAAAGCGGAGCGCTTATCGAGGGAGTAAAGAAAATAACCGTTTACTCGCAAAATAGGGTGGAATTTTTAATAAAGGGCAGTATACTCGTCGTTTTGGGCGAGGGTATAAAAATTACCAAGTACGGCGAGGGAGAAGTTGCGCTGACTGGAAAAATTACGGGGGTAAGTTATTCTTGAAAAGGGGCAGACTGTTTTTAACGTGCGAGGTAAAGGGAATAGACGGTTTTTCTCTCGTGGATAGACTTCAATCTTTAAAGATTGCGGTATATAGGATAAAAACCGAAGAAAATAAGACTATTTTTTCGATAGATTATTGCGACCGTAAAAAATTTTTTGCAATTTCTAAGAATATGTGTTATAATATAAGTATACTAAAATATTATGGGCAAGTATCGCCGTTTAAAAAAATCGTAGAAAACGTAGGATTTACCTTGTGTTTTGCGTGTTTTTTGGCGCTTAGCATACTGTTTGACGGGTATTTTAGTAAGACCGTCTATTTAGGCGACGGAGAATACTTAAAACCGCAAATTCAAAAAGTTTTTTTAGAAGAAGGGGTTAAAGAGGGCAGTTTTTTCAATTTTGACGAAAAAGAACTGGCTAAGAAAATAGCCTCGTCGAGCGACAGATTTTCTTTTGTGTCGGTTAAAAAGTCGGGGAGAATTTTGTACGTTGAGGCGTATTTAAAGACCGAAAGTTATCTTCCCATAGATACTAAAAAAGAAAGCATAAAGTCTACCGTTACGGGCACTGTAAAAAGCATTAATTTATTAAGTGGAACGCCAAAAGTAAAGGTTGGCGATAGGGTGGAAGTCGGGGACGTTTTAATAGACGGAAGTTACGAAAAGGACGAGAAAATTTATCAGTTATACGCTCTTGGCGAAGTGGAGATTGTCGCTGAATTTAAATGCGATTATAAAACCTTTTCAAAAGGAGAAAAATATAAAAGCAGAGCGGTTGCCGTGGCTATCGAAAATCTTGGCAAAGACGAAATAATAGGTAGCGAGGTAAAGGAAAAGACCGTTGGCATAGAATTTTATTACGAGGTTACTCTCTATTACGGGGTGACCGTCAGTTAGGAGGAAAATTGGCAGAATTAACAGTATTCGTAGACGTTGGCAGTATTGAAAATCTTTCAAAACTACTTGGCGTTTTTGATGAAAATTTAACGGTTATAGCGAGGGAAACGGGGGTTTTTGCTTACGTAGAGGGAACGGGCATCCGTCTTTCGGGAGAGGAATCTCAAGTTGCGCTTGCGGAAACGGTAATAAACAAACTTGCCTCGATAATAAAGTCGGGCGAACCGCTTGACAAGTCGCGTATAATTTATTGTATCGAACTTGCAAAAGAGGGCAACGCCGAGGGTATAGAAAAGGTAATGTCGGGCGTTATTGCCATAACTCATAAGGGAAAACAAATAAAATGCAAGACGGTAGGACAGAAAAAATATATTGACGCTATTAGAAAAAACACGGTAGTTTTCGGCGTCGGTCCTGCGGGAACGGGTAAAACCTACCTTGCAGTCGCTATGGCGGTATCGGCGTTTAAAAATAAAGAGGTAGAAAAGATAATTCTTACAAGACCTGCGGTAGAGGCAGGCGAAAAACTCGGCTTTTTACCGGGGGATTTGCAGACAAAGGTCGACCCTTACTTAAGACCGTTATACGACGCCTTACAAGAAATGCTCGGGCTTGACAGTTACGTAAAACTAATGGAAAGAGGGGTAATAGAAATTGCGCCGTTAGCGTACATGAGAGGAAGAACGCTATCAAACGCCTTTATCATTTTAGACGAGGCGCAAAACACCACTAAAGAGCAAATGAAAATGTTTTTAACCCGTATGGGTGACGGCAGTAAAATGGTCGTAACCGGCGATTTAACTCAAATCGACCTTCCCGACGGAAAGAAGAGCGGACTTAAACACGCAACCGATATTCTTAAAAATATCGAGGGTATAGAGAGCGTATTTTTAACGGCGAAAGACGTAGTAAGACATTCGCTCGTTATGGAAATAATAAAAGCGTATACAAAATATGAAGAAAGACTTAACTTGACTGATACGGACAAGAAGTCGGAGAAAGGAAATGAACGTAAATAAATCTAAAAAAGTCCTCCCGTGGGAGGCGAAAGACTTTGGCAGAACTATAAGATGGTTTGCCTTACATACCTTGCTTTTAATAATAGGACTTGGGGTGATTTTACTTGCAAACGCAAATTTCGATTTTTCTATTGCGTGGGAATTTATTCAAACGCAAAGTAAACTTGGAAATTTCGTTTATTTAGTTATCGCTCTTTGTCTTGTTTCAACGGCAATTTATCTCTATTTTTACAACGAAAACAGGGATTTTATACTAAAAACTAAAAATATAAATCTCGTGTTTATCGTTTTAGAAGTGTCTATATTTGCAATGTACCTTATAGGTAAATACAACGTTTACGCAAGACCGTTTGCGCTTTGTTCCTTGCTTATATTACTTCTCGTGGACAAGCGTACGGCGGTATTTATGACTGCTATATCGTCATTTTTAATGTTTATGATAGACGCGTTTTTGTCTGTTGGAATGACTCATAGCCACATGCTGTATTCCGCGCTTATAATAGGCTTTACGACGAGCGTTTTGGCTATCTATTTAGTAGACGGTATAAGTTCAAGACTTCGCGTATTTATAATGGGTTTCGTAATAGCAGTACCTATAATAATTTGTAATATTTGCCTTGAATTTGCAACGTTTTTGAAAGCGCCGTTGCTTTTGATTATCGGCGGTTTTACCTCGGGTATGGCGTCAGTCGTTCTTATGAGCGCAACTCTTCCCGTTTTTGAAAAGTTGTTTAACGTCGTCACCGATTACAGACTTTCGGAGATTACCGACCATAAATCAAAACTCATAAGTAAACTTATTAAGGATGCAAACGGAACGTTTAACCACTCGCTTATAGTTTCCACTTTGGCGGAATCTTGCGCGACTGCAATAGGCGAAAATCCCTTGCTTGCAAGAGCGTGCGCTTATTATCACGATATCGGCAAATTAAAACAACCCGAATTCTTTACCGAAAACCAAAAGGGCGGATATAACCCTCATAACGAACTTACCCCCGAACTTTCTACGGATATTATCCGTTCGCACGCAAAAGACGGTTACGACTTAATACTTAAATACCGTTTACCCCAAGAAATTGCTGACGTTGCGCGTGAACATCACGGAACTTTGCCTATAAGATATTTCTACGTTAAAGCAAGTAAGTTCACCGAGCAAAATTTAAGTCTTGACAACTTCTCTTATCAAGGTCCTAAACCGCAAAGTAAAATTGCAGCAATTATTATGATTGCGGACGGTTGTGAGGCAAAGGTAAGAACTCTTCCCGATAGAGCGCACTCTAAAGTAGACAATGCGGTTAGAGAAATTATCGAAGAGAGAATGGATTTCGACCAATTCTCCGAGTGTGAACTTACAATGAAAGATATCGACATTATAAGAAGAACTATAACTGAATCCCTTGCCGACGTTTATCACGACAGAGTAGAATATCCAAAACTCAAAGTGGGTATGGGTAAATACAATAAGGAGAACGACAACAAGTGAACGGCTTAAAAGTTATTTGCTACGAAGAAGAGGGGGAGAGATTTAACCTTCAAAGGGTTGCAAGTTTTGCCTATAAGAGATTAAATCAAACCCAAAAACTTGCAATAGAGGTTGCGTTTATTTCTCCCGAAGAGATTAGGTCGCTTAATTTAGAGCAGAGAAATATAGATAGCGTTACCGACGTTTTGTCCTTTCCGTATTTAGACGGAATAAGATACAAAGTCCTTGAAAAAGGCGATTTTTCGGCTTTTGACGAGGAAGAAGACGGATATATGTTAGGCTCTATATGTATTTGTTTAGAAAGAGCGGAAGAGCAGGCAAAGGAGTACGCACATTCCCTTGAAAGAGAGGTGTGCTATCTTACTTTGCACGGAATTTTACATTGTTTCGGTTACGACCATATAACCCCCAAAGACGAGGAAGAAATGACTGCTTTGGCTGAAGAAATAATGAACGGACTTAACTTAAAGAGGAATTAATATGAAAAGTGGAACAGTTGCCGTCGTAGGCAGGGCAAATGCAGGTAAATCGACGCTCGTGAACGTATTAGTCGGCGAAAAAGTCGCTATCGTTTCTCCTAAACCGCAAACGACGAGAGATAGAATTTACGGAGTTTTAACGACCGACGGTTATCAAATAGTATTTGAAGATACGCCGGGTATTTATAAGGCGCAAACGGTCTTAAATTCAAGAATGCAAAGGGCGGCGGAAAGTACGGCTAAAGAAACCGACGTTATACTTTTCGTAGTTGACGGACATACGGGGCTTAAAGACGAAGACCTTAACTTAGCGAGAAAATTTGCTAAAATAGGCGCGCCTATGGTAGTTGCTTTTACTAAAACCGATATTATGCCAAAGGAGAATATTCCCGAGGAACTTGTAAAACTTGCCGAAATAGAGGGTATAGACGAAATAGTGCCCGTATCGGCAAGAAAGGGAAGAAACGTAAAAGAACTTTTAGAGGTGTTACTTAAATATCTTCCCGAAGGCGATTACGTGTTTGACCCCAACGCAATTTCCGACAAGTCCGAAAAATTTATGATTGCCGAAATTATGCGTGAGAAAATACTCCTAAAATACGATAGAGAAATTCCCCATGGCGTAGCGATTACCGTAAACGAATTTTCGCAAAGAAAGAACGGAATTTACGATATTAGCCTCGATATAGTATGCGAAAAAGAAAATCACAAAGCAATACTTATCGGTAAGCAAGGTAAAGCCTTAAAAGAGGTTTCCTCTTTTGCCCGTGAATCAATGGAAAAATTCTTAGAGGCAAAGGTATTTTTGACTACGTACGTAAAAGTTAAAGAGAACTGGCGGGATAGGGCGAACCTTTTAAAAGAGTATGGATACTCTAACGATAATTTGGGTTCTGGCAACGATTAATTTTGTGGAGATGGCTTATGAAAACAAGAATTTTAAAACTTTTAGTTTTAGCGCTTTTGGCAATCGTTATGATTTTTGCCGTATCTTGTAAAGACAAAAAAGACGAATCTATAAAAGATGCGATAATTGAAAGCGAAAAAGAAAGCTCAACCACAAACGAAAATGCGGGTATTTCTTTTAATACTCTTTCCGTTGACGGCACGAAAGTTTACGGCAAAGTTTCTAATTCCACGCAAGACTTTTCTTTTCCGAACGAAATAGAAGTCGTCGGTAATGCTGATTTTATAGTTTCATTAGACAGTTATGGCACGCAAACGGTAATAACGAAAACAATTCCTTTAAGTGAGGGAGATAATGAAGTTTATATTTTTGAAACAATAAACGGAAAACTTACTACCACGTATACAGTTACAATTCGTAGACTTCCTACTTATACCGTAAGTTTTAATACAAACGGTGGTAGCCAAGTTGCAAGTCAAACAATTGAGGAAAATAGCTTTGCTAACAAGCCCAAAACGACGAGAACGGGCTACACCTTCACGGGTTGGGATTACGACTTTAGTAAACCTATCACGCAAAATACGAAAATCACGGCAAGTTGGTCTGCAAATAAAGACACGAAATATACGGTCAACTATTATCTTCAAAACCTTGACGACGATAATTACACCTTGCACGAAACCGTAAAACTCAAAGGCGAAACGGATACAACAGCAACTGCCGAAATTAAGGAATACCCACATTTTACTTACAATGAAAATGCAAGTGCGATAAGCGGAAATATAGACGGTGACGGCGGTCAAGTTTTATGCGTATATTATACGCGTGATAAGTATGTAATTTCTACGGCGAGAAATAACACCAAAGCAGGTACGGTTACGGGAAGTGGCACGTATCGTTTCGACAAGGAAATCACCTTAACTGCAACTACAAACGCAGGGTATACTTGGCTTGGTTGGTACGACGGCGAAACTTGCGTTTGCGAAAGTGAAGAATTTACGTTCAAGGCGAACAAGGACGTCACATATACGGCAAGCTGGTCTGCAAATAAAGATACGAAATATACGGTCAACTACTATTTGCAAAATCTTGAAGACGATAATTATACTTTGCACGAAACCGTAGAACTTAAAGGTACGACCGACACTACTGCTTATGGCGAAACCGATCGTTACGCACATTTTACTTACAACGCAAGCAAGAGCGTAATCAGTGGCAATATCAATGGTGATGGTAGCCAAATTTTAAGCGTTTATTACACGCGCGACACTTATTCTATCGTTGGGAACAATAGCAGCACGAAAGCAGGTACGGTCACGGGAAGTGGCACGTATCGTTTCGACAAGGAAATCACCTTAACTGCAACTACAAAAGCAGGGTATACTTGGCTTGGTTGGTACGAGGGTGAAAATCTTGTTTGCGAAACCGAAGAATTTACGTTTAAGGCGGAAAAGGACGTAACGTATACGGCAACTTGGTCTGCAAACACCGACACCAAATATACCATCAACTATTACTTGCAAAATCTTGAAGACGATAATTATCCTTTACACGAAACCGTAGAACTTAAAGGTACGACCGACACTACTGCTTATGGCGAAACCGATCGTTACGCCCATTTTACTTACAACGTAAGCAAGAGCGTAATCAGTGGCAATATCAATGGTGATGGTAGCCGTGTTTTAAGCGTATATTATACGAGAAACACTTATGCAATATCCGTAAATAATACCTCTTATGGCACGAACACAAACAGCGGTAATCATAAATACGGAAAAATAATAACAACTGATGCAGCGCCATATTTAGGATATGAATTTATCGGCTGGTATAGCGGCGAAGAATTACTTACTACGGATACTTCCTATACTTTTACGGTGGATAAAAACGTAATGGCGCAGTTTGCACTCAAAGCGGAAATGAGCAATTTCAACTTTACCTCCACGGTAACATCTTGCCAAATTACAGGTATAAAAGATAAAACGATAACGGAAATTGTAGTTCCCGATTACGTAACGAGTATTTCGCAGGGTGCATTTAGCGGTTGCTCTTCGCTTGAAAGCATTACCATTCCTTTTGTTGGAAAAGAAAGAAAAACCTCAAGCGATACCTATCAATATCCGTTTGGCTATATCTTCGGTACAAGTAGTTATACGGGTGGAAAGGGAGTGGAACAGTACTATCATGGTTCAAGAACGAGTGGTACGACTCGTTCAACCTATTATATCCCGACCTCTTTAAAGAAAGTAACGGTCACGGGCGGTAATATCCTTTACGGTGCATTTGATAATTGTAGCAGCTTGACAAGTATAGAAATCCCCGACAGCGTAACTTCTATCGGTTCTGCTGCGTTCTCTTATTGCGATAGCTTGACGAGCGTGGTAATACCTGACAGTGTAACTTCTATAGGTGATTCTGCGTTCTATAAATGCTATAACTTGACGAGCGTGGTAATACCCGACAGCGTAACTTCTATAGGTTTTTATGCGTTCTATAGTTGCGATAACTTGACGAGCGTGGTTATACCCGACAGCGTAACATCGATAGGAGAGTATGCATTCTATGATTGTGACGGCTTAACAAGCGTAGTAATTGGCGACAGCGTAAATTCTATCGCTGAAAGAGCGTTCTATAATTGCTATAACTTGACGAACGTTGTTATCCCCGACAGCGTAACCTCGATAGGAGAGTATTCGTTCTCTTATTGCGATAACTTGACGAGCGTGGTAATACCCGACAGCGTAACTTCTATAGGTAATTCTGCGTTCTCTTCTTGCTATAAGCTTGTAGAAGTCGTCAACAAATCTACACACATTACGGTAACAAAAGGCGATACTTCTGACGGTTATATTGGCTATTACGCTTTGGCGGTATATAATAGCGGCGATATATTTGAGGGGACAAAACTCTCTAACGACAATGGATATATCGTATATACGGACGGCGATGAAAAGATTTTGGTTGGATATACGGGAACGGAAACAAATTTGGCTTTACCTTCATATATCACGGAAATTTATCAATATGCGTTCTATGATTGTGATAGCTTGACGAGCGTGGTAATCCCCGACAGCGTAACTTCTATAGGTGATTATGCGTTCTATAATTGCTATAACTTGACGAGTGTGTATTATAAGGGTACGGCAAGTGATTGGACAAAAATACCTATCGGTTCTAATAATGAAAAATTGACTTCCGCAAGACTCTATTATTACAGCGAAACTGAGCCAACCGAAAGCGGAAATTACTGGCATTACGACGAAAACGGAAATCCCGTTGTTTGGTAATACGGTTAAACAAGTATAAAAATTTAAAGTTTTCTCATACTTTTTTCAAAGGAGAAAGAAGTATGAAAAAACCTGAAGATTCGGCTTGGGAACTTTTTGAAAAGACGGGCAAAATGGGCTACTATATGCTCTATAAAAAACTTAAAGAAAAAGATAAGCGGTAACGTAAATTAGCCTATAAGTTCGTTATCGCTTAAAAATAGGCTTATGAACGAAAAAGTAAACGGTGTTACGCTCCGCGCCGTAAATTATAAAGAGAGCGATAAAATTCTTACCGTTTTCACTTTAGAAAAGGGTAAAATAACGGTAAATGCGCGAGGTGTTAGAAAGGCTAACGCTAAGATGAAACAAATCGTAGAGCCTTTTTGTTTTGCCGAAAGTATGCTCGCTGAAAAATCGGGAAGATTTACGGTTACCGAAATTAATTCTTTCGACGCCTTTTACCCAATTAGGTGCGACGTCGTGAAATACTACGTAGGTATGACCGCTTTAGAACTTACCGACTTTTTACTGCCCGACGGTTTAGAGTCGCCCGCCCACTTCGTGATTTTGGTGGAATTTCTTAAAAAATTAGCCTATAAGTCGATTAATCCCCGAAATTTACTCGTTAAATTCTTCTATGACTGCGCTTTAGAGAGTGGATATTCGGTAAATTTATCCGCTTGCGGTAGGTGTGGCGAAGAGATAACTGATAAAGTTTTTTTATCGGTTAAAGACGGGTTTTGCGTATGCGAGAATTGCCGTAAACAGGGTGAGGGCAGTTTTTCGATTGACACTTACAGGTACTTAAAAAAAGTGGCAAACGGTGACCTTTTAGAAGAAAGCAAAGAACTTGCAACGAACGGACTTAAATTTTTCGGCTATTATTTTTCAAAAACTACGGGAATAAATTTAAAAAGTTTATCGGTTTTGACAGACCTTGAAGGTGTGTAATATACGCTCTTCAAGGTTTTTTTATTACTAAAGCACACGCGCGAAACTAAATTTATATAATTTTTATATAAAATAGTGTAAATTTGCTTGAAAAAAATAAAAAAATACTATATAATTTAAAATGTATCAAAACGAAAAAAATTAGCCTTAAAAGGCTCGTTAAATTCAGGAGGAACTTTTTAATGGAAAACAAAAAGTACGTTTACCAGTTTTCGGAAGGTAACGCAAACATGCGTGAAATCCTCGGCGGTAAGGGCGCAAACCTTGCAGAAATGACCAATATCGGTCTTCCTGTACCTCAAGGTTTTACAATCTCTACCGAGGCTTGTACTAAGTATTACGAAGACGGCAGACAAATCAATGCAGACATTCAGGCTGAAATTATGGAAAACATTGCGAAGATGGAAAAAGTTACCGGTAAGAAATTCGGTGACACTGAAAATCCTCTTCTCGTTTCCGTTCGTTCGGGCGCAAGAGCATCAATGCCCGGTATGATGGATACCATATTAAACCTTGGTCTTAACGAAGAAGTAGTTGACGTTCTTATTAAAAAGTCGGGCAACCCAAGATGGGTTTGGGACTGTTACAGAAGATTTATTCAAATGTACTCCGACGTAGTTATGGAAGTTGGTAAGAAATACTTTGAAAAACTTATCGACGAAATGAAGGAAAAGAAAGGCGTTTCTTTAGACGTTGACCTTTCTGCTGACGACCTTAAAGAACTTGCTAACCAATTCAAGCAAGAATATAAAAACCAACTTGGCACTGATTTCCCATCTGATCCTAAGGAACAACTCTTTGGCGCAATCAAAGCCGTATTTAGAAGTTGGGATAACCCCAGAGCAAATATTTACCGTCGTGACCACGATATCCCATACAGTTGGGGTACTGCAGTAAACGTACAAATGATGGCGTTCGGTAACATGGGCGACGACTGTGGAACGGGCGTAGCATTTACCCGTAACCCTGCTACCGGCGAACCCGGTCTTATGGGCGAATTCCTTATGAATGCGCAAGGCGAAGACGTTGTTGCTGGTGTTCGTACGCCAATGCCCATTTCTCAAATGGCTGAAGTTCTTCCCGACGTTTACGCTCAATTCCTTGAAATCTGCAAGACCTTAGAAGGACACTACAGAGATATGCAAGATATGGAGTTCACTATTGAAAAAGGTAAACTCTACATGCTTCAAACCAGAAACGGTAAGCGTACTGCTGCCGCTGCTATAAGAATTGCTTGCGATCTTTTAGACGAAGGCATGATCAACGAAAAAGAGGCTCTTTTACAAATCGACGCTAAGACGTTAGATATGCTTCTTCACCCCACTTTTGACGCTAAGGCATTAAAAGATGCTGACAAGAACAACGTTGTTGGTAAGGGTATTGCCGCATCTCCGGGTGCTGCCGCAGGTACTATCGTATTCACGCCTGAAGACGCTGTTGAACTTGGTAAAGCAGGCAAGAACGTAATTTTAGTTAGACTTGAAACTTCTCCCGAAGATATCGAAGGTATGAAATATGCGCAAGGTATCTTAACCGTTCGTGGCGGACAAACCTCTCACGCAGCCGTTGTTGCTCGTGGTATGGGTACTTGTTGCGTATCGGGTTGTGGCGATATCAAGATGCACGAAGAAGAGAAATACTTTGAACTTGCAGGTAAAATCTTCCGTGAAGGCGACGACCTTTCTTTAGACGGTTCTACCGGTAACATCTACGACGTAGCAATCAAGACTGTTCCTGCTGACCCCAATAGCGGTTACTTCGGCAGAATAATGAAACTTGCTGACAAATATAAGGCTCTTGGCGTAAGAACTAACGCTGATACTCCTGCAGATGCAAGAAGAGCAGCAGAACTTGGCGCACAAGGTATCGGTCTTTGCCGTACTGAGCATATGTTCTTCGGCGAAGGAAGAATTGATAAATTCCGTGAAATGATTTGCGCTGAAACGGTTGAAGAAAGAGTTAAGGCTCTTAACGCAATCGAGCCTATGCAACAAGCAGACTTTGAAGGTCTTATGGAAGCATTGGAAGGATATCCCGTTACTATTAGATTCCTTGACCCACCGCTTCACGAGTTCGTTCCTACTAACGAAGAAGACATTAAGATTTTAGCAAATGCACAAGGCAAGACCGTTGAAGAAATTAAGCAAATTTGTAACGGACTTCACGAGTTCAACCCAATGATGGGACACCGTGGTTGCCGTCTTGCAGTTACTTATCCTGAAATTGCAGAAATG
This sequence comes from Clostridiales bacterium, assembly GCA_015055505.1. Lineage (GTDB taxonomy): Bacteria > Bacillota > Clostridia > Christensenellales > Borkfalkiaceae > UBA10281. The sequence continues at coordinate 14,352 of SVIB01000030.1, forward strand.
CAAACTAAGGCTGTTATTAAGGCTGCAATCGCCGTTCAAAAGCGTCATCCTGAATGGAAAGTAGTTCCTGAAATTATGATTCCGCTCGTAGGCGAAATTAAAGAACTTAAGTACGTTAAGAAGACCGTTGTTGAAACTGCAGACGCAGTTATCGCACAAGCAGGTGTAGAACTTAAGTACGAAGTTGGTACTATGATTGAAATCCCCAGAGCATGTCTTACTGCTGATGAAATCGCAAAAGAGGCTGAATTCTTCTGCTTCGGTACTAACGATTTAACTCAAATGACTTTCGGCTTCAGCCGTGACGACGCAGGTAAGTTCCTTAACTCTTACTATGACGCTAAGATTTACGAATCTGATCCGTTCGCAAGACTTGACACTACCGGTGTTGGTAAACTTATGGATATGGCTGTTAGACTTGGTAAAGGTGCAAACGACAAACTCCACTTTGGTATTTGCGGTGAGCACGGTGGCGATCCTTCGTCAATCGAATTCTGCCATTCAATCGGTTTAACTTACGTAAGCTGTTCTCCGTTTAGAGTTCCCATTGCTCGCCTTGCCGCAGCGCAATCGAACATAAAGAACCCCAGATAATCAATAAAAACGATATAATTTACGGCTTGGCGAATTTTCGCCAAGCCGTAGTTTTTCTTAATTCTTTGTTAAACCGTATTATTTCTTTTGCTCGGGTCGCTATTGTTTGGTAAAATAATATTTGGTTTATATGCTTGAAAAAGAAAGAGCGTTGTGATAAAATTGTCTTATGTTGAATGAAATTTTAAAAACTCAATTTATAAAAATTACGTTAAGTTCGCCTTTAAATGGGGCTGAGTATGAGAAAATTTCAGTGCGCCCCGTCCTGTTGAAAGGTAAAAACTGCTACCAAGCCGAAAGATTTAAAGAAAATAAGGTCTTTCACTTGAACGTCGAGCAAAATTGCTTTGATAAGTGGGCGAGAGAAGTCTTTCCTCTTTACGCGCAGGTTTGTGTGTTTTGCGAGGGGAAAACGGTTACCTTTTTTACTAATTCTAAAGGGAAAGTCAAAAGAAGTGAAAGCAAAAACAATCTAAAAGGGGAAATTAACCTCAATAACAACCGCGAAAAGGACTATATTTTAAAAGAGGGAGAGAATATTCCGCCTCTCGTTGACCTTGGAGTTTTTACTCCCGAGTTTAAAGTTGTAAAGTCAAAGTACGATAAGTATAAGCAAATAAACCGTTTCGTGGAACTTATCGACGACGAGTGCGGAAAGTTGGACAAAAACGAGATAACTATTTTAGATTTTGGATGCGGAAAAAGTTATTTGACTTTTATCGTTTACTATTATTTCGCAAAAATTAAGGGTAAAAGCGTAAAAATTATAGGCTACGATTTAAAAAAGGACGTAGTTGAAAATTGTAACAAAATCGCCCGAAAATACGGTTATAGTAACCTTGAATTTATCGTTGCCGACGTCAAAAAAGACGTTTTATACGATAGGGAGATAGATATAGTAATTTCACTTCACGCATGCGATACGGCTACCGATTACGCCCTTTATTACGCAATTCAAAAAGGGGTAAAAAACATATTTTCCGTGCCGTGCTGTCAGCACGAGGTCAATCTTTCTATAAAGAAGGGCGGTGATATGGACTGCCTTTTGAGATACGGCATTATAAAGGAAAGAGTGTCGGCACTTTTGACCGATTCTATCCGCGCTATGATACTTGAAGATATGGGATATAAGGTTGACGTAATAGAATTTGTGGACCTTGCTCATTCTCCCAAAAATTTAATGCTACGGGCGAAAAAGACGAGGGGAGAAAAGAGGGTAAACGCCCCTGAAATTGAAAGACTGCAAACTGCGTACGGATTTACCCAAACGCTTTTTAGTTTGATAAATGAAAAAGACGGGCTATAAGTCGATTATTGACGTTTACAGTGGTGTGGTAATTAATAAACGGTCATAGGAAATAAGACTGTTTTATAATTATCACTTTGAGATAAAAGTTGACTAAAAAATAAAATAGGAGAAAATACAGTGGGAGTAAAAGTTGTTAAAGTTTTTATTTTGATATTTTGTTTAAGTACTTTTATAGGTGTTTGTTCTTGTACGACCAATAAAAAAGAAAGTGGACTTACAAGTATGCCAACACAAAGCGAGAGTTCGTCTAATGAGAGTGAATTTTCAAGCGATTCTACAGCGAAGGAAGGAGATTGTATCCAGTTTAAAACTTTTACCGTAGAAGGTAACGACGTTTATGGCAAAGTTTCAAATTCTACGCAAGACTTTTCTTTTATAAACGAAATAGAAGTTAATGGTAATGCTGATTATATAGTTTCATTAGACAGTTATGGCACACAACCTGTATTAACAAAAACAATATCTTTAAGCATAGGGAATAATAAAACTTACGTTCTTGAAATGGTAAACGGAAAACTCACTGACACGTATACCGTTATAATTCGTAGACTTCCTACTTATACCGTAAGTTTTAATACAAACGGCGGTAGCCAAGTTGAGAATCAAACAATTGAGGAAAACGGCTTTGCAACTGAGCCGGATATTCCAACGAAATTGGGATATGATTTTGTCGGTTGGGATTATGATTTCTCTACACCCATTACGCAGGATGTAACGGTTTCTTTAACGTGGCAAGAAAAGGAAGAAATGTCAAATTTTGATTTTAAGTCCACCGATAGTGAGTGTGTAATTGAAGGAATTAAAAATAGTGAGATAACCGAACTTATTATTCCTGATTACGTAACCGAGATAGGTGAATTAGCGTTTGCTAATAGTAGTTTCACAAGCGTTAAGATAGGAGACGGTGTAAAGGGTATAGGCTATTCCGCATTCAAAAATTGCAATAATTTAACAAGTATAGTAATTCCTAACAGTGTGACGAGTATCGGTAAGTTTGCTTTTTCGAAATGCGGTAGTTTGACAAATATGATAATAGGCGACGGAGTAACAGTTATTGGTGAAAGTGCGTTCGCTTATTGTAGTAGTTTGACAAGCGTAGTAATAGGTAATAACGTAATGCATATTGAAGCGTATGCTTTTCGTGATTGTAGCAGTTTAATGAGCGTAGAAATCCCCAAGAGTGTAACGGTTATCGGCGGATGGGCGTTTTCTTATTGCAGTAGGTTGACAAGTGTGGAAATTTCTGCTGGAGTAACGAGTATCGGCCGTAATGCGTTTTATGGGTGTAGCAGTTTGACAAGTGTGGAAATCCCTGACAGCGTAACGAGTATCGGTGCTTATGCGTTTGATGGCTGTAGTAGTTTAACAGAAATAACTTTGCCGTTTGTAGGTAATAGCAAAGAAACAGCAAGCGATACAAACCAGTATCCGTTAGGGTATATTTTTGGTACGAGTAGTTTTGCGGGAAGTACGGAAACACCACAGCATTATTACGGTGAAAACTCAAGCAGTACAATAAGAACAACCTATTATATCCCAACTTCGTTAAAGAAGGTAACGATAACGGGTGGACAAATTTTTTACGGTGCGTTCTATAATTGCAAAAGTTTAACAAGCGTTGTAATAGGTGACGGTGTAACGGCTATAGGCGAAAGTGTGTTCTATGGATGCGGTAGTTTAACAGAAATAACTTTGCCGTTTGTAGGGGATAGTAAAAAAACAGCAAGCGATACCTATCAGTATCCGTTAGGATATATTTTCGGTACGAGTAGTTACGAGGGCAGTACGGGAACTTTGCAGTATTATTACGGCTCAAGCACGGGCAGAACGATATGTATAAACTATTATATCCCAACTTCGTTAAAGAAGGTAACGGTAATAGGCGGAAATATTCTTTATGGCGCGTTTTATAATTGTAAAAGTTTAACAAACCTTGTAATAGGTGACGGCGTAACGGATATAGGCGAAAGTGCGTTCTATAATTGCAATGGTTTGAAGTATAACGAAAAAGACGGACTAAAATATTTAGGAAATGCTAATAACCCCTATTTATATTTAGCAGGTACTACCTCTATTGATATAACGACGGCAATAATTGATAGTAATTGTAGATTTATCGGTTCATCTGCGTTTTCTAATTGTAAAAATTTGACG
>SVIB01000031.1 GCA_015055505.1 Clostridiales bacterium
AGTAGCACGTAGCGACGGAATAGCGATTGTTCGACCTAACGTAATTTATATTTTCCAAAAACATTAACGGTCGCAATCGCGTCACTTTCGGCGTGGCAAGTTTACTATTAACGAAAGGAATATTTCCCTCTTCAACCCAAAACAAACTTAGTAAATTTCATTGCATTAATTATCTTTTATTACAAATTTGTAAGGAGCGAAGTAGCACGTAGCGACGGAATAGCGATTGTTCGACCTAACCCAATTTATATTTTTCAAAAACATTAACGGTCGCAATCGCGTCACTTTCGGCGTGGCAATTTTGCCATCGCCGAAAGGAAAACTTCTCACTCAGCCAAAAACAAAAAAAGACAGGTTTTACCTGTCTTTTTTTGTTGGTCTGAGTGAGAAGATTTGAACTTCCGGCCTCTTGAACCCCATTCAAGCGCGCTACCAAACTGCGCTACACCCAGATATATTCAAGCCATAATCTCTTACGGCTAAAATATAATATCACAATTTTTAAAAAATGTAAACCTTTTTTAAGTGTTTTTTTATTTTTTTTGCAAATTGCTTGTTTTAAACGAATTCCGCTACGTTTCTTCGTCCAAATAAACTTAAGAGTTCGGCTAAGGGATCGTGGTTTTCATACACTATATTATACACTGCTTGAGTAATTGGAAGTTCCACGTGATACTTTTTCGATAAAACGACCATTGCTTTAGCCGTTGAAACACCCTCTGCAAGTTTTGAAAATTTAACTCCTTTATAAAGTTCTTCTCCAAAGCGTCTATTATTTGAAAATTCGGAGAAAAGCGTAGTTTCATAATCGCCGAGATGACATATTCCGTATGCCGAGAGTTCATTTCCCCCCATCGCTTTTATGAGCCGAGATACCTCTCTCGCCCCCCTTGCCATTAACGCTCCTTTTAGCGATTTAAATCCACCGCCGTCTAATACCCCTGCGGCAATACCCATAACGTTTTTAGACGCCGCACCAATCTCACTGCCCACGATATCCTCACCGTAATAAAACCTTATAAGATTACTCTTAAAGGTGTTTGCGAGATTTTTAACGAGATTAGCGTTATAACCGTCTATCACCATACAGTTAGGTTTTCCTTGCGTAAATTCTTGAATATGACCGGGACCAACCCAAACGGCAAGTAAATCTTTACTAAAACCGCATTCTATCATAATTTCAGTAAGTCTTTTTCCCGTCTCTTCTTCTAAACCTTTCATACACAAGACGATAGGTTTTTTATCCGCAACTAAAGAAATTAACTGTTCGCCAAGACCTCTAAGTCCTTGTGATTTTATTGAAATAATGATTATTTCCCCAAATTCTACAGCCTCTTTTAAACTCGTTGAAAGCCTAACGGTTTTATTAAGTTCAACGTATTCGTTTCTACCCGTTTCTTTTAAAACGTTATAGGATGGGCTGTTTTCTCTTCCCCATTCTAAAACTTCAAAACCTTGAGAAGAAAGGTACCACGTTATAAACGAGCCCCATCTTCCACACCCTAAAACTGATATTTTCATAGTAACTCCTTTTGCAAAAAGTCGCGCTATAAGTTGATTTTCTCCACTTAACTTTTTGTCACCGCAATTTCTTCCATTAGATTTTCTTTAGCGCAAGCAAGCATTAGTTTTATTCTGTTTTCCTGATTGACTTTCGTTGCTCCTGCGTCGTAATCAACCGCAACGATATTCATATCTGGGTTTTTATCCTTTAACGGTTTCATCATTCCTTTACCGCAAATATGATTGGGTAAACAACCAAACGGCTGAGCGCAAACGATATTTTTTACTCCCCTATCCTTTAGTTCAAGCATTTCAGCTGGAAGCAACCACCCTTCACCCATCTTAACTCCGGTATTTACGTATCCGTAGATCAGTTTTTCTATGCGCTCAAACGGAGTCGGGCTGTCAAAATAACCGTCCTGTTTTATAACTTTTATAAATTGCTTTTGTTTTTTTAATAAAAACTTATATAGAATTCTAAACAACGGGTACATCCGTTTGTTTAAACCAAAAAGTTTATAATCCGTAATTTTTGCATGTACGGTATATAAGAAAAAGTCCAAAAGACCGGGTACGACAGGCTCTGCGCCTTCACTAAGCAGAAACTTTTCAAGCCCATTGTTGCCAAGCGCTGAGAATTTTACGTAAATTTCTCCTACTACACCAACTTTTACTTTGTTTTGTCTTTTTACTGGAATTTTCTTAAACTTCTCAATAATTTCTTTGCAATTTTTCTTTACCGTGCCAAAAGAGATTCCCATATTACCGACTTTTGAGCCTAAATCTTCGGTAATTTCCATAGCCAACCTCTCAGTTTCTCCTTGATTTATTTCATAAGGAGCAACTTGATTTTTTAAAGAAAGTAATAAATCTCCGTAAAAAATACAGTAAAAAGCACGGATAATTTCCCACACTGAAAGTGTAAATCCGGAATGTTTTTCAAGTCCGTTTAGACTAATTGAAATTACGGGAACGTAACCAAAACCCGCCTTCTCAAGAGCCTTCCTCATTAAAGATATGTAATTTGAAGCCCTACAACCGCCTCCCGTTTGAAAATAAATGAGCGCAGTTTTATGAGGATTGTATTTCCCACTTTGAAGCGCGTGAATGAATTGCCCTATAACGAGTATCGCGGGATAACACGTATCGTTATGAACAAACTTAAGTCCCGTTTCAGCAATTTCAGGGCCGTTAGTTTTTAACACTTCCATATCGTACCCGCTTTTTTCTAACATTTTAGTTATAAGCCTAAAATGCATTGGGAGCATATCGGGAACTAATATTTTATAATCTTTTTTCATCTCCTCAGTAAAGGGGACGTATCTCTGTTCTTCCATATAACCCAGCCTATAAGTCGTTTATTAGCCCTTATAATGAATTTTTCTCTCTCGCTTCGATAGCGCCGATTAAACTGCGCAATCTAATCTTTACGCTACCTAAATTCGTTATTTCGTCAATTTTTAGTTGAGTATAAAGTTTATTTCCTTTTTCAAGAATTCGCCTAACTTCGTCCGTAGTAATAGCGTCGACTCCGCAACCAAAGGACACGAGTTGACACAGTTCAACGTCTTTGTTTTCAACCGCAAACTGCGCCGACCTATATAAACGCGAGTGATATGTCCATTGATTTAAAACCTTAACGTCTACCGCTTGATTTTTCGCAAGATGGCAAACACTGTCTTCACTTACTACGACAAAGCCGAGAGAACGGGCAAGTTTATCAATATTGTGGCAAATCTCCACGTCAACGTGATAAGGTCTTCCTGCTAAAATTAGGATTTTATAGCCGTTTTCTCTTGCAAATCTTAGAGCGTTCTCTCCTCTTTTCTTTACGTAGTCAACGTATTCGTTAAGGCAGTTAAAACCGTACTCGACAGCCTGCGCAACCTCTTTTTTATTTAATTTAAACTTCTCGCCAAAATAACCGCAAAATTCTTTCGTAAGTTGTTTTTTATCGTTAATATTAAAATACGGATAGAAATAATCGACGGATGAAAGTTCTTCGATGTTACCTGTCAAAAGTTCAGAGTAATACGCAACGATGGGACAATTATAATGATTATCCGCCTTTTTTTCGTCTAAATTGTAAGGGAGGCAGGGATAAAAAATACCGTCTACCCCTTTGTCTATCAATTCCGCGATATGGCCGTGCATAATCTTTGCGGGATAGCACGCCGTGTCTGACGGAATAGTAAATTGACCTAACTCGTAAGTTTTTCTATTCGATTGCGAAGTTTTTACAATTTCAAATCCCAAGAAGTCAAAAATACCAAACCAAAGAGGCATCAACTCGTAATTTCCAAGTGTTAAAGGAATGCCTATTTTATAGTTTTTATTAGGAGTAAATTTTTGTGTGATGTTTTCAAAATAATCGCGTTTATCAACGTATAGGTCGGGTAATTGGTCAAAACCGCTTGAAATTTTGAGAGGTTTTTCACAACTGTTTCCCGAAATAAAATTACGTCCTTCGCCAAAACTGTTTACCGTCAAATGACAGTTGTTAGTACACCCTTTACATATCACAGAAGTTGCGGTGTGCGTTAACTTTTCAATTTCCTCACACCTCATCAACCTACTTGTTTGACATCTTTTACTGTAAATAGCCGCTCCGTAAGCACCCATAAGCCCCGCAACGTCAGGACGTATTACGTTTGCTCCCAATTCCTTTTCAAAAGCACGAAGTACGGCGTCGTTATAAAAAGTTCCGCCTTGTACGACTATATTATTTCCCAATTCTTTTGCCGAATTAGCCCTAATTACTTTATAAATTGCGTTTTTTACTACACTAATTGAAAGCCCTGCCGATATATCGTTAACGCTTGCTCCCTCTTTTTGAGCCTGCTTTACCGACGAATTCATAAATACGGTACAACGACTGCCTAAATTTACAGGATTTTTCGCAAAAAGTCCTTCCTTGGCAAAATCAGTAATATCATATCCAAGAGCCTTTGCAAACGTTTCAAGAAATGAACCGCATCCGGAAGAACACGCTTCGTTGAGCATTATCCCGTCTATAGCGCCGTCCTTTATTTTGAAACATTTTATGTCTTGTCCGCCTATATCAAGAATAAAATCCACGTTAGGTTTAAAATAAGATGCCGCTGTATAATGCGCGATAGTTTCTACAACTCCTATATCAACCGAAAAGGCGTTTTTTATAAGTTCTTCTCCGTATCCCGTTACCGCGCTACCGCCAATTTGGGCTTTTTCGTTTTTGTTTTTATAAATTTCAACGAGTTTTTCTTTTACGATTTGAACCGGATTACCCTTATTTGACCCGTAATACTCGTATAAAAGAGAATTGTCTTCACCAATTGCGCAAAGTTTCGTCGTCGTACTTCCGCAATCAATACCAATATAAATTTTTCCCTCGTAATCTTTGATATCTCTTTTAACCGTAAATGCTAAATTGTGTCTGTTTTTAAAGGCAACGTAATCCTCTTCATTTTCAAAAAGTGGGGCTATAGCACCGTTAACTGTATTTTTTTCTCCCTTTGTTATCTTTTCTATCACTTTAGAAAGCATTACTTTACTCGCCGTTTTCTCGGCATAGTATGCAGACCCTAAAGCTACCGCAAATCTTGCGTATTCGGGGAAAATTGCGTTTTCATTAGACAAATTAAGCGTTTCTTTAAAACTCTTTTGCAATCCTTTTAAATAGTAGAGGGGTCCGCCTAAAAAAAGCACTTTACCCTTTATCTTCTTACCTCTGGCAAGTCCGGCAATAGTTTGATTTACAACCGCCTTATAAATACTTGCCGAAACGTCTTCTTTTCTTGCTCCTTGATTCAAAAGAGGCTGAATATCAGTCTTAGCAAAAACACCGCACCTCGACGCTATAGGATAAATTCTCTCAGCGTTAAGGCTAAGTTGATCCATTTGCTCTACGGAAATATCCAAAAGAGTTGCCATTTGGTCAATAAACGCACCCGTTCCGCCCGCACAACTCCCGTTCATACGTTCGTCAAGCCCACCGTCAAAAAAGATTATTTTAGCATCTTCCCCACCAAGTTCAACCACACACGAACAGTCAGGCTCAATCTTTTTAACGACTTCACCTTCGGCGTAAACTTCCTGTACAAACGGTAATCCAACCTTTTCAGCAAGCCCCAACCCCGCAGAACCTGATATAGCCATCTTTATTTTTAAGTCACCGAACTTCTCTTTGACCTTATTTAACAATTCCGCAGCCTTTTCTACGACTGCGGAATTATGTCTGGCATATTCTTCATAAATTACTTTTTCTTCCTCTACAAGAACGACTTTTGCGGTAGTTGAACCGACGTCTAATCCTAAAGAGTAATTCTTTGCTTTATCCATTGTATAATCCTTACAGTTTAAACGTTTTTCTCTACCGGCTTTTTGCTAAACGAGAATTTTTTCTCTTCACCCTTTAAAAGTCGTACGATATTAGCGCGGTGTAACCAAACAGTTATAATACTTACGGTTACCGCCAAAACGAGCATTTGCCAATTAAACGACGCAAAATACCCGTTACCGACACCTAAATTATTGAACACGTAAAATAATACGGTTATAAAGATAAGCCCAAATGCACCTGAAATAGAACTTATTGATACTATTTTCGTAATTGCAAAAACTACGATAAATATAATAACTATAAAAAGTAGCGCCTTCCAGTCAACCATAAGAGCAATCGCCGCACCGACTGAAACGCCTTTTCCTCCCCTAAAATTAAAAAATACAGGAAATGCGTGACCTAAAACGCAAGTAATTCCACCTATCATTACACAAGTTTGACTATATGATGCCCCACCGATTAAATAAGTTATAAGCCACGTAAGCATTGCTTTTGAAAAATCACCTAAAAGGACTAACAAACCGCCTTTCATTCCGTATACTCTTGCCATGTTAGTAGCGCCAGCGTTACCGCTACCTTTCTTTCTTACGTCCTCTTTAAACACAAGTTTTGAAAGTATTACCGAAACACTGATAGAGCCCAACAAGTATCCAATGATAGCGCATAAAATATATAATGGAAACATAAATTATCCTCTTTTTAACTATGTTAACATACACTTTTTTATTATTTTACCACCATTTAGCCTCGATTGTCAATCATTTATAATCGGGCACAAAACTTTCACTTTTTAAAACTTAACAATCGACGTTTTTCGTCATAAGAATTTTTTGTAATACTCAAAAAAGTAATGAATATACTTAGAACAAAGGAATAGTTCTTTTTATTTAATCACATAAAAACAAAAAAATATTGACACCGCCTAATTTTTGGAGTATAATTATTACGTGTGGTTTGTTTGTACCCACAAAGGAGCTAAGGATGAATTTATTAATATCAACCGACACGTCTTGCTTGGTAAAAAAGGACGTTTTTAAAAATTATGAGATAAGCCTTTTCCCGTTAAACGTTATTATCGACGGCGAAGAGTTTTTAGACGGCGTAACAATTAATCAAGACCAACTTTTAGTCGCTATGAGAGGCGGAAGAAATATAAAGACTTCTACCCCACCGCTCGGCTCGATTATAGAGTATTTTGAAAATTTATTCAATAAGGGATACAACCATATAATTCACTTTACAATATCTTGCAACCTTTCTTCAATGTATTCACTTTTTTGTAAAGTAGCAGAGGAAAATTTCAAGGGAAAACTTACGATTATCGATTCCCACTCTCTTTCAACCCCAATGCTTTCCTACGTATTTTTAGCGTATGAGGGCGCAAAAAACGGCTTGTCCGTAGAGGAAATAGTGGACTCGGTAGAAAAGCAAAAAAACACCGACGAAGTGTTCTTTATCCCCGAAAATCTCACTACGCTTAAAAACGGCGGAAGAATATCCCCTACGGTTGCGCTTATTGGAAACATTATCGGCATCAAGCCCGTACTTATTATGAAAGACGGAAAAATTGAGAAGACCGGCACAACGAGAAAAGTAAGAGCGACAGTTGCCGAAAATCTCACCGAGATACATAAAACACACCCCGTGGAAGAGTACGACTATACCGTAATAAACTTTGACGCAAGCGAACATCAAATTGCTTATATTTACGATTTTTGCAATACGCTTTTAGGCGATAATCGACTTATAAAGGGACTTATTCCTATAAACGTATGCGCTCATTGCGGACCGGGAACTATTGGAATTTTAATCACTAAAAAGATAAACGGAAAATCTTTAAAGGATTATATTGAGGGCTAAGAAAAAAAATGAACGTTACTATAAAAGAAGTTTTAACAAAAAGCGACCTCAAAAAATGGGTTAGATTTCCTACTGTGTTATATAAAAACGTTCCTGCATACGTTCCGTTTTTAGAGCCCGACGAGATAGGCACGTTCACAAAAGGAGTAAACCCAGCGTACGATTTTTGCGACACAAAACTCTTTTTAGCATATAAAGACGGGAAAATCGCAGGAAGAATTTGCGCGTTAATAAATAATGCCGCCAATAAAAAATGGGGTACGAACGCTATTCGTTTTACCCGTTTCGATTTTATTGACGATTATGAAGTTTCTTCTGCTCTTTTCAACGAAGTAATTAAGTGGGGTAAGGAAAAGGGACTTAAATACGCAATGGGACCTATAGGTTTTACCGACCTTGACCATGAAGGTATGCTCGTCGAGGGTTTTGACGAGTTAAATATGTCTATTACTTTTTATAATTTTCCATATTACATCAAACACATGGAGAAACTTGGGCTTAAAAAAGATATAGATTGGATGGAATTTTTAGTAAAAGTTCCCAATGAAATCGACCCAAGATTCAAAAAGATGAGTGAGTATCTTAAAAAGCGTAACGGATACGAACTTATAACTTACACCGACAAAAAGGTGTTATATAAAGACGCTTTCGAGGCTTTTGAGGTTATAGACGAGGCTTTTTCAGTCCTCTACGGCACTGTGCCTCTAACTAAAGAGGTAATGAAGAAAGCAATCGACGATAATATACCCGTAGTAAACCTCAAATACGTGTGCTCCGTAAGAGATAGAGATGGAAAACTCGTAGGTTTCGCGCTTATGGTTCCGTCTATCGCGAAAGCACTTAAAAAATCTAACGGCAGACTTTTCCCATTTGGTGTTTTTAGATTATTAAAAGCATTAAACGGTAAAAACGATAGATTAGAAATGTTTTTCATAGCGGTTGCCCCTGAACATCAAGCAAAGGGCTTACCCGCAATTATTATGGATCACATGCTACAAACCTGTATAGATAACGGAGTTAAATACTGTGAGACAGGACCGGAACTTGAAACTAACGAAAAAGTTCAAAGCATGTGGAAAACGTTTGACGCACGTCATCACAAGCGCCGTCGTTGTTGGAAGACTGAAATTGACGGATAAAAACCAATAAAACAGTCGATAATCGACTTATAGAAGGACTTACCCCCGCCACGTTGTGGCGGGGGTAATTTTTTGCAAGATAAAACCCCCTTCGCTTTAGCGAAGGGGGTTGGAAGTTTAAAGTTATTACAACTCTTATTCCATAGTTGCAGTTGCGCCTGCTTCCTTGAGTTTTGCAACCATCTTTTCTGCCTCATCCTTAGGTGCTGCTTCTTTGATAGTGCCAAGTTTTTCAACAAGGTTCTTTGCTTCAACAAGTCCAAGTCCAGTAAGTTCTCTAACTGCTTTGATAACTGCGATCTTGTTTCCGCCTACTTCTTTAAGTACTACGTTGAATTCAGTCTTTTCTTCTGCAGCAGGAGCAGCTTCGCCACCAGCAGCAGGTCCAGCAACTGCTACTGCAGCAGCGCTTACGCCGAATTCTTCTTCAATTGCCTTAACTAAAGAGTTAAGTTCTACAACGGTCATTGCCTTAATTTCTTCAATAAATTTTGCGATATCAGCCATTTTAATATCCTCTCTTTTTTTTAATAATTATTTTTGCCCTTAAAATATTTTAAGCGTTTTGCTCGTTTTTATCTGCGACTGCCTTAAGAGCAATTGCTAAGCCGCCGATTATGCTGTTCATTGCGCCAGCGAGTTTTGCGTAGAGTACCTCTCTCGAAGGAATCGACGCAAGTGCCTTTACTCCATTCGCATCAACATAAGCACCGTCAACGTAACCACTCTTTACAGAAATCTTTTCGTTAGTGCTCTTTACCATATCGTACGCAACTTTTGCTGCGCTGGTTTCATCCGAGCCAAATGCTACGGACGTAGAGCCGTTAAGATCTGCGTCAAAGTCGGTAACGTTGAGTTCGTTGAACGCCCTTTTAAGTAAGGTATTCTTTAATACCTTGTACTCGGTGTTCGACTTTCTCATGTTGCAGCGGAATTCGGTATCTTCAGCAACGGTCAAGCCCTTGTAGTCAATTAAAATAACTGACTTACTTGCCTGAATCTTTGCTTTAATGTCTTCAACTATTTGTTTTTTAGCCTCAAGATTTGCTGACAACTTTCTTACCTCCATTATTTTTTGAATGAAAACAGCCCTTGACCGCACAAGGCAATCAAGGGCATAGTAAAATTCTGCTCTTAAAAGTACCTCGGCGGGTAGCGTTTCCGCTTTAAAACCTGCTGTCTTCGGTTATTCAACTATCTTATTATAGCACCGAATCGGTACTTTGTCAAACGAAATTAAACAGTTTTTGGTAAAACTTTTACGCCGGGGCCCATCGTACTGGTGAGCGAAATGCTCTTTACGTACTGACCTTTTGCAGCAGCCGGCTTTGCTTTTATAATAGCGTCTACTAAAGCGTTGTAGTTTTCGTTGAGTTTTTCTCTACCGAAACTCTTTTTACCGATAGTACAGTGAATAATTGCTTGTTTGTCAAGTCTGTATTCAACTTTACCTGCTTTAATATCAGCGATAGCCTTTGCTACGTCGTTAGTAACCGTACCTGACTTGGGGTTAGGCATAAGTCCTTTAGGACCTAAGAGTTTACCTATTCTACCTACTACACCCATCATATCGGGAGTAGTGATAACTGCGTCGAACTCAAACCAGTTTTCTTTTTGAATCTTAGTAACGAGTTCTTCTGCGCCTACGTAATCTGCGCCTGCTGCTTGCGCTGCGTCAGCCTTTTCACCTTTTGCAAGAACTAAAACTCTTACAGTCTTACCGGTTCCGTTAGGAAGAACGATAACACCTCTTACTTGTTGGTCTGCTTGCTTGGGGTCAACACCGAGTCTGCAGTGGAATTCAACGGTTTCGTCGAATTTTGCTTTTGCGTTTGCGATTACTATATCAAGCGCTTCGCCTACTTCGTATTGTTTAGTGCGGTCAAATGCCTTTACACTGTCGGCATATTTCTTTCCGTGTTTCATTATTTAAAAGTCCTCCTTGTGGTTCATGCGAGAATACTCTCTCCCACGTCTATTTTACTCTTCTACGGTAATACCCATACTACGGGCAGTACCTGCGATCATGCTCATAGCCGCTTCTAAAGATGCTGCGTTAAGGTCAGGCATTTTTTGTTTTGCAATTTCTTCTACTTGAGCCTTTGTAAGTTTAGCAACTTTGTCCTTGTTGGGCTTAGCACTTGCCGTTTCGATTCCACATGCTTTTTTAATAAGTACGGGAGCCGGAGGCGTTTTAAGTATAAACGTGAACGAACGGTCTTGATAAATAGTGATTACTACGGGTATAATCAAACCTACGTCGTTTGCAGTTTTTGCATTGAATTCTTTAGTGAAACCGGGAATGTTAATTCCGTAAGGTCCTAAAGTTGAACCAACCGGTGGTCCTGGGGTTGCTTTTCCGGCTGCTAATTGCAATTTTACGATTGCAGTAACTTTCTTAGCCATTTTTATCCTCCATAGATTGTGGTTTTAACGAAAGCGTCATTGAAAAAAATTTAACGCCTCTCCCACTTATATAAAGGCAAGAATCATCTTGCTTTTAACCGTGATAAAATACCGAACGCTATATTCGGTATCTTTTTATATATTGTAAAGTCTTATTCTTCGTTAGATAACTTGTCGATTTGAATAAAATCAACTTCGACGTCCGTATCTCTGCCGAACATTGAAACCTTTACTTTTGCCTTTTGCGTTTCTACAACAAGGTCCTCTACAGTACCGATAAACCCTGCGAGAGCGCCCGAGATTATACGTACGTTATCGCCAACCTCTATATCGATATTTTCCACCTTTTCTTCAAGACGCATCTTTCTAACTTCGTCTTCTCCTAAAGGAATTGCTTTACCTTGAGGACCGACAAAGCCTGTTACACCCCTTGAATTGGTGATTAAAAACCACATATCGTTAGAATAAACCATTTTGATAAATACGTAGCAAGGAAGAATTTTTCTTGATACAACCTTCTTTTTGCCGTTTTTCTCTTCAATAGTTTCTTCGGTAGGGATTTTTATATCCAATATCGTATCGCTTAAGTTGTTGTTTTCAATCATTTTCTCAAGCGAGTCTTTTACAAGCGCTTCATAACCCGAATAGGTGTGAATAACGTACCATTTTGCCGTTTCTTGGCTCATACTTATACTCCCCTTACGAGTTTAAGAAGTTCTTGAAGACCAAGGTCCATAATCATTATGATAACGAGAACGACTGCAACCGTAACGAGTACGCAACCGAGTTGTTTCATAACGGTTGGGAACGTGGGCCAAGTAACTTTCTTAAGTTCAGAAAATACTTCCTTAATTTTTCCCCACGCGCGCACAAAAACGTTAGGTTTTTTATCTTTCTTAACCTTTTTTTCGGCGGTCTTCGTAGATACTACCGTATCTTTCTTATTTTCCATTATAACTACCTCTTTTAAACGAAATTACTTCGTTTCTTTGTGGATGGTGTGCTTTTTGCAGAAAGGACAGTACTTGCTCATTTCAAGTCTGTCAGGATCATTCTTCTTATTTTTGTAATCGTCATAGTTTCTCTGCTTGCATTCGGTGCACGCCAAAGTGATTCTGGTTCTTGTTCCTTTTGCCATATCTTTCGCCTTCCCAAAAAATTAACACCCCCAAGGAGTGCTTATATATTTTACACTACCTTTTTTTGTTTGTCAATCATTTTTAGCCACTATTTTTTAATATCTCGCTATTTGGGGGTATTTATCAGTTTTTTTATTTGCTTTTCGGTTAATCCCGCGCTTTGCGGTCTACCATTATTGCCTTTTTTAATTTCGCTTTGTTAAAAAAATGGGGTTAAGTTTTGCCTAACCCCAAAATTTACTTAAATATCTTATTCTTCCCCGTCTTCATTTTGGCCGTAAAGGAATTGTTCTACCATTGCGATAGAGTCAATTTCTTCAAACTTTGGATTTTCTTTAAGTCCGTGAAGAGCCGCACATTGGTCGATAAGAATTTTTGCATATCTTACCGCTCTACCCGATTTAATACGAAGTAAAACGGGAACGGTTACGTACGTCTTCTTATCGCTCATATCCTTACAGTGGAATTTCGGGTCAGTTTCGTTGATATCCATGTTAAGGAATAACTTTAAGGTCTTGCCCGCAACGGAGAGTTTTACAAAGTGAAGTCTACCTTGATTGATAGAGTCAAACTTCTTAGAAATTCTCGTCTTGAGTTTCTTAAAGCGAAGAGCGTAGTTTTTAAGTTCGTCGTATCTATCTTGAAGAACTTCGTCAGCACGGAGCATTTTCTGTGCAAACGTAGGCGACGGAATATACTTCGGCTTATCGTCTGCTATAGGCTCAGCCTCATAAGCAGTATCCATTGCAGCCGTTTCTTCGTATGCTACGTAGTCAGCAGGATAATACTTCTGCTCGTCACGAAGGGCAGCGCCTCTTACTTTTTCGTCAACGTCAAAACCTTCTTCTTTAACCGAAGCAGGGAAACCGTTTTCAAGTACAGCGTTTTCATCAATGAATTTTCCAAGATAAGTTCTCATTACATAAACCTCGCTTTAAAAGTGAAATTATACCTATATGTATTTATTATATACTATCATTTCAAATTTTTCAAGCGTTCTAACCAAAAAATAATAAAAATTTTTAAAATTTTTTGCAGTTTTTTTGCATTTATCAACTTATTGACCGATTTTTCATTGATTTATGCCGTAATTTTGGTTTTTTAGTTTTTTAAACCGATTATTTAAAAGGCTGTTTTTTGCAATTAAATGGCATATAGACCGATTTTTATCTGCCTAAAGCAAGTTCAATCCCACGCTCTTTTTTATATCTATCTACTGCTTTTAAGTATTTTTCGGCAAGTTTAAAGAGATATCTTTCCCTCGCCTCGTAGGAAAGAGAGTTAAACTCATTTTTATCCATAAGTTTATCGAGCGCGTCGTTAGGAAGACTTTTTTCAACGTCTAACATATCCCGAACTTTTATATAAAATTTTTCTTCCTCTTCGCTTACACCCATTAAGTTTTTTATAACCAAATTACGGAAGTATTTTTTTACACCCGACGAAGAAATCCCTTCTTCCTCAGCGGTTTTGACCCCGCTGTCAACTTCTTTTTTGTAATCTTCCCAAAATCTGTTTTTTAATCTTAACTTAGCCTCTTTAGCCGCGCTTTTTATACTCTTTACGTTTGACATAATTCACCTTTCATTATTATATAATATATTATTTATTCGTGGGCTAAAAAAAGCCCGAGAGAACTTTCTTTCGGGATAAAAAAATACACCCGAAATTTTTTCGGGTGTAAATCTTTTTAATTTGTGTTAAATTTTAGAATCAGCAACCTGACGGCAACGTGACGGCAACGTGACGTTGCATTCACATACCACCTTGTTTAAGTACCGTTTTAAAGGTTTAGAAACAAGCACACCAAGGCTCGTAAAATGATATCGGATGGGATAGACCTTATCGGTCATCCCAGTCGAGAGCATTTTACAGTAACGCAGTATTGCGCCGTTTATAAGCCTTTAAAAATTAGTTTTTAACACTTCTCTTTCTAGCCGCTTCAGCCTTTTTCTTACGTCTTACGGAAGGCTTCTCGTAATGCTCCTTCTTACGTAAATCACCGATAATACCGTCTCTTGAACACTTTCTCTTAAATCTTCTTAAAGCGTTATCTAAAGATTCGTTTTCACCAACTCTGATAGTAGACATTTCACAACCCTCCTTTGCCCTTTGGCGTTTTCTATAAAGCCTGTTAATTATAACAAACCTAAAAATTGCTGTCAAGCGTTTTTAAGTCAATAACCAAATTTTACCTACCTAACTTTAAAAAGTTAAGCGGGATTCCACTCCATTTTTTGTCCCGAGAGGACGTGGATATGAAGATGAGGAACGGTTTGACCTGCGTCGTCGCCTTGATTTATCACAAGGCGGTAGCCTTCGCCCAATTCAAGTTTATCCGCAAGGGTCGGAATAGTCTTTAAAATTCTTCCCACTAAAGCCGAGTCTTCTTGAGTCATTTCGGCAAGGTATTTAAAATGCTTTTTAGGTATTGCAAGGAAATGGTTTTTAGCCTTTGGCGCAATATCTTTTATAATGATGAAATCGTCGTTTTCAAAAACGATTTCAGTTTTAAATTCTCCGCTTACAAATTTACAAAATAAACAGTTCTCCATAATTATCTCCTTTTATACGATTTTTGCGGTCGCTCCATCCAAAAAGCCCTCTATAAGTTGAATATCGCACTCTTTTAGGGGAATTTCACCCTTTACGTAAACCCTTATATAGTTGTCGGTATAGCCTACGGTATACCCGTTTTCAACCTCTTCGGGAACGAAAGAAAGAGTCTTACCTATATAGTTATTTATAAAGTTTTCTTTGAGTTCTTTTTTTACGGCAAGTAAAACGTCCATTCGCGCATCTTTAACGCTTGAGGGAAGTTCTTTTAGTTTTGCACCCACAGTTCCCTCACGTTTAGAGTAAGGAAAACAATGCACGTCGGCAAACTTCACTTCTTTGCAAAGGTTTACACTATCTAAAAAGTCCTCTTCGGTTTCGGTAGAATAACCGACTATAATATCGGTCGTTATCGCTGCCGACGGGAAATATTTACGGATAAGATTGCACTTTTCAATATAAGTTTCCCTATCGTAACGGCGATTCATTGATTTTAAAACCTTGTTAGACCCCGACTGCAAGGACAAGTGAAAATGCGGAGCAAAGTTTTTGAGATTTTTAAGCGCGGATAAAAATTCTTCGGTTATAATTCCAACCTCAAGCGAGCCGAGTCTTATTCGGCAGTTTACGTCAATAAGTCGGTCTATAAGTCCTTTAAGTCCAATATTTTCATAATTATAAGCCGAAAGATTAATACCCGTAATTACCGCCTCTAAGGGGGAAAGCCTTTGAATTTCAGCCACTACGTTTTCGGGTTTTCTCGACCTTGAACGCCCTCTCAAATACGGAATGATACAATAACTGCAAAAGTTATTACAGCCGTCTTGAACTTTTATATACGCCCTCGTCCTGCTTGGATTTTCGGGTAGATATTTTTCATAATACCCTTCGTCGTCAAACTTCCTAAACCCGACTTCGTTAATCTCTTCAATGATACGGTCTTTGGCGTTTGCGCCGGTAACGAGCGTTACTCCCTCTTTTTTCAAGAAGTCGTCGGGAGAATGCTGTGACGCGCAACCCGTTACGATTATTTTAGCGGATTTATTAAATTTTCTTGCCCGCGCAACCGTTTGACGTGATTTTTTCTCCGCCTCAGCCGTTACAGCGCAAGTATTTATTATATAAAGGTCGGCATAGCCAAGTTTATCGGTGACGTCATAGCCTAAACTTTTAAGCCCCGATATGAGCGACGCGCTCTCGCACCCATTAACTTTACAGCCTAAAGTAAATACTACTGCTTTCATATTTTTCTCATTGCGATTGCTACCCATTCGCCCTTGTTTTTACGCTGTTCAAGTTTAAAGCCAAGAGCAGAATACCCCTCTATAACTTCATTTTCGCGCGATTTTATAATTCCGCTCATAACCATTACGCCGTTTTTGGCAACGTTTTTAGTGATAGTCTTTGAGAGAATTAACAAAACGTCAGCGGTGATATTTGCAAGCACTAATTCGCCCTTTACGTTTTTATCGTCTAAAAGATTATTGAGGGCAACCTCGCATTTATCCGCCGTTCCGTTAAGTTCGCAGTTGTGTTTTGCCGATTTTACCGCAACGTAGTCGATATCGGTCATAAAAACTCTCTCAGCGCCGAGTTTTGCGGCGGCAATACCCAAAATTCCGCTACCCGTACCAACGTCAATGACCGTTTTTGCCGAGGTTACGTATTCTTGCATAAGTTCTATTACCATTGAGGTGGTTTCGTGTTCGCCCGTGCCGAAAGCCATATTACTGTCAATTAAAACCTCAACTTGGTCGGGGTTTATTTGTCGCTCTATCCACGCAGGGCAAACGACTACTTTTCCAAGTTCAATAGGACGGTAATGCTTTTTCCAAATCTCTATCCAGTCGTCGCCGTCAACTATGCGCTTTACGATTTCTAAACTACCCGTTTCGGTAAAACCTTTGCAGTTTTCTTTTAAAGTAGCAAGGTCGTTTTCAATTTTTACAAGCGTTTGGTCGGCGATATCAAGGGCAACGTAAGCCTTTACAAGCGTAACGGTGGAATTGAGTTCCTTTAAAACCTCGTCGTCTAAATAATCCCACGTAGATTTTCTATCGTTGATAAGTTCAACGACGTCTTTTACGTCGCTAATTGCCACGCCGTAAGAGGTATACTGCCACATAATATCGGCAACGAGTTCCTGCGCCTCGGTAGTAGTAGAAATAGTAAATTCGGTAAATTTCATAATAACACCTTTATATAATGATAAAGTAATTTTAACACATTTACTTTCCCTTTGCAATTAAATTTGACCTTTCGTATATTTTTTATTAAACGGTTGCTAATAAAATGAATTTGCGATATAATATTCTTGCGAATAAACCGCTTTATTAATCGGCGTTTTATTCGTTAAAAGCGACATTTTTTGTTTGCAAAATTATTTAAGAAATTTCAATTAGTTATATAATACTAAAGGGCGGAACGCTAAAGCGTTCCGCCCTCATTTATTTTTCATTTTATCGACTTATTGCCCTACTTATTATCCTTTTCGCCGTAATTTTCAACCTTTGAAAACCTCTTACCAAAAGAAAATACACTGTGACCGATAAACGATATTATCATACAAACAATCGTTACCGCTACCGTATAAACAAAATGCATGTCTATAAACTGCTTTGCAAGTAAAGTAAGCCCGTAATTTACCGCATACTGCACTACACACACGCCCACAAACCGTAAAAACTCCGCAAAAGACTTTTCTTTTGACTTAAAAGTGAAAAATTTGTTCCACAAATAACTGTGCACCGTGCCTATGGCGTAGCCTATTACGGTTGCAACAAAGGTTTCCCACCACGTTATATTGCTCTGCTCAAAAAGTCCGTACCCAAAAGCAAGATAAATAAGTAAGGTCGTACCCGTTCCTACAAGCGTATTTAAACACCCTACGAATATAAACCTTATCCGCCTATCGTTATAAAGTTTATATTCGTA
>SVIB01000032.1 GCA_015055505.1 Clostridiales bacterium
AAGGCGTTACAGGTCCCACAGGCGCTACTGGTCCTACGGGTGCTATCGGTCCTCAAGGTTTACAAGGTATCCAAGGTGTAACCGGACCTACGGGCGTTACCGGTGAAACCGGACCGCAAGGATTGCAAGGTATTCAAGGCGTTACAGGTCCCACAGGTGCTACGGGTGCTACGGGTGCTGTCGGACCTCAAGGTTTGCAAGGCATACAAGGTGTAACCGGACCTACCGGCGCTACCGGACCTACGGGTGCTATCGGTCCTCAAGGTGTACAAGGAATTCAAGGTGTAGCCGGACCTACCGGCGCTACCGGTGAAACCGGACCGCAAGGTATTCAAGGCGTAACAGGTCCCACAGGTGCTACTGGTCCTACGGGGGCAGACGCTACGGTTAGCATTGCAAATTATACTTCTACGGGAACTTACACCGCAAACACTCCGCTTACCTTGACTGAAACGTTTAATAATTCTGCAGATATCGTTTTGGACGGAACTAATACTTCAATCACACTCGCAACGGGGGTGTATTCAGTAAATTACGGCGGAACGGTTAGCGGTGTTTCAGGAACTGGAGAAACTGCGTTGTTTGTAAACGGTACGGAAATCCCATCGACAACCTCGGCGTTTACAACCCAAACGGCAACAGACCGAGCAACAGTTTTTGGCACGACGGTAATTGACGTGCCCGCAAATACTACTTTGGAATTAAGAAATAGCGGAACTACCGACTTAACAGTTGATAATCTTTCACTTTCAATAACTAAAATAGCATAAAATATACGCCGAGGATTTAGCGTGACGTCCTTAACGGACAATCGCCCTAAACCTCGGCGTTTTCTATTAGTTGTATTTTGATTTTATATATTCGTCTATCGCTTTTGCCGACTTTTTGCCTGCTCCCATAGCCAAAATTACAGTCGCTGCGCCCGTTACTGCATCTCCGCCAGCAAACACGCCTTCTCTACTCGTTCGTCCGTTTTCGTCTGCTATAATACGTTTCCTTCCGTCTGTCGACAAGTTTTCAGTAGTTGACGAAATAAGCGGATTTGGCGACGTACCTATCGAAATAATTACCGTATCAGCATCAATGACGTAATCAGAGCCATCAATCTCTACGGGACGTCTTCTTCCGCTTTGGTCAGGCTCGCCTAAAGCCATTTTGCAAACCTTTACACCGCATACTCTGTCGTTTTCATCACCTAAAATCTCTACGGGATTTGTTAATAAATCAAAAACAACCCCTTCTTCCCTTGCGTTTAAAACTTCCTCTCTTCTTGCCGGAAGTTCAGCCTCGCTACGCCTATATACTATATGCACGTCAGCACCGAATCTAATCGCCGTTCTTGCCGCGTCCATGGCAACGTTTCCACCGCCTACGACAACTACCTTTTCGCCCTCAAAAATGGGGGTTTTTGAATTGTGCTCATACGCTTTCATAAGGTTACTGCGAGTTAAATATTCGTTCGCTGAAAAAACGCCGTTTAAACTTTCGCCTTTTATACCCAAAAACATAGGTAATCCCGCTCCTGAGCCTATAAATACGGCTTTAAAACCCTCTTCGTTTAAAAGTTCGTCAACGGTTACGGACTTTCCAACTATTACGTTTCTTTCAAATTTTACGCCTAACTCTTCAAGGTTCTTTATCTCGCTTTGAACGACCTTTTCCTTTGGTAAACGGAATTCGGGAATACCGTATACAAGCACTCCGCCAAGTTTATGAAGAGCCTCAAAAACGGTTACCTCATAACCAAGCCTTGCAAGGTCGCCCGCGCAAGTAAGCCCTGACGGACCAGAACCTATTACCGCTATTTTTATACCGTTAGAAACAACTTTTTGCTGTTTTAATCCGTGTTCTCTCGCATAATCAGCGCAAAAACGCTCAAGTTTGCCAATATTTATAGCGTCGCCCTTTATTCCTCGCACGCATTTGCTTTCACATTGCGTTTCTTGTGGACAAACTCTTCCGCAAACGGCAGGTAATGATGAACTTTGAGAAATAATTTCGTAGGCTTTAATAAAATTACCCTTTTGAATTTCTCCGATAAACGCTGGAATGTTTATTTTAACAGGACACCCCTCAACGCAAAACGGCTTTTTACACTGTAGACATCTGCTTGCCTCTAAAACAGCCTCTTCTTCGGTGTAGCCTAAGCATACCTCGTCAAAGTTTTTGTTTCTAACGTTAGGGTCTTGCTCTTTTACAGGGACTTTTTTAGTTAAATCACTCATTTTCCCCTCCGCAAAAACCGCATCCGCCGTGATGGGTTGAACCTTCTTTTTCTTTTAAATACATTCTTCCTTCTTGCGTTTTATATAACGATTGCCTTTTCATAGCCTCGTCAAAATCAACTTTGTGACCGTCAAATTCAGGACCGTCAACGCACGCAAATTTAACTTCTCCGCCAACTGTAACTCTACAAGCCCCGCACATTCCCGTGCCGTCAACCATAATGGGATTCATACTTACGATTGTTGGAATTTCAAGTTTTTTGGTAAGCATACATACGAATTTCATCATTATTACCGGTCCAATCGCCACGCATAAATCGTATTTTTTACCGCTTTTTACGAGGTTTTCTAAAAGGTCTGTAACTCTGCCGTTAAAACCAAAACTTCCGTCATCCGTACAAACGTATACGTCTTTAGCGACAGCCTTCATTTCTTCGTTTAAAATCAATAAATCTTTATTTCTTGAACCAATAATTACGTCGCATTTTTTACCTTTTAAAGATAAATCTTTAACTTGCGGATAAACGGGCGCAGTACCCAAACCGCCCGCAACGAATAAAATCTCTTTTCCTTTATAATTATCAAAATCCTTTATAATTTCCGACGGATTGCCAAGCGGACCGACAAAATCGGTTAAGTAGTCGCCCGTCAGTAACGCACCCATTTTTTTTGTAGATGCACCGACTTCTTGAACGACTACTGTAACACTGCCTTTTTCTCTATCGTAATCGGCAATAGTTAAAGGAATTCTCTCGCCGTCCTCTCCGCATCTTACTATTACAAACTGACCTGCCAAGCATTTTTTAGCAACCCATTTAGCCTCAACTTCAAGTAAAAATATATTTTCATTAAGCCTTTTGGCATTTAAAATTTTATACATACATATACCTACGCAATTTATGTAAAATATTATACAATTTTAACTTAATTATGTCAATAGAAAACAAATAAAAACGGCTTTCCTTATCGGGAAAGCCGTTTTTTTACCGTTCTTCTCTAAAATAGTTTAGACCAAGCGACGCAGGCGGTTGATTTTCTTTACTGTCTAAAATACTCGTAACTATTAAAACTATAACCGTAACTACGTATGGTAACAATTTCAACAACTTCATAACGTTAAACGATACGCCTGTAATACCGCTTGACGCAATATATAGCATACCGAAAAGGAATGAACCTAAAATACTTAAGTCGGGTTTCCACAAAGTGAAAATAACCAATGCGATTGCAAGCCAACCAAGTCCTTCAATCGTACTTGCGTTCTCCCAACTTCCGCCGATATAATCTAAAATATAGAACACACCGCCAAGACCGGCGATTGCGCTACCCGTTAAAATTGCTCCGTATTTATATGCCGTAACGTTTATACCCGTTGCGTCTGCAGTTGCCGGATTTTCACCCACAGCACGAAGATTTAAGCCTACACGAGTTCTCTTTAAAACTATTGCCGAGGTGACTGCAATTGCAATTGCAAGGTAAACTAAAATACCGTGACCTAAGAAAATTTTACCAAACCAACCCCAATCAGCATTACCGATTATTGAATAACGGATAATTTTACTTGCGGCTGAGAAACGTGTTCTATCTACGTAAGTATCCATTACAAATTGAGCAAAACCTGCGCCAAAAGTCGTAAGGGCAAGACCTGTTACGTTTTGATTTGCTCTTAGAGAAACGGTCAAAACTGCATAAATTAGACCGCCTAAAGCACCGGTTATCGTAGCACCCAAAACGGCAACTAAAACAAGTACGAGCCAAGAGGCAGAATCTGCAGTCGGTAAAGAGTTTATATAGAGCGAGGTTGTATAGCAACCACCCGCTGCACCCATACACATAATACCCGGAATACCAAGATTTAAATGTCCTGATTTTTCAGTGAGAATTTCTCCTACACAGCCAAGAAGAAAAACAACGCCAATACTTATACCGCCAACGATAACGACTAACATATTAATCTCTCTCCTTTACTGTTTTTTGTTTGCTTTTATTGGAAGACTCTTTTGAGTTTTTGCCTTTTTTAAATTTAAGTTGATAACTAATAAAGAATTCACAACCAATAATAATAAAATATACTATTCCTACAACCAAATTCGCAACAGCGTCGTTTGCAATATTGCACTCTGTTTGAACTTGTCCCATACCTCTCGTTAAAAAGGCAATAAGCAGTGACGATAAAATCATCATAAGAGGGTTAAATTTTGCAAGCCACGCAACCATAATTGCGGTAAAGCCCATATTGTTTGCAGTTTGTTCGTTTATAGAGTGGTCAATAGAACCTGCCAAAAGCAAACCGATTATACCGCATATAGCACCCGATATGGCAAGCGTTCTAATTATAACCTTTTTTACGTTTACACCGATATACTTAGCGGTATTTTCACTTTCACCTACAACTGAAAGTTCGTACCCTTGCTTACAGTGTTTCATATAAACGTGCATAATCGCAGTAAGAACGGCTACGACGATAATCGTCAATAAATGAGCGTTTAAGACTACGGGTAAATGTCCAGTTTTTACTTGACCTAAAACGCCTGTTCCGTTTACAGACCATACGCTTAAGAAATATGCAACTATACCGCTTGCAATATAGTTCATCATAAGAGTGAAAAGACTTTCGTTGGTTTTAAAAAACGCTTTGAAAATTGCTGGAATAGCAGCCCAAATTGCACCGATTGCCATTGAACCTATAAGCATAAGAATATTGGCAACTAAAACGTTATTTTTACCGATATTACTTCTCATAATCGCAACGGCAATTAAAGCGCCCATAAGTATTTGTCCGTTACCGCCAAGATTCCAGAATTTCATTTTAAAAGCAGGAACTAACGCCAACCCAACGCCTAATAAAAGTGCGGTATCTCTTATAAGTAGCCAAATTCTTCTTTCTGTTCCAAGTATACCGTCAAATAAGTATCCAATTATTTTAATTGGGTTTTTACCAAAGACTATTCCGCAAAGAATAGCCGAAAACAATATTGCTCCTACGATTGCACCGCCCCTTATAAGTATTGCTTTCCAAAGGGGTAAATTTCCTCGTTTTGCAATATGGAATAAAGGTTCGTTTACTATTTTATTAGCCATTATCGTTTTCCCCCTTTTCTTCCGAGTTTTCTTTTTGTTCTAATTCTAACCACTGTTCATCAGTCAATCGACTGTCTTTTGCTTTACCGTATTCTTTATTTTTTGCCTCGCTTAAGTCAAGCGATCCCGTCATCATAAGTCCAAGTTCTTCTTTAGTCGTTTTGCTTGCGTGAACTATACCCATATTCCTTCCGTGACAAAGAACCATTATTTTATCACAAAGAGCAAGCATTACGTCAAGGTCTTCGCCAATAAACAAAATACCCGTACCTTTCTTTTTTTGCTCGTTTAAAATATCGTATATTGCGTAAGACGAGTTAATATCAAGTCCGCGGACCGGATACGCAGTTACTATAACGTTTGGATTGGATTCAATTTCTCTTCCAACTAAAACTTTTTGAACGTTACCGCCCGATAATCTTCTTACGGGAGTTTCGGTTGACGGAGTTACAATGCTAAGTTTTTTGACAAGAGCAACCGCTCTCTCTCTTGCATTTTTTCTATCAACGAAAATACCTTTACCGTCAGCGTACGTTTTTAGCATCATGTTATCCGTTATGGACATTGACGGCACGAGTCCCATTCCAAGTCTATCTTCAGGAATAAAACTCATTGAAACGCCTTTTTTGATTATTTCCTTAGGCGAAAGACCTATTAAACTCTCGCCATCGTGAGTAATTAAGCCTTTTTCAATATCTCTAATGCCTGCAATAGCCTCGCAAAGTTCTTTTTGTCCGCAACCGGTTATACCTGCTACTCCTAAAATTTCTCCGCTACGAATGTAAAAACTCGTTCCGTTAATAGCAACCGAGCCGTCGTCGGCTTTTACAAGCAAGTCACGAATTTCTAAAATCGGACGGTCAAACTCCGTTTTCGGTCTATCAATTTTAAGTTCCACCTTTTTTCCAACCATCATTTCGGTAAGTTCTTTTTCGTTAGTTTCAGTTGTTAAAACGGTACCTATATACTCACCTTTTCTTAAAATCGTAACTCTATCCGAAATTTCCATAACTTCATTTAATTTATGAGTTATAATTATTATTGATTTACCGTCTTCGCGCATATTTTTAATAACCGCAAAGAGTTTTTTCGTTTCTTGCGGAGTTAAAACTGCCGTAGGCTCGTCTAATACAAGAATATCAGTTCCTCTATATAAAACCTTGACAATTTCAAGAGTTTGTTTTTCGGAAACGGACATATTGTATACTTTTTTGTCTAAATCTATATTAAAACCGTATTTTGAGCAAATTTGATTTACTCCTTCACGGATTTTTTTCAAATCGTATTTTTGCCCTTTTTCTAAAATTAAGGCAATATTTTGTAAAGCGGTAAAAACCTCTACCAACTTAAAATGTTGGTGAACCATACCGATTTTATAAGCAAAGGCATCCTTTGGGGATTGAATAACTACGGGTTGTCCGTAAACGTAAATATTTCCCTTATCGGGAAAGTAAATACCCGAAAGCATATTCATAAGAGTCGTTTTACCGCAACCGTTTTCACCAAGTAAGGATAAAATTTCACCTTTGTACACGTCAAAAGAAACGTTGTTATTTGCAACAACGCTACCAAAGGTTTTCGTTATATTTTCAAATTTTACGGCAACTTCTCTCGCCGTATTTTCTTGAAGACTCATTAGTTATTCCTTTTTTTAGAGATTTTAGTAAATTTTATAAACGTCATTAAAATAATATATCCAAGGGGCATTACGCCCCTTGGGTACATCTCTTTTAGTAAAGATTAATATTTTTCGTTAAGGTACGTAATACCGTCAATCTTAAGACCGAAGTAAGGAGCAGAACGGAATTCGCTTTCTGCAAAATACTTTATGTCACCAGCAGTCTTAATAACTACGGTGTCAGCAGTAAATTGAGCGTCAGTATCAACGTCTGCTTTGAAATCGTCAGCAAGAGCATTACCGTCAACCTTGAACTTAGAAAGGTCAAATACTTTTAAAGTACCTGCTTTAAGTTCTGCAATAGCAGCGTCGATTGCTTCTTGAGTTCCAGTAGCAGCTGCAGTACCTAAATCGGTAAGAGCAACTGAACCGTTAGACCAAGTAGAACCGATACCTGCGCAGTAATCAACGCTAATTTCTTCGCCTTTATTTACACAGTCAATAATGTACTCAAAGTAAGGTTGCCAGTTAATTCTTGAAGAAGCAACGAAAGTCTTTGGACATGCAGTAGCAGTTGAACCGTTGTAAGAAACGTTAGGAACGCCTGCAGTTTCACAAGCAGTAGGAGCGCCCATAGAGTCAGCGTGTTGAGAAATAAGCGCACAGTGTTTTTCATTAATTAATAATTCAGCAGCGGTCTTTTCAGCAGTTTCATCATACCAAGAACCGGTAAATTGAACGTCCATAACAACGTTAGGAACGATTGAACGAACGCCTAAGAACCAAGAGGTGAATCCAGAAATAACTTCCGCATAAGTCCATGCGCCAACGTAACCAACTTTAACGTTACCGTTTGCGTCATAATTTTCAGGTTTAAGTTGATTGTTCTCAATCATTTCTTTTAATTTCATACCGCCTGCGATACCTGCTAAATATCTACCTTCGTAGATAGATGCAAACGCATTGTGGAAGTTTCCGCGCTTTTCAGTATGCGCATAAGTACCGGTTGCATGACAGAATTGAACTTCTGGGAATTCTTTAGCAGCCTTTAACATATGCTCTTCGTGACCGAAAGAGTCAGCAAAGATAATGTTACAACCTTGGTCAACAAGGTCAGCAGCAGCGTCGTAACAAGCAGACGATTCAGGAATATCTACTTTCGTAACAGACTTAACGCCCTTAGCAGTACAAGCAGCATTGAAAGCGTCGATAAAGTTTTTGTCGTAAGTAGAAGATTCGCCGTGAAGACAAATAAGACCTACTTTAATATCGGCAAGATTTTCAACTTTAACGATACCGTTGTAAGGTTTTTCAGTATCACCGCTTGATGTGTTACCACATGAAACGATACCGAAACAACAACCAACTGCTAAAATTGCAGCAAGAGCAAAGGTTAAAAGTTTTTTCATTTTGTTTCTCCTTTTTTGGACTTTTAGTCCTAATTTTTATATGAAATGTGAACCTTTCCGTAAATTAAAAAAATTCCAAGTTAAAATAATTCTAAAAAATAGAATTACTCTCGGAATTTTATAGAGTTGTCAGTCATCTCGTCAATTATTGCTAACGACTCGACTCTAACACCCTCTTCTCTCAATTTATCTCCACCGCCTTGAAAACCTTTTTCAATGGCAATAGCGCAACCCGCAACTTGTGCGTTTGCTTGTTTTACGATACTGATAAGACCTCTTATAGCCTCACCGTTTGCAAGAAAATCGTCTACTATTAATACTTTATCGGTCGCCGAAAGAAATTCCTCGCTTATAGCGACGAAATTGGATTTTTTATGTGTAAAACTGTAAATTTCAGCAACGTACACGTTATTTGAAAGATTTTTTGCAGACGCTTTTTTGCCAAATACAACTGGTACGTTCATTTTATACGCAGCGCACACCGCAAGGGCTATTCCCGACGCTTCTACCGTAATTATCTTGGTTATGCCCGCATCTTTATAAAGCCTTGCAATCTCTTCACCCATTTCCATAAGGAAATTGACGTCTAAACGGTGGTTTAAGAAACTACCGACTTTTACTATATGTCCGGGAAAAATCTTTCCCTCAGCGGTTATCTTTTGTTCAAGCGCCTTCATAGTACCTCGTAAATTTTATCTATAAGATAAATTTGAAATCATTTCGCATATTAAGTATATACTCTTCAATTTTTTTTGTCAATTAAAAATACGGGTTTTCGGTTTTTTAAATTTTAATTTACTCACTTAGTTTTATTCACCTTTCCCGATTGACTTTATTTTTTATAAATGTTAATATATAAATTATGATAGTAATTATAGCCGAAAAACCGAGTCTTGCAAGAAATATCGTTGCAGGAATCGGCGAAATGAAAAAGAAAAACGGATATTATGAAAACTCCGAATATATCGTCACTTGGGCATTTGGACATTTGTTTTCTCTCTGCAACGTGGAAGACTACACTGGGGCAACCGAAAACAAAAAGTGGACGCTTTCAAATCTCCCCTGTTTTCCTGAAAAATTTAAGTTCAAACTTAAAAATGGCGACGACGGAAAGCCCGATAAAGGAGTTATAGCCCAATTTGAAACAATAAAAACTCTTTTAAACCGTAATGACGTTGACAAGATTGTAAACGCAGGCGACTCGGATAGAGAGGGTGAAATAATTATAAGGCTATGCGTTGAAAACGCCTTATCTTCACCTAAACCGTTTTATAGATTATGGCTACCCGACCAAACGCCGAAAACGGTTAAAAAGGCACTTTTGGAAATGAAGGAAGAAAGTTACTATCAAAACTTAGCAAACGAAGGCTTTTCAAGAACTTATATTGACTGGCTTTACGGTGTAAACTTAACGAGATATGCAAGTATCAAAACTGGCACGTTGCTACGGGTTGGCAGAGTTATCGTACCAATAGTAAAGGCAATTTACGACAGAGATACCGAAATTGAAAATTTTAAACCTGAAATTTATTACGCGCTAACGTCTAAAGCCGTAACTGACGGCGAAGAAATAGAACTTACTTCAAAATATAAGTTTTCTAAAGAAGATAAAAGAAAAGCCGAAATTTGTTGTGAAAGAATGAACAAATTAGAGGCTGTCGTTACCGATAAAAAGGCTAAAAAAGAGGTTTTAAACGCAGGTAAACTCTACTCTTTAACAAAACTTCAAAATTTCCTTGGCAAAAAATATAAAATGCCTATGGAAAAAAGTTTAGCAATAGCCCAAAAATTATACGAAAACGGATATATTAGTTACCCAAGAACAAACTCCGAGTATCTTGCTACTAACGAAAAAGGAAAGATTAAAGAGATTATATCGGGCGTTAAAGAATTAGGTTACCCAATTATTTTTAAAGACAAAAAGACTATTTTTGACGACGGTAAAATAGAATCGCACTCTGCCCTTACTCCAACTTATAAAATACCGCAAAAAAACGCTCTTAGCGAAGAAGAATTTACGGTATATTCGGCAATTTTGCGCCGTTTCGTAGCGGTTTTTTGCGAAGAAGACTGTATCGTTGAAAAGTCGGAACTTACCGTTTCTCTCGGCGGAAAAGAAGATTATTCTTTAAAAGGCTCTATTATCGTCACTGCCGGTTGGACGAAATACGACGGAGCGGACAAAAAAGATAAAATGCTACCAAACCTAAACGTAGGCGACAAAATAAACGTAGATTTTAAGCCCGAAGAAAAACAAACCCAACCGCCAAAACACTACACAATTGAAACTCTTAACAATTATTTAAAAAACCCCTTTAAAGAAGATAAAGCGCAAGCCGACGATAACGACGAAGAGGACTATAAAGCCATTTTTAAAGGTCTTGAACTTGGCACTGAGGCTACGAGAACCGGAATTATCGACAACGCGAAAAAGAGCGGATATATCTCCTTAAAAAAAGACGTTTACCGCATAGAAAAAGGCGGTAGATACTTAATTGAACAACTTATAGACATGGATATTTCAATGGATAAGTATAAAACGAGTCAATTAGGTCAAGCGCTGAAAAAGGTTTACAGGGGAGAAATTTCTATATTAGACAGCGTAAAAATGGCTGAAGATGAGATTGCCGAGGTGTTCAGCAAAAACCCTAATGAAGGTTCGGGATTTTACGGAGATAAAATCGGTAAATGTCCTCTTTGCGGAAAAGAAGTGGTAAGAGGCAGATATTCTTACGGATGTTCGGGTTTTTCAAGCGGTTGTGAATTCCGCATAAACTTCCGCATTTTAGACGCAAGAATTAATTTATTGCAAGCGCAAAAACTACTCTCTACCGGATTTACCGACAGTCTAAAATTTAAGTCAAAGACAGGAAAAGACTTTGATAGCAAGTTAAAACTTGACGGAGGAAAAATCGTATTTGATTTTAATAACGGCTAAATTAACAAAAACCGTATCTAAGCGACCAACTTAGATACGGTTTTTTATTAAGGCTTAATTATTTGATTTTCAACTTCGGCAATTTGAGTGCCGTTATAAAGTAAAAACTCGTCGTTTTCAGTGGTTTCAACAGTAAAAGTCATTTCGCCCTCGGCTGTAACGGTCAACACTACCGTGCCGTGTAAATCCGTTCTATATATAGGCTTTCCGTCGGTTACGTTTAGCGTTGACTGTATTCCTATTATATTATTTAACGCCTCGTCGCAAGGATGCTGGTAAGAATTTCCAATTCCACACGAAATAACTACGTGTTCGGGTTTAACTAAACTCAAAAAATCAAACGAACTTGACGTATCGCTTCCGTGATGGGCGACCTTTAAAACGTCAACGTCTAAATAGTCCGCTTCGCTTGAATTTTGTTCGTAATAACTAACGAAAGCCTCTTCCGCTTTCTCTTCAATATCGCCGGTAAACATAATTTTCTTGCCTGCAAATTCGATAATTATTATTGCTGACGGGTCGTTTACGTTTTTACCGAGAGCGTTAAACCCGTCTAAGGTCTTTGCGTACGGCATAACGAAATCAACCTTATAAGAAATACTTTCGTCATCTGAATTCGCAACAGTTTGAAAATCGCTTCCGTCATAGAAGAATTCACACGGCGTATTCTCGTTTTGAACTCCTAATAAGTATTCGTAATATATTTTAGAGGCTTTTTCAGTATAACCTTTATTGAAAATATCAGTAAAGCTCTCTGCGTTTGCATTTATAGCTTTAGTGTACGGTCTATACGATTTATTTACTTGATAATTTTCATAAACGTACGGCATTGAACCTATATGGTCGTCGTCCGAGTGCGTTGCAACGACGTAATCAAGCACTGCCTTTTGTCCGTTTACAATTAAATTTTCGTCTAAAGCGGTTTTTGCTGAATTCGTATTTTTACCCGCGTCGATAAGCATAGTTTTTCCGTCGGGGAAAATTATAAAAATTGCGTCGCCCTGCCCTACGTCTATAAACTTAACCGTCAAATCGCCGAGCTCGTCTACAAAAGTTTGTTCGTAAGACTCGTTTGACTGACTTTCTTCGGTGCTTTCGACGGTTGCAGACCAATCAATAAGCCCAAAACGGAATTTATAATCTAACCCAACGACTAAAATTGCAATAATTAAAACTACCGCAACGAAAGCGTAGTAATATTTGTTGGTCTTAAACTTTTTAATTGTCGCTTTGCGTTTATTTTCACGCTTTTTACTTGCCATAGGTTCTCCTTAAATAACTTTAATCACAGCAACTTTTAAATATAAACTTTCATCATAACCAATAGTCGTAGCGTGGTCTTTGCCTTGCATTCTAAGTTCAACGAGTTTAGCCTTAACTCCGCTTTCTTTTACGCTGTCTTTTATCATTTGCATAAACAAATTCAAAGTAAGATGCTGTGAACAACTGCAAGTTATCAAATAACCGCCTTTATTGACTATTTTCAGTCCGTTTATATTGATATCTTTATAACCTTTGTATCCTTCTTTTACAGTATCTGAACTCTTTGTAAACGCCGGCGGATCTAAAACGACTACGTCAAAAGTCTTTTTCTCTTTTCTATAATCTCTTAAAACTTTAAAAACGTCGTCTGTTACCGTATTTATATCTAATCGGTTAAGTTTTGCATTTTCAAGTACGAGGTCTATTGCCTTTTGGCTTATATCGACCGCGGTAACTTCTTTTGCTCCGTATTTTTTTGCGCAAAGGGAAAACCCTCCCTCGTTACAAAAACAGTCTAATACCGTTTTATTTTTTACGTAATATTTTAAATTGTCGCGGTTTTCTTTTTGGTCTAAAAAGTAGCCCGTCTTTTGACCGTTTTCAAGGTCAACGACCATTTTAAGACCGTTTTCAATAATTTGTACTTTCGGCTCAAATTCGCCGTATAAATACCCTTTTCTCTCCTCTAAACCTTCCTTTTTACGAACGGCAACGTCACTTCTTTCATAAATTCCTTTGGGAGAAAACAATTCGACTAATATATCGACGATAAGTTGTTTTCTAACTTCCATACCAAGGCATAAAAACTGAACGGATAAATACTCGCCGTATTTATCAACGATAAGCCCCGGCAAATAATCGGATTCGGCAAAAACCGCCCTATAATTATCGTCGTAACCCAATTCTTTTCGGTAATTAACAGCGTCAATTATTCTATTTTTGAAAAAATCGCCGTCTATTAGTTCGTTTTTTAAGGTAAGGATTCTTACTAAAATCTTAGACTGATGATTTATAAACCCAAGCCCAACGAATCTCCCGTCGTTTGCCCTAACCTCGCATACGCTACCTTGAGCGTCTTTTCCTTCTATTTTGTAAACTTCGTTAGCGTAAACCCAAGGAAATCCGTTAAGAACTTTTTTCTCTTCGTTTTTCTTTAAAATTACCGTATACATATTATATTTTAAACGTTTTTGCGAGTCCGCCTTTAGACGTTTCTCTATACCTAACGTGAAGGTCTTTTCCCGTTTCGTACATAGTTTTTACAACCGTATCGAACGATACTTTTGAAGTATTTGCCAAAAAAGTAGCCAAAGAAACTTCGTTCAACGCCCTTAAAGCTGCCACCGCGTTTCTTTCTATACACGGAATTTGAACGAGTCCGCAAACGGGGTCGCACGTAAGTCCTAAATGATGCTCTATTGCAATTTCGGCAGCGTATTCAATCTGCTCAATAGAAAACCCTTTAATTTCGGCAATAGCAGCCGACGCCATAGCGCATGCAACGCCCACCTCGGCTTGACAACCGCACTCCGCACCGCTTATAGATGCGTTTGTTTTAACTATATTACCAATAACGCTTGCCGTTGCAAGGCTTTTACAAATTTCATTATCGCTAAGGTTAAACTTCTTTTGTAAGTATTTCAAAACCGCAGGCAATACACCGCACGAGCCACACGTTGGCGCAGTTACAACCCTTCCGCCACTCGCATTAGTTTCACTTACAGCAAAAGCGTAAGCGCATACAAGCCTATTTTCAATAGACTCTTCACTTTCGTTTAATGCGTACTGGTCATACAAGGTTTTCGCCTTTCTAACGGTATCAATACCCCCTGCAAGCACTCCGTCCGCATTTAGACCTTCTTTTATGCACGCCTTCATCTTATCCCATATATCGGCAAGATAGTCCCAAAGGTCAGCATCTTCAAAGACTTCGACGTATTGCCAAAGTCTAAGGTTGTTTTGAGTGCAAAATTCTTTAATTTCAGTAAAAGAAGAATGAGGATAAACGTCTTTCGATTCTTTTAAAGTTTCGCCGTTAAAGGTTATCGCGCCTCCGCCTACGCTACAAACGAAATCTTCGCCTAAAACTTCACCATTTGAATAAGCGGTCGAGTAAAAAGTATTGGGATGAGGGAGATTGCTTTTTTTATTGTTAAATATAATTTCAACTTTAGTAGGCGCAAGTGTTTCTTCAATAATTTTATCAGTTAAATGCCCTTTTCCCGTTGCGGATAACGAACCGCAAAGTTCAATTTTAAAAAGGTCTGCTTTTGCGTATTTTTCTTTTAAAATATTACAAGCCTTTTCAGGTCCAATCGTATGAGAGGAAGACGGTCCTCTTCCTATTTTATATAATTCTTTCAGTGATTTCATAATTCATAAAAACTTATAAAATTTCGCTTAGTATATGGATTTTTGCAATTTTATTTATTTACGGTATAGCCCCTTTCTATAAGGTACTGTTCTAATATTTCCGCACAGTTGTAAACTATGGATGCGCACGGTCTTTTTTGCTTATATTCTTCAGTTCTATCCGCAGGATTTGGCGAAGATAATTTTTCAGTTCCCGCAATCAATTCTCGGCAAATATACGAACCGCCGTTTGCAGTTTTAAACTTCTCGGCAAGATCTCTAATAAGAGCGTAATGTTCTAACTTGTTATTGCCGTCGCTTTGCTCATAGCCAAACAAACTTCCGACTATAATACACGTACCCGAAAACGCACCGCACACTTCCCTAAGTCTGCCAAAACCACCGCCAAACGAGGACGCGACCTTTATTAGTTCGGTGGGATTTTCTGTTAAATCGGCAAACGCTTTTACTATTGACTGAGAACAACTGTAACCGTTTAAAAAATATTCTTTTGCTTTTTCTGCTCTTGTCATATAAATTCCCCTTTTTGATTGACATGAATTTATTATTTAATTATAGTTATATATTATGAAAAGTAAACGGGGTTATCGACTACGATTTATCACCCGACGGAAGTATTTTATATACCAACGGTAAACACGTGCTTATTAAAACTATGGACGGGAAAACCCAAAAAATTGCCGACACGACGATGTGTACGCAAGTTTCGTGTTTTAAATAAAGACTTATGACCGCAAATCGAATGATTTGCGGTCTTTTTTTTAGTCTTGCGCTGTTGGAGTTTGATTTGCGCTATTTCTAATTTTCGATTCGATTTCGGCTCTAATTTCGGGGTTGTTTTCAAGATAATCTTTTGCTTTATCTCTGCCCTGAGCGATTTTTTCGCCGTTATACGCAAACCACGAACCGCTCTTTTCCAATATGCCGTATTCTACGCCAAGGTCAACAAGACAGCCCGTTTGTGAAATACCTTCACCGTAAATAATATCAAATTCAGCAGTTTTAAATGGCGGAGCAAGTTTATTTTTAACGATTTTTGCTTTCGTTCTATTTCCAAACATTCCGTTGCTGTCTTTTAAGGTATCAGCCTTTCTTACGTCAATACGGATACTTGAATAGAATTTAAGCGCTTTACCGCCCGGTGTTACTTCGGGA